>JBBIJM010000095.1:0-8187 GCA_037445955.1 Syntrophobacterales bacterium
AAGATGGGCGCCGCCGAATCGTCAATGGGGATATCCCCTCCCCCCCTCTTGATGAGGATCGTATGGTTGGCCAGGCCGACTATGACCCCTTGTTCAATAGCCCTCGCGGCAGGGTTCTCCACGGGATTGCGGGTCGTTTCATTTACTATTCGGAAAACATCCCCGAGATTCATTCCCACCGCTTCCGCCGCCGCCCAGCCCGTGAGAAGCTCGGCCACGGGATTCATAAAAACCACCCGACCCGCCCGATCCGTTGCGATAAGGGCATCGCCGATGCTGGCGATGGTGGTGGCCAGCCACTGTTCATTTTTCCGAATTTCCCTGAGGAGCAGTTCCTTCTCCTTCAGGAGTTCCCTTAGTTCGTCCTCAAGATTGAGGATGGCCGTCTGATCCTTGATGATCCCCTGAAAATAGGTCCTGCCCTGGTTGTCGTTAAAGAGACTCGCGGAAATCATCGCCCGGACGCGATCGCCGCTTTTCTTTCGGAAATCGACGGCGAAGTCCTTGACGAACCCCTTCTCCAAAAGCGCCGCGACAAATTTTTCCCTCTCCCGGGGGTCCGCATAGAGAGCCGTTATCCCCACCCTTCTCAATTCCTCGAGGGGGTAGCCGAACAGTTCGAGCCCGAAAGGGTTCATCTCGATCAGATCCCCCCGGGGGGTCGAGACATAGATCGCCTCCCGGGAGGACTCGAAAAGGGCCCGGTATTGGGCGTTACTCTCCTTGAGGGATTTCTCCAGGGTCTTAAGTTCGCTTATATCCCTGGTTATTCGGGAGATCGCCACCACCTCTCCGGATTCGTTGAAGACCGGGGAGATGGATACGTCGGCATAGAAGGTACTCCCGTCCTTCCTTCTTTTGATCGTTTCGTGGCCCTTTATCTGAATCCCCCGGGCCGCCTGGGCCAGGAGTCTTTCTTCCTCGCCGATAAGAGAGGGCAGGGTCATCGGCAGTTTCCGTCCCTTGACCTCTTCCTCCGTCCAGCCGGAAAGATCGGTGAAGCCCCTGTTGGCAAATACCACCCGGCCCTGGAGGTCCACAACGGTTATGGAATCCCCCGAGGAATCGATGATCCGCCGGAACATGACGCCCCCGGCGCTCCCCAAATCCGGCAGGGTTTCCCCTGCTGCCTCTCCGCCCCGCTCCCGCTTATCCGGGCCTTCAATTTCCCTTCCGTCATCCATCGTCCCTGATCCTTTTTTGCCTCTTGGAAATTATTTTACGCCTAGCACAGGTTACGTTAAAACGCCATATCTTATATCGGCGGATCAGCCGGAAAAGGTTATCGATCGGATCGTTTTTCAACAGAATTCTAAAGCCTGATTGGGGCAAATATGCTATAAGCCTCTGCGTTCTACAGACGTCTCGCCCAAGGAGGAACCATTAATGACCGGAAGATCGCCGTCCATAACCCAAAGGCCCTGGGGTTATTTTGAGGTCCTGGCGGAAGACGACCTCTGCAAGATCAAACGGATCGTAGTGGCCCCGAGGGGAACCCTCTCCCTCCAGCGGCACCGCGAAAGAGAGGAACATTGGTACCTCCTGGCGGGCGAGGGGGTAGTGACCTTAAACGGCGTAAGCCGCCTTCTTAAGGCCGGAGATTCGATCGACATCGGCCGGGGCGCTGCCCATCGTCTGGGCAACCCGGGATCCGGGGAGATCATCTTAATTGAAATCCAGCGGGGGGAATCGTTTGACGAAGACGATATCGAGCGTCTCGCCGATGAATACGGAAGGGCCTGAGGCTAAGAAGGCCTGGCTTCTCCCTTCATTTCGAAGGGACCCTTGTCATTTCGACCGCGGGGAGAAATCTTAAACAGGCATGAACCATTAGGATTTCTCGTCCCTTACCCCGGAGGGGACAGGTCCCTTCCCATAATACCCCTTGAGCCTGTCGAGCGCCTCTTCGATTCTGGCCAGGGAATTGGCGTAGGAAAAGCGGAGATAACCCTCGGCGTTCCGGCCGAAATCTATCCCCGGCGTCACCGCCACCTGACAACTATTAAGGAGAGCGAAGGCCTCCCGGTAGGAATCCCTGGCGAATGCCTTGCAGTTGGCCAGGACGTAAAAGGCCCCGGTGGGCTCCACGGAAATCCCGAAGCCGATCTCTCTTAAGCCCCGGATCATGGCCAGACGCCTTTCATTGAAGATGCTCCTCATCCTTGCCACCTCGTCTGCGGCCTCTTTTAAGGCGGCAATCCCGGCGATCTGGGAGATGGAATTGGCGCAGATAAAGAAATTCTGCTGGATGCTCTGCATGGCCCGGATATACTCGATAGGCGCGATCAGGTAACCTAGACGCCAGCCGGTCATGGCGAAGCGTTTGGAAAAACCGTTCAGAACGAAGGCCCGGTCGGTGAATTCGAGAATCGAACGCTCCCGGCCTTCGTAAACGAGCCCGTGGTAGATCTCGTCGGAAATGACGGGAATCCCTGCAGAGGTGATTTGAGCCATCCTTTCTTCCGAAAGAAGGTTTCCGGTGGGATTGGCCGGGGAATTGATCATGATCCCTTTCGTTTTCGGGGAGATCTTCCCGAAAACGGCCTCGGGACGGTACTGGAAGCCGTCCTCTTCATAAACATCCACCGGCACCGGGCTACTGTCGAAGAGCCTGATGAAGTTCGGGTAGCAGGCATAGGCGGGATCGGAGACGATCACCTCATCCCCGGCGTCAAGCAGGACCGCCATGACCAGAAAAAGGGCCGCCGAGGTGCCCGCAGTGACGATTACCCTCTCCGGGGAAACCTCGATGCCGTAGCGATCAAAATGGTCGGCGCAAATCGCCTCTCTAAGGGCCAGCATCCCCTGGCTGTGGGTATAGTGGGTATGGCCGTCTCTGATGGCGCCTGCCCCCGCCTCTCGGATGCAGTCCGGGGTGGGGAAATCGGGATCCCCGAGCTCCAGGTGGATAATATCGTTCCCTTTGGCCTTGAGAACCGTGGCCCTTTCGTGAACGTCCATGGCGATAAAAGAGGCAATCTGCCCGGCCCGTCTTGAAATCACAAATATTCCTCCTTAAAGTCAGGGAAAGAGTCCGCAGGCCCGGTTTCTCTCCCTCAGTTCCGCCAGTTTTCCCCGGTTCCAGCCGGAGGTACGGCTGAAATAGCAGGTGATCCTGGCTATCCGGTCCACCTCTTCCCCCTGGCAGGCAGGACAGCGGTCAATCGGCCCCCGGGAGGTTTGACCACACCTGAAACAGACGGTAAATTCGGGCGACAGGGCCGCCTGGCGGCAGAGGGTTTCCTGGTAAATTCCCTTGATCAGACGGATTATATCCCCGGCGGAAATCCTCTCGCAGCCCAGATGCAGGTTTGTCGTAGCCCCGCCCAAGAGAAGGGGATGGAATTCCCCCTCCCGCCTGGTGCGCTCAAAAAAACTCGCCGCCGCCGCCGCGGGCAGACAGGTGGAATTGGTATAGTAAATTTCCCCCCGGGCGAGATCGCCGCGGATATACCTGCCCGAGCGGGGCGAGAACATCTTCAGGTCCAGCCTGGCGAAACGATAGGCCGTTGTCTCGGCTTCCGTCTGAACCAGGGCCACCTTGAGCCCCTGTCTCCCGCCCAGTTCCTCCACCCGCTTTTTCATGTAGGTGATTATCTTAAGACCGAACTTAAGTCCTTCCTCTTCGAGAAGACCTCCCTTTCCCCGTAACCGCACCAGTTCATCCAGGCCCACCATTCCCACCAGGTAATGGGAGGCATCCAGATCGAGATAGGACACCCCTTCCCTTTCCATGGATAAAACGGCAAGGGGGCCCCTTCCACCTAGGGCAAGCAGTTTTTTCACGAATTCCCGCTTTTCCCGATGGGCCCTGACCGCCAGATCGAGCTGATCATCGAGAAGCTGGAAAAGCCGGGAATCGCTTTCACCTTCCGCCTTATAGCCCAGCCTTGGCAGGTTGATCGTTACGTTGTGGATCGAGGCCCGCCGGGCGGAGAGATAAGAATCCTTGGGGGAGGCCGGATTTCCGGTTATTAAAACCCCGCCTGGCCCTTCGGTCCCCTCCCCGGGACGATCGAAGACAAAACAGGGATTCCCCTTTTCCTCGGCCACCTCGCAGACCTGCCGCAAGAACTCCCCGCCCTCGGGATCGGTAAGCAGCCTCTCGGTGATATGGACCAGGGGACGGGGAAATATGAACGGCCTTCCTCGGGCGTCTCCCTTCCGGTAAACCTCAAAAATGGCCCAGGCAAAAACCCGGGACTCCCTTTCGTAATCACCGTAGGTCTTGCCGGTAAAAACCCCGCCGGGACCGATTGCCGGAGCCCTGGACATCTCCTCCGGGATGTCCCAGTAGAGATGGATATCGGTGAAGAGGGCCTGGCCGCCTCTGGTCGAGGTAAGCTGAGAGAATTCGTAAACGAGCATCTGGGCGAACTGGGTCACCTCTTTGGCCGTAAGGCCGACCAGGTACGGGGCAAATGAGATGTTAACCATCTCCCAGGAGATAAGCCCGCCGAAGAGACCCTGGAGGATCGAGCTGAACCTGACCATATGCGCAAGCAAGACCTCGGCGTGCTTCGCGGGATGGGCGATATTGAAGGCATGGGGCATATCCAGTCCGAAGATCTTGAGATATTCGAGCAGATGGCAGGAGGTGTGGGGCCGGTCGATATATCCCAGCCCGTGGAGATGGAGATCGCCGGAGACATGGGCATCGCAGATTTCCGCGGAAAAGACGTCGTGGAGGGCGTAACCCCGTTTGATCCCCTCGGCCAGGATCAGATTGGTCCCTTCCGGGCTATGAGGGACGTTGGCGTTTTCCTTGTTTTCGTGCAGGAGAAGCTGTCTTACGTCATAAAGGGGAAACCCCAGGGTGGCGTGGAGCCTTCGGTCCTGTTCCCGCCCCTTTTCGACCAGCCTGGCGTCAACCATCTCCCGGATCAAGGCCGTCGTGAGACGGGTTATCCCGGAGGAGACGATCTGTTTTTCCACCTCCCGGCTGATAACCTCGGCGGTTTCCCCGTCGATGTCCGTCTCCCTCAAAAGGGCATCGACGATCCTCTGTCTGTTCCAGCGGTCCGATTCGTCGCCGCTGGTCCGGACAAAAAGGGTGATATCCGTGGTCTCTCTGTGTTCTTTCATATATTGGTTTTAGCCGCCCCTTCCGGCGAACTCAAGGCCCTCTCCCCGGCCCTGGTGAAGGCATCGTCGTGATCGTGGCTCAGAGAGAAGATCCGGAAATGAACCACCCGGGCGGGGATGAAGCGATAGATCTCCTTGAGCGGCTCCCGGGAGATGGCCCCGGAGGCAGGATTGTAGATGCTCACCCGCCTTTCCCCCTCGGCCATGGGATTGAGGGGGCGGGGGTCCTGGGTGGCCATGTCCACCCGGAAGGCGATCCCTCGCAAAGAGGCCGGCAGATTCCGCCGCACCGACTCTTCATAGGTTTCCGCGGGGAGGAATCCGGCGCCCCGATGGATCTCGTCGAGGGAGATATCCGTTGCGTAGGACATCTTCCACTTGACCTCGCGGCGGTAGAGCCTGTCCCATTCCCTTCCCAGGGAGATTTGCTCGGAATTTCCCTCTTTTAGCCAATGTTTGATCTTATGATAGAGGAACCATTCGTCGCATTCGCCGTACTGATCCAGGTCGTTGAGGGGATTCTCCGGCAGGATCAGGCTCATCGTGGGCGGAAAGATCTCCTGGAGGTGGATATCGAGGGCCCTGGTGGTCCTGTGGAAATAGACATTGGCATAGAGGTTGAGGCGGGCGTTCAAAAAACGGCTCAGGGCGGAGACGCCCGCCTGGTGGAGGGTCAGCCCGTCTTTGGAAAAGAAGCTGTAGAACCTGAGCCTCTCGATATCCACCATATCTAATGAGAAACCCGTCATAAAGGCGTCCCGCTTTACATAGTCCAGATTGTCCACGGTATAGATCCCGGAGAAAAGCTGCCTCAGGAAGCGGAGCCACCCTGGCTTTTTTCCCTCTCCCGGGGAAGGCATTTTGATGAGATAGGCCACCCAGGCCGGATCGATCCCCTCGCCGGAGGCGAAATTCCCGCTCGGACTCCGGCGGATTCCCCTGATCAATTCCCCCAGTGGGCCTCTGATGATGGCCTGCCCCAGGGTTTCGTGGGTAATCCGGTATCTGCTTAGGTAATGATCGTCGAAAAAATGGCCGTAAGGGCCGTGTCCCACATCGTGAAGGAGCCCGGCGATCCGGAGGATCTCCTCGACCAAGTTGGGCGAAGGAAGTTCGGCGCAGGTCGCCTTCAGCGAGGGATAGAGATGTCTGCCGAACTCCCCGGCCATATGCATCGTGCCCAGGGAATGCTGGAAACGGCTGTGCTCCGCGGCGGGATAGACAAAGCGGGCGCTTTGCAGTTGATAGATCCTCCGCAGCCTCTGGATCCACGGAGAATCGATCAGATCCTTTTCCGTCGCTTCCGAGGGCCGGTCCTCAAGGGGGACGGTAAAGGAGGCATACCGATAGATGGGATCGGCGATCAAGGCCAAACCCTGATATATTCCGGCATATTCCCTGCTTCTGGTTTGCATGGCTGGTTTCTATAATATCCTTAAACAAAGATCAATCACCTAATTTTTCTCCTTTTGCGGCGCTTTTTTTGAATTTTCCCCTTTACAAAACGCCTCTGTTCAGGTAAGGGGATTGTGCTTATTTAAGGCCCTGGCTGGTTGAAATAATTGACTATGAAACCGGAAAGACTGAGATTCTTCAGAGATACCCTGATGGGGGAGATAAACAAGCTCCTCGAAGAGGCGGAGCGCACCGTCTCCGAGATGTCCAATACCAACGATAATTTCCCCGATCCGACCGACCGGGCCTCGCTGGAATCGGACCGGAATTTTGAGCTGCGCATCCGGGACCGGGAGAGAAAGCTCATCCTGAAGATGCAGGAGGCGATAAAACGGATCGACGACGGGGTTTTCGGCATCTGCGATGATTGCGGCGGCCCCATTTCCGAAAAAAGACTCCTGGCCAGACCGGTAACCACCCAATGCATAGACTGCAAAACAAAACAGGAAAAGATCGAAAAACAAAAGGGCGATTGATTTCTCAAGCCATCCTCCCCGGGCAATGAATATCCGCCTTCCCATCTGAATAAACCTAATCTACGGGTAAATCATGTCTGAAGCATCCCGGGACCAGAAGAAAATCTATGCCTCCGTGGCCCTTCATGTCCCCCTTGCCAAACCCCTCACTTACGCCGTCCCGGACGAGCTGATCCCCTGTATAACCCCGGGAGTGATGGTTGGCGCCCCCCTGGGGAAAAAGATGGCCGCGGGCTACGTCATAGAAACCTCCGCCACAACCGACGTCCCGGATCCCAAAGCCATTGTCTCTCTATATTCAGACGGGCCTCTCTTCAACCTTAAGGATCTCGAATTCTATCGCTGGGCCGCGGAATATTACGAACATCCCCTGGGGACGACGCTCAAAGAGATCATTCCGCTCCGGGGGAGGAAAGGCAAGATTCCCGCCCGGAGAAAAAAAACAGAGGTCGAGGCGCCGGTGACAGAGACCGAGGGGCTTTCCCCATTAAGTCGGGATCACATGAGTAAGGCAGGCCGCCCCCGGTTGAACGGCAAGCAGCGGGAGGCGGCGGCGGCGATCGGCTACGGTATTGAAAGCGGGGTCTTCTCGACCTTCCTGCTCCACGGGGTGACCGGCAGCGGCAAGACCGAGGTATATCTCCGGGTCATCGAGTCCGCTTTAAGAAAGGAATACGGGATTATCTATCTTGTCCCGGAAATAGCCCTCACCCCCCAGCTCATCGGCCGGATCCGGGAGCGATTCCCCGGCTGGCCCTTCGCCGTCCTGCACAGCGGGCTCACGCCGGCTTCGCGCCACAGGCAATGGCGGTTAATCCAGGACGGCCGGATCGGGATGGTTCTGGGCGCCCGCTCCGCCGTCTTTGCCCCGGTCAAGAACCTGAGGCTCATCATCGTGGACGAAGAACACGACAGCTCCTACAAACAGGACGAACGGCTCAAATACAACGCCCGGGACCTGGCGGTCATCAAGGGAAGTATCTTCGGCGCCCAGGTCGTCCTGGGCTCGGCCACCCCGGACGTTCAAACCTACCATAACTCAAAAACGAATAAATACCGCTATCTGTCGCTGCCGAAACGGGTATTAAACCGCCCCCTGCCGGAGGTGGAGATTGTTGACCTCAGAAGATTCAAGAACGACACCCTCATTTCCCCCCCCTGAAGGAGGCCC
>JBBIJM010000096.1:0-8128 GCA_037445955.1 Syntrophobacterales bacterium
TGATGAGCCGTTTTGCTCTCCCCAATTCATCCTTGCAACGAGCGGCGATTTGAGGTAACTTGCCTACGACCGAACGCGGCGCCGCTGATTAAGAGAGGGCTTTGAAGTATTTGTGATTTTGTCATTTCGACGGCATCTGGGTCATTTCGAAAGGGAGAAATCTTGATCCTCTGCTGCCTTAAGGTTTTTCGTCCCCTACGCCCCTCTAAATGACCGGATGGTTGCCGGCGCTAATCGAAATGACATTGCTCAGAGCTTTTACAAGAAAAGACCGGCCCTGCCGGCTGGTTTTGAAGCATTGCCGGGTGAGAAGAATATTCTTGAATATCAATGGTATCGATCATAGGCCTGGGTGGCGGAACAGGTAGACGCAAGGGACTTAAAATCCCTCGGTCCTCGAGGCTGTGCGGGTTCGATTCCCGCCCCAGGCACCAAGATTAAACTTGAGGAAATTTGTTTGTCCAGCTCCTCTTGGCGAATACAGGGTTCGGGACATTTGATTGATTTGTTTTTCTTGGTGCAGTGGTAATAAATACAATCGTGGATATTTCCATTCTTTTGTTTCTTAACCCTGTATTCGCCAGTTATACTCTCCCTTTGTGCCCTGTGGGTGGACATGATTACGGCCTTTTTTGCCTCGGCAACCACGATGGGCAATGTGGGCCCGGGTTTCGGTCTGGTGGGATCGGCGGGCAACTTCGCCCAGCTCCCCGACTTGGGAAAGTGGATCCTTACGGCGGTTATGCCCCTTGGCCGTCTGGAGATCTATGGGCTCGTTCTTTTCCTCCTGCTTAAATTCAGGAAGTAGGGAAAACGAGAACCGGTCAGCGCCCCTTTAACCCCTTAAGCCCCGTCGAGACTGGCCCCTTCGACCTTCCGATACCAGGACGAGGGGTCGCTCAAATACTCTTCCGTATCTTTTAGCGAGAGGAAGTGATCATGCTCGACCCTGGCCAGAAGATCGAAGAAGGCCTTTTCCTTCCGGTCGACTACGGCGTCACGAAGCTGCCGGTAAAACTTTGCCCCCGCCGCTTCGAACTCGATGGCCGTCTTTAAGGCGGCCAGGTCGTCCTTGTCACCGGCGGCCCTGTCCTTCTTCGCTTTTTTCACGACTTCCGAAAGGATCTGTGTCACCGTTGTGCCGTTTACCGTCAGGGGAAGATCCGCCGGCCATTGTTCGTCGACTTGCCACTTGTCGTAGAGCTCTTTGAGCAGGTTGTAATGCTCCTCCTCTTCCGAGGCGATCTGCAGGAACATGGCCTTGCCCACGGCATTTTTCGTCCTTTTGGCCTGGGCGAGATAGAATTCTCGTTCCTTCTTTTCATTATTGAGGGCAACTTTTAGGGACCCTATTCTTCCTTCCATGATCTCCTCCTTTCTTCTTAATGGCTGTGAGGGGAAGTCAGTCTATCTGTTTGAACGTTTTCCCCCGGGCGCCGCAGACGGGACATGTCTCGGGGGCATCCCTCTCAGCGGTGAAGCCGCAGACCGGGCAGACGTAATAGGAAAAACCAGCCGTCCGGGCGGCGAGATTGTCGAGCAGATCCTGATAGAGCCGGGCATGGACCTTTTCCACCTCGAAGGCGAAGCGGAAGCTCCGTTCTGCCTCCCTGTTCCCTTCGGCCTTGGCCGCCTCGATCATTTCCGGATACATGCTTTTGAATTCGTGGGTTTCCCCCGCCACCGCCTCGGTCAGATTCTCTTTCGTGGCACCTATTGCCTTGAGAACCTTGAGATGGGCGTGGGCGTGGATCGTCTCCGCCTCCGCCGCCGCCCGGAAGAGTTTCGCCGCCTGGGGGAATCCTTCCTGGTCCGCCCTGGCGGCAAAGGCCAGGTACTTCCGATTGGCCTGGGATTCTCCGGCAAAGGCCTCTTTCAACGCTTCGGTTGTCTTCGACATATCTTTTCCTCCTGGAGTTGATTTTATCATTCTAGGCGCAGTCTCACCTCTTGAAGTAGTTGATTACCTTCTCCGCCATCCCATCGAGTATCTCCCTTTCGCCAAGCCCCAGGACCGATCCCTGCTTAAGCTCCCTTTCTTTGAGCGACGGGAGCGGAGGTATCGTCGCTACCAGCGGCGGAAGCGGGGCAATGTCTTCCGGCAGGGAAGAGCCGTTGGACCTGTTTAAGATCAGAGCCTGGCGGCCAAGACCCATTTCCGAGGCGAGAGCGCTTATTCTTGAGGCCGTCTGGAGGCTTCGTCTGCTCGGTTCGCTTACGATCACCAGGCCATCGACCGACTTGACCGTTCCCCGGCCGAGGTGCTCCACCCCGGCCTCGAGATCAACGATGACCCACTGTTTCTGTTTGATGATAAGATGGGCAAGAAGGGCCTTGAGCAGAGAATTCGCCGAACAGCCGCAGCCGCCGCCGGCCTGGGAGATGGACCCCATTACCAGGAGGTTGATGTTTCCCACCTTCTTCCCGAGCCTCTCCGGCAGGTCCGAGACCTTCGGGTTCAGATTGATGAGCCCTTCACCTACCCGTTTTCGGATTAAATCCTTTTCCTCGATAAGCGGGGCGGGGATTTCCGTTTCCGTAAGACCCAGGGCCTGACCCAGGGACAGGGCCGTATCGGCGTCCACCAGCCAAACCTCCTTCTCCCCTCTGGCCAGGTAGTCACCGAGCCAGGCCGTAACCGAGGTCTTGCCCACCCCGCCTTTGCCGGCCACCGCAATTTTCATCTTTTTCCCCCAATCTATATCTCTTTTTTTGAAGACGGCTCCCTGTCCTCTTCTATCCGGATTGCCGCCGTCCCCTTCGCTCCCTTCAAAAGTCCGGCATCCGCAAGGATTCTCCCTACTAGGTTCACCGGGCTTGCCGGAACCGGATCCTCGCCGGTGCTCATCGGCGTGGGGCCGAAAAATATGGCCAGGGCAAGGCCCGGAGGCCAGTAGCCCAGATCGCCCGCCTTCACCCTGGTTGTGGCCGAATCGTCCAGGCCGGACTTTACCGGGATGGTGAAGTAAAATTCGTCTCCCCAGACCGAGGGTCTGGTTTCCAGAGGGAGCGCCTCCCCGATGGCCCGGGCGCAGGGGGTATCGAAAAGCTCCGCTTTAAGGGTGACCTTGCCCGCCTTAATGAGTATCTTTTTTCCCATGACCTTCTCCTTGCGCCTTCCCGCCCGAAGGGGCCCCACTGACGGCGGCCCTCCCGGGAGGTTGCTTCTCATTGAACATAATCATCCTAGGGGGATTTGGCAAGGCCGTCAAGAAAATATCGCGGCAAATGCCTTGACACGGTCGGGCTTCAGGCGTATTACTCTGCCCGAGTTTTGTGTGCCTGAAGGATTTCCCAAGGGAGACTCCGGGAAATCCCAAAAAACCAAAAAGGCCCAAGTCCCCGGGAATCAATAACGTGATATTTGCCGACATCCCCGCCATAGTTCGCCTTTTTCTCGTGCTCGTGGTCATCTTCTGGGCCTTAAGGAAGAATCTCTCCCTGGGCAACTCCTTCTTCCTGGGCTGTATTCTCCTTATGGTCGCCTTCGAGGTGAGCCCGCGGGCCGCTTATGGCTCTGTGGCGGCTTCGGCATCAAATCCCAAAACCATATTCCTGGCGGTGATCGTCTCCCTGATCCTGATCCTGAGCAATTCCATGGAGAAGGCGGGGCAGATGAAAAGGCTCTTTGATGCCTATCAGGGTCTTTTCGATCTGCCCAGGGTAAACCTGGCGATCTTTCCCGCCTTGATCGGTTTGCTTCCCATGCCGGGAGGGGCGGTCTTTTCCGCCCCGATGCTTAAGGCCTTAGGGAAGGACACCGATCTTAAAGGGGGTGATCTCAGTTACATAAACAACTGGTTCAGACATGTCTGGGAATACTGGTGGCCCCTTTATCCGGGGGTGCTTCTTACGGCAACCCTCTCGGGGCTGAACCTCTGGTATTTCGCCTTGTTCATGCTCCCACTGACCGCCCTTTCGGTTATTTACGGCTTTTTCCCGCTGAGCCATCTCCGGAAGACAGGCGGCACGCCGGCTCCGAGAGATGCGACGGCCCGGGTGGGCCCGTTTCTTTGGGAACTCCGGCCTATTGTAATAGTAATCGCAGGCGGGCTCCTGGCCGGTCTTGCCCTGGCCTTTTTCCTGCCGTCCCTGAAGGTGGCCAAAGAGCTCGGGCTTGTCATCTCCCTTCTTTTGGCCCTGGGCTGGGTGGTCAAGGTAAATCGTTTGCGGAAAAGAGAGCTTGCCGGGATCGTCACCGATCCTAAGCTCCTCAATATGATCTATATGGTTTTGGCGATCCTGATTTTCAAGGGTTTGGTCGAAGACAGCCGGGCGGTTCACCTGATCGCCGGGGAGTTCCAGGGTTTGCATTTTCCCCTTGTCATGATCGCCGCCCTGCTTCCCCTCCTGGTGGGTCTGGCGGTGGGCATCACCATCGGGACTATGGGTTCGACCCTGCCGATTGTCATCTCTCTTGTCGAGAGCTACGGCGAGGGCCATCATCTTCTGGCCTACATGATGCTTTCTTTATCCTGGGGCTTTCTGGGGACCCTGATCTCCCCGCTGCATATCTGCCTTACCTTGTCGAATCAGTACTTTTCGACCTCCCTCGGCGCCGTTTACCGGTTGATGTTACCCCCTACGGCGTTGACTTTGATCTCCGCCCTCACTTATTTCTTCGTTCTGAGATGGCTGGCATGACCGGAGCCTCTCCGGGAGCTTCACCCCGGGAAGGGAACGGGGTTTTTGTCAGTCGCTGTTCTTAAGACCGATGTCATGTTTTAAGATGTAGTGCCGCACCGCCTCCGGGACGAGATAGCGGATCGATTTCCCCTCGCTTACCCTCCTTCTTATGTCGCTCGAGGAGATGTCCAGGAAGGTCACCGGCCGAAAGAAGATGATCTTCCCTGTCGGGCCGCGGTAACCCTGATTCCCGTCATAATGAAACTGGGCGGCAAAATCGTCCGGAACGATGCCTGAAAGCCCCTTGCTTTCGTAACCGGGGCGGGTCATGACGACAAAATTACACATGACAAGAAGATTCCGCCAATCCTTCCAAGTTTCGATGGCATGGAAGGCGTCCTGCCCGAGGATGAAGTAGAGTTCGATATCCTTGAGGTAGTTGCTCAGGAAATAATCGATGGTCTCCACCGCATAAGATATGCCCCCTCTTTTGTTTTCTATGTCCGAGTAGGAGAAGGCCGGGTGGCCCTCGATGGCCAGTTTGATCATCTGTTCCCGGTGGTAGAAAGAGGTGATCGTTGCCTCTAGCTTATGGGGCGGCCGGGAGGCGGGGGTGAAGATGACCCGGTTTAAATTGAAAAGCTCCAGCACCTCTTCCGCGCACCGGAGATGCCCCATGTGAATCGGGTCGAAGGTTCCTCCGAGAAGTCCCCATTTCATAGTCTCACCTGTCCGTTCCCGTAGATGATAAATTTTGTGGTAGTCAATTCTTCCAGGCCCATCGGGCCGTAGGCCTGGAGTTTCGTCGTGCTGATCCCGATTTCCGCCCCGAGCCCCAGCTCGAAGCCGTCGCTGAACCTGGTTGAGGCGTTTACCAAAACCGTCGAGGAGTTTACCTCGGCGAGGAATCTCTGGGCGTTTTGATAGTTGTCGGTAATAATGGCTTCGGTGTGGAGCGAGCCGTATTTTTCGATATGATCAACGGCTGAGGTGAGGTTGTCCACCACCTTGACCGAAAGGATCAGATCGAGATATTCGGTGTGCCAGTCCTCTTCGTCGGCCTCGGCGACGGCCCTTACGATGGCCCTGGTTTTCGGGCAACCCCTTAAGGCCACCCCGGAGGATCTCATCATTTCCGCTAAAGGGGGGAGAAACTTAGCGGCGATATCTTGATGAACAAGCAAGGTCTCCAGGGCGTTGCACACCCCGGGCCGCTGGACCTTGGCGTTTTGGGTGATCTTGAGGGCCATATCCAGATCGCAGTGGGCATCGACGAAGATATGACAGACCCCTTTATAATGTTTTATCACCGGAATCTTCGATTCCCGAACCACCGTCCGGATCAGTTCCTCCCCTCCCCGGGGAATGATCAGGTCTATATATTCTTCCAGTTGCAAAAGGTCCCGAACCGCCTCCCGGTCCGTCGTGGCCACCACCTGGATCGCCTTTTCGGGCAGGTTGCTTTTTATCAGGGTCTGCTCGATGATGCTGCCTAAGGCCAGGTTCGAGGCGATCGCCTCCGAGCCTCCCCTCAGGATCGCCGCATTGCCCGATTTGAGGCACAAGGCGGCGGCATCGACGGTGACATTCGGCCGGGATTCGTAAATTATGCCGATAACCCCCAGGGGGATACGCATCCGGCCCACGACAAGGCCGTTGGGCCTCCTCCACATCGAGGTTACCAGGCCAACCGGGTCCGCAAGGAGGGCGACTTCGCCTATCCCCGCGGCCATGGCGCCGATGGATTTCTCGGTCAAGGCCAGCCGGTCGATCATCGCCTCAGGCAGACCCCGCTTTCTGGCGGCAGCCAGGTCCCTGGCGTTCTCCGCCAGGAGCCGGGGCGTCTGCCTGACCAATTCTTCTCCCAGGGAGACCAGGAACCGGTTTTTCGCCTCCGTCCCCGCCCGGCCCAGAATAAACGAGGCGGCCCGGGCGTCTTGGGCCGTCCGGAGCATCTTCTCTTGGGTGGATGTCATAAGTTATCCCGGAAACAATTGACAAGGGGACTAATGATTGTTATTACCTCACCGTCTTTTGCCTCAGTGGGTCTTCGCCGGATATCTCTACCGTCGAGACCTTACAGCAGGCCATAGTCGTGAGTCAAGAGATTTGGTGGGAGAAGTTGTTTCAGGGTAAATCCGGATAGCTAAACCAGTCGGGTGGGCAAGGTGGGTAGTCTTAAGATCAAGGCGGGGAAAAGGGCCTATGAGATTATCAAGGACGGGGGCTCGGTATTTGATCTCATCACCACCTACTACGGCCCCGCCGCGGGTCCGAGGTGGCTTGTCGCCTCCGGGTTCGATCGGACCCTGCTTGAAGGGGACTTCTGGGCGCCCGGAAGGATCGTTTATCTCGTCGGGACGTCCGCCGGGGCCTGGCGTTTTGCCTCGTGGGTACAGCCTCGGCCTCTGGAGAGCTACCGGGACCTGATCGATTCCTACATCGCCCTCGATTACCGCTCAGATGACACCCCCCCCTCGATCCTCGGGGCGATGGAAAATCTCGTCAACCGCTATCTCGATGACGATGCGCTTCCCTTTGCCCTGGCCAATAAAAGATACCGCCTCGTGGTCATGGCCTGCCGGGCAAAACATCTATTGGCTTCACGTTGGCGGTTTTTTCAACGAATCGGGCTTGGGGTTGCCTTTCTTGCCAATGCCTGGTCCAGATCCTGGCTTTTTAGTTTTGCCTCCCGGGTGGTTTTCTATCAGGGACCCAGACCGCCCTTCTTCTGCCTGCAGAAGGATTTCCAGGGAGAGGCGGTCCCCTTGACCGAGGTCAACTTCAAACAGGCACTACTGGCCTCCGGGGCGATTCCGCTTATTGTCAAAGGGATTCGGGATATCTACGGCGCCCCTTACGGCTATTACGTCGATGGCGGCCTTATCGATTATCATCTCACCCAGAGGTTAAACGGCGCGCCCGACGATTTGACCCTCTTCTTTCACCATCAGGAGAGGATCATCCCCGGCTGGCTTGACCAGCGGTTCAAGGGGCGAGCGACGAAAGGCGAGATACTGGATAATGTTCTTTTGGTTTATCCCTCCGAAGACCTTCTGGCCCGGCTTCCCGGCGGGAGAATCCCCGATCGGACCGATTACCTGACCTACCTGAACGCCCCCGGGGAAAGGAGGGATAACTGGCGCAAAACGGTGAACCTCTCGGCGCCGCTGGGAGAGGAGTTCGTCGAACTTGTTATGAGCAACCGCTTGAGGCAGGTGGTGGAGAGGATCGAGCCCATTGCCTGAAAATGGGAAGTTAGTCGATGACAGGAGGACAAGATCTAAGTATAATGAGCCCTGCCTCAAACTTACATCAGCTATTATGAAGGAGGAAAATCGAAATGAGCCTGCCGGTGATGCGAAATTATCTCGACGGCCAGTGGTGCGAATCGGAGACGAAGGACTGGGGCGACGTGTGGTGTCCGGCTACCGGGGAGAAGATCGCCCGGGTGCCCTATTCGACCGCCGCCGAGGTGGACCGGGCGGTGGAGGCAGCGGCG
>JBBIJM010000097.1:0-8065 GCA_037445955.1 Syntrophobacterales bacterium
ATCAGAGAGATCGAGACAAGGGCTGGGGCGTCATGGCCAAAAACATGGGGATAAAACCCGGTTCTAAGGAGTTCCACGAGCTCAAGCGGGGAGCGCCCACGGGGGAGAAAGCCAAAGGCGACGGGGGTAAGGGACGGGGGAAAAAAGAGAAACAGTAAAAGATCGATTCATAATATCAGTTAACCGGCTCCTCTGGTTCCCAAAATGAAAGCTATGCCTTGACAGTACGCTCAAGATCGGCTATAGACGCGGGGCAAACAATTCCAACAGGGGGCTTTTATGAAAAAGGTATTTGCGCTTTTTGTTGCAGGGACCCTCACCTTTTATCTCGCGTCAATCGCCCTGGCCGTAGGACCGGCGAAGAAGTTCGTCTATGAGAACAAGGCCGCCGGCCGGGTGGTGCTGGATGGCAAAAGCCACGCCGATGCGGGTCTAAAATGCGCCGCCTGCCATCCTGGCCTCTACAAAATGAAAGCGCCCTTTCCGAAGATCACCATGGCTGAGCTCAATGCGGGCAAGTCCTGCGCCACGGCAAACTGCCATGACGGGAAGAAGAGCTTCGGCGTGAAGGATTGCAGTAAGTGTCACGCCAGATAAAGGCCGGCGTTTTTCACCTTTTATCCCCGGAGATAGCTTAAGTTTTGCCTGAACTTTCCGCTTTGTCGTTTCGAGCCCCCTTGCCGTTTCGACGGAAGGGAGGAATCGAGAGCTTTGAAGTATTGCTGATTCTGTCATTTCGACCTTTATTCTTTGTCATTTCGACCGCATCCATGTCATTTCGACCGCAGGGAGAAATCTTAAGCAGCCCAAATACATTAAGACTTCTCGTCGTAGGCGCTCCTCCTAAGAAACTTTACAGCCAGTAAGGGGTTTCAAGATTATGGCATACCCCTTCCTGCTTACATGATCTTAAAAGAGCAAGTTTCAATAACCGCGATGCAGCGCATCGGGGTCGGCGGCTCGAAATAACATTGTTCAAAGCTCTCTCATCAAAAAAAAATCGGCAAAAAAACGGCAAAAAAACATTGACAGAGGCTCTAAACAAGAGTAAAGCGGCCTAAGTTAAAACTTAAAAAAAGAATCAAAAAACAAGAAGTTAAAGATACCGGATAGCTCCGGTTAAAGGAGGCCAAAAAGATGGAAAGCGAGACCCTTTTTAACGAGGAGGCGGAACCTCCTGGTAAATCGGCTGGTCTTGTTGCAAGTGGCCGGTCCTTCCGGGCCATGACAAAAAAAAATCCCTCGTTTCCCGTGCTTGTCGGCAGGGAAGAGTCACCTTCCGAACCAGGCGGCGATGAAACCGCGGCCTTTCGCAGTGCATATTTCCCCAACATTAAAGATTCCCAATGGAACGATTGGAGATGGCAACTCAACAACAGGATCTCCAATGCCGCCTTCCTTTCCCGGTATCTCGGCCTTAC
Organism: Syntrophobacterales bacterium; assembly: GCA_037445955.1. Lineage (GTDB taxonomy): Bacteria > Desulfobacterota > Syntrophia > Syntrophales > CAMTWB01 > JBBIJM01. The sequence goes on from JBBIJM010000097.1 coordinate 1,422, forward strand.
CGATAGAGAACGGGAGGCCTTGGACAGCCGGGGCATCCTTCCCCTGGCCATCACCCCGTATTACTTGAGTCTTATTGTGGGGAAAGGGACGGATCATCCGCTCCGCCGGACGGTGGTCCCGGGGGTCGAGGAATGCCTGCGGTCCTTAAGGGAGGAGGCCGATCCGCTTCGGGAAGAGGAGGACAGCCCGGTTCCCGGGATCGTCCACCGTTATCCCGACCGGGTCCTTTTTCTTGTAACCGGGCAGTGCGCAACCTACTGTCGCTACTGCACCCGCTCGCGGCTGGTAGGTCATCGCGGGGAGGATTCCTCGGATAAATGGGATGCGGCCCTAAGCTATATCGCCGCCGACAGGACGATCCGGGATGTGCTCATCTCCGGCGGCGATCCCCTGACCCTGTCCGACGAAAAGCTCAACAGTCTTTTGACTAAGCTGCGGTTGATCCCTCATGTGGAGATAATCCGGATCGGGACCAAGGTCCCGGCGGTTCTCCCCCAGCGGATCACCCCGGATCTTCTTCGGGTTTTGAGACGTCACCATCCCCTGTGGATGAGCATCCACGCGACCCATCCCGATGAGCTGACTCCGGAGATGAGTAAGGCCTGCAATGCCCTGGCCGATGCCGGTATCCCCCTGGGAAGCCAGACGGTGCTTTTGGCCGGGATCAACGATGAGGCCGAGACGATGAAGAGGCTTTTCCAGGAACTCCTTCGTCTCCGGGTGAAACCTTACTATCTCTACCAGTGCGATCCCATCCCCGGCTCCGCCCATTTCCGCACCGCGGTGGGAAAGGGGATCGAGATTATCCGGGCGCTCCGGGGGCACACCACCGGCTATGCGGTGCCCACCTTTGTCATCGACGCCCCGGGTGGAGGGGGCAAGATCCCCCTTTCGCCGGAATACGTGGTCGGTGGCGATGGCGTTGATCTGCTCCTCAAAAATTATGAAGGGAAACTTTACCGTTATCCCGACACCCAGGGTTCAGGGTTGAGCCCCTGCTTAGACAAGGGAACTTATGACGGCCTCAACCTGTAATGGTCAGGCGCCCCTGACCGTTGGCCTGACCTATGATCTCAGGGACGACTATCTGGCTGCCGGTTTCAGCGAGGAGGAGACCGCCGAGTTTGACCGTCTCGAGACGATCGAGGCCCTGGATGAGGCTCTGAGAGGCCTGGGCTGTCGGACCGATCGGATCGGTAATGTAAAGGCCCTCGCCCCTCGCCTCGTCCGGGGGGAGAGGTGGGATCTCGTTTTCAATATCGCCGAAGGGCTGAGGGGCTTCGGCCGGGAGGCCCAGGTGCCGGCCCTCCTTGAGGCCTACGGCATCCCCTTCACCTTTTCCGATTCCCTTCTGCTTGCCTTGAGCCTCCACAAGGGCCTGACCAAGCGGGTTGTCCGGGATATGGGTCATCTGACCCCGGATTTTTTCGTTCTTGCGGACCTGGCGGAGCTGTCCCAGGTTGATCTCCCCTATCCGGTATTTGCCAAGCCGGTGGCCGAAGGAACCGGGAAGGGCATCGACGCCTCCTCGAAGATCTCCTCGCCTCAGGCCCTCAAGGAGGCCTGCGCCCGGCTCCTTCGCCTCCATCGCCAGCCGGTGCTCATCGAGAGCTTCCTTCCGGGCAGGGAATATACCGTAGGGATCACGGGAACAGGACGGGAGGCGGTGGCCCTGGGCGCCCTCGAGGTGGTCGTCCGGGATCCCCGGCAAGACGGGGTCTATTCCTACGAAAACAAGGAACGGTGCGAGGAGTTGGTCGAATACCGGCTCGCGGGCCAGGAGATCGCCGGGCGGGCTCATGAAATGTCTCTTGCGATCTGGCGGGGTTTGGGTTGCCGGGACGGGGGCCGGATTGATCTTCGGATGGACGGCCAGGGAAGACTCCAATTCCTGGAGATCAATCCCCTGGCGGGACTGCACCCGAGCCATTCGGATCTCCCGATCATCTGCTCCCTTGTGGGGATCCCGTATCAGGAGCTGATTGGAAGGATCATGACCTCCGCCCGGCGGCGGATTGCCCGGAAGGGAAGCTGGTGAGAGCCGGGTCTTCGGGGAGTCCTCCGGAAGAACAATGAAGAGACTGGTGATTCTCCATGACTCGCTGAAAGCCGGCGCGCGCCGGGACGAGGCGGATGGCCTCGTTCAGGTTGGGGTGGTGCGGGAGGAATTTCTGTGCCTGGGCTGGCAGGTGGAGGTCCTTCCCCTTTCCCTTGATCTTAAGAAGGCGGCCCGGGATCTGGCGAGGCTAAAACCGGATCTGGTTTTCAATCTCGTGGAATCCGTCGGAGGCTCCGGGCGGCTGATCCATCTGGCCCCGGCCCTCCTCGATGCGCTGGGTATTTCCTACACCGGCTCCAAAACGGAGGCCATGTTCCTGACCAACAACAAACCCCTGGCCAAATCCCTCCTGGTATCAGCGGGCATCGCCACCCCCGCCTGGTTTCCCGGGGGAGGTGGGGGCGGTTTTCGCCCGGGGAAATATATTGTGAAGTCGGTCTGGGAACACGCCTCGGTGGGACTGGATGAGGCCTCGGTGGTTCGGGTTTCCTCCCGGGAAGAGCTGGATGAGGCAGTCGCCAGGCGCCGTACCCTGACCGATGACGAATGTTTCGCCGAGGCCTTCATCGAGGGGCGGGAGTTCAACATTTCCCTCATTTCCTCCCCGGGTCGCCCGCTGGTTCTCCCCCCGGCGGAGATGCTCTTTCACTATCCCGAAGGGAAGGAAAGGATCGTCGACTATCGGGCCAAATGGGAGCCGGAAACGCCGGAATACAAAAATACCTGCCGCACCTTCATTTTTCCGCCGGAAGACCGACCCCTTTTAGGCAGGCTTGAGAAGCTGGCTGAGGATTGCTGGAACGTTTTTGAGCTGCGGGGTTTTGCCCGGGTGGATTGCCGTGTCGATAGCCGGGGAAAACCCTGGGTCCTCGAGATCAATGCCAATCCCTGCCTCTCACCGGACGGGGGATTCAGGGCGGCCCTGGCGGAGGCCGGGATCGACTTCCCCCGGGCCTTGAAGAAAATAGCGCGGATCGAGGGGGAAGGGGAATGAACCAAGGGGGAAGGGGGCTCTCCTGGAGGCAGGAAATCCGGCCAAGAGACCGGCAAGTCGTTTTCGACCTGGCGGCCTCGACGGGATTCTTCTCCCCCGAAGAGATCGAGATCGCCTGTGAACTTGTCGAAGAGAGGCTCGCAAAAGGGGAAAAGAGCGGCTATTTCTTTCTCTTTGCCGAGACCGGCGACGAGGTTTTAGGCTATAGCTGTTTCGGGCCTATCATGGGCACCCGGGGGAGTTACGACCTTTACTGGATCGTCGTTAAAGACGGTTATCAGGGTCTGGGCATTGGGGGGAAGCTTATCGAGGAAACCGAGACCCTTATCGCCGGGCGGGGCGGCAGGAGAATCTATGCGGACACCTCCTCCCGGCCTCAATACGCCCCCACGAGGGGTTTCTACCGGGCCTGCGGCTACGAGAAAGAAGCGGAGCTCGTGGATTTCTATGCCCCGGGAGACGGCAAGATCATTTATGTGAAGGTTCTGCCTTCCGATACCCCCTAAGGAGGTTTCATGCCTTATCTTCCGCCTTTCGATCAGGCCGGCCCCTGGTTCAAGGGGAACCTGCACACCCACACCAGCGAGTCCGACGGAAAGTTGTCCCCGGCGGAAAACATCCTCTGGCACGCCGCAAACGGCTACGATTTTCTCGCCTTAACCGACCATAACGTATATACCCCGGGGCGGGAGTCCCTGGCCGATCCCCCCCTGGCCTTGATCCCCTCAGTCGAGCTCACCGCCCGGCGGGGGATTGTCGAGTACCACGTGGTGAGCCTCGGGGTGGAAGGCCTGCCCATCGCCCCCCACGGGGATGTCCAGGAGACGATAGACGCAGTGAACCGCGCAGGCGGGGTCTGTTTCATCGCCCATCCTTACTGGCACGATCATAGCTTTGAGGATCTCCTTTTTTTAAACGGGTATCTGGGCATCGAGATTTTCAATACCGGCTGCTTTCTCGAGATAAACAAGGGCCACGCCCTGGTTCACTTGGACGGACTCCTTAGGCGGGGGCGGAGGGTCTGGGGGTTTGCCGTGGACGATTCCCACTTCTTCTACCCCGATTACGGCCGGGGCTGGATCATGATTCGATCGGAAGGCCTCGACTCTCCCGCCCTTCTCGAGGCGCTCAGGCGGGGGAATTTCTATTCCTCCATGGGGCCGGAGATCCGGGGCATTAGAGCGGAAGGACGCACGGTGACGGTGAATTGTTCCCCGGCCCGGTCGATCTATCTGATCGGAGACCTCTGGCATTGTCCCGATGCCCGGCATTCCTGGGAGGGGGAGCCCTTGACCGAGGCCGCCTTCGCCCTGCATCAGGGGCAGCGGTATCTCCGGGTGGAGGTGGTGGATAACGAGGGCAGATCCGCCTGGAGCAACGCCTATTTTCTGCCCTAGACGACCCGGGAGATTGCTAGAGCCAGGATTGGCAGGGTGGGTGGTTGACCACAAGATCGACGAAGCCGCCGTAATCTACCAGCCCGATCCCTTCGATAAGCAGAGAGCCGAGGCCCCGGGCCTGGATGTCCGGGGCGAGGGCGTAAACCGAAACCCCTGAGGCGGTGGCAATTTCCCCCTCAGACCTGGATCCCCTCACCGCGGCATAAACCCCATCCTCAATGAGCAGGATCACATCGCCAGGGACGGCAACTAAAAGCGCTCTTTGAAGAGATGCCTTTTCCGTCGGTGATTTATTCACAATGTGGAGCATGGTAATTCCTAAAAGTTGATGATCACGTCCTGGTCCGCAAGGAGCCGGGCCACCTCGTCGCGGCTTAGCGAGGTCACCTCTATCGCAAGCAGGTCTTCGGTAAGGCCGCGTCTTAAGAGGGAATCGGTCTCAACATAGATTTTGTTTACCTCCAGACCTTCCAGGGCCAGGTAAGTCCGGGAAAAATTCTTCATCTCGATTTCCGTCGAATCCATTCCCGAAAGGAGCTGATACACCCCGTCATCCAGGAAGAGCAGGCTCAGGTCCTGGCCGTAGGCGGCGGCGATGAGGGCCACCTCCAGACCCTCGAGGGCGTAGATAGTGCCCCAGGGCGCCCGGCGGTTCACCAGGAGAAATTTCTTTGCCGGTTCCCGGGGGGCGCCGGTCTCATCCGGGTTCATTGGCCAATCTCCCTAATCACCAAAGGTTACCAGCCGGTCGCAATGCATCCCGGCGTCGATGAGCTGACCGAGACCGGCGATGCGGAATCCCGGCGCCAGGACCTCCCCGGTGATCCCGCGGCGGATCCCCGCGGCGACGCAGACGACGAGATCTATCTCCTGCTCCCGGGCCAGCTTGGTCCAGCGTTTGAGGATCTGACGGTCGTCCCGGGGGGGGTTGGCATATACTCCGGCATTGTAAACGCCGTCGCCGTAGAAAAAGACCCGGGGGATGAGGTGCCCGCGGGCCAGGGCCGCCCTGGCGAATAAGTAGGCGGTATCGCTTGCCTGATGGTTATACGGGCCTTCGTTTATGAGAATGCCGATTTTCATCGGTCCGCAACCCTTGGGAAGATAAAAAAAGGGAAAAGCCCGGGGCGGGGCCTGTCCCTTTTTTGGCTGGGGAACCAGGATTCGAACCTGGATTCACGGAGTCAGAGTCCGTTGTCCTGCCTTTGAACGATTCCCCATTCCATGGATTTCAGCAATAGCACAACCCGCCTGGGCAAGTCAACAACGAAAAGCCCCCGTCCCTGGAGATGAGTATTTCACCACTGATCCGTCTTGAGGTACTCGTCGATGGCCTTTGCCGCGATCTTGGCCTGCCCCATGGCCAAAATCACCGTGGCCCCTCCGGTGGCCACGTCGCCGCCGGCGAAGACCCCCTTCTTGCTCGTCTTCATCGTGGCGTCTTCCACGACGACCCCTCCGTGCTTGGCCAGGGCAAGACCGGGGGTCGTCTTGGGGATGAGGGGGCTTGGGCTCTGGCCGACGGCGATGACTACAATATCCGTCTCGAAGCGGAAGTTGGAATTCTCGATCGCCACCGGCCGGCGCCTTCCGGAGGCGTCCGGCTCGCCCAGGGAGTTTCTTAAACACTCAAACTCCTTGACCTTGCCGTTCTCTCCGTAGAAGGCCACCGGGGTGGTGAGGAATTCGAACCGGACCCCTTCCTCCTCGGCATGATGAATCTCTTCCAGACGGGCCGGAAGTTCCTGGCGGGAGCGCCGATAGACGATGATCGATTCCTCCGCGCCCAGTCTGAGGGCGGTGCGGGCCGCATCCATCGCCACATTCCCTCCGCCGATGGTGACGACCCTCTTCCCCCGGGCGATCGGGGTGTCGTATTGGGGAAAGAGATAGGCCTTCATCAGGTTGGCCCGGGTGAGGTACTCATTGGCCGAATAGACGCCGTTTAAATTTTCCCCGGGGATGCCCAGAAACCAGGGGAGCCCGGCGCCGGTTCCCAAAAAGACAGCGTCATATTGGGCAAGAAGCTCATCCACCGTTTCCGAACTGCCCACCACGTAATCTTTGACCAGCTTTACCCCCATGCTGCAGACGTAATCCACCTCGCGCCGGACGATCTCCTTGGGCAGTCTGAACTCGGGGATTCCATATACCAGAACCCCGCCCGCCTCATGAAGGGCCTCAAAGAGG
>JBBIJM010000098.1:0-7865 GCA_037445955.1 Syntrophobacterales bacterium
AGATGGGTGAGGCCCGTCTGATCCCTTCTTCCAGAGAAGCCCCTTTGCCTCCGTTCTTCCTCAAGCCGGTAATAGTCCGGCCGCGAGGCGACCTCCACGATGACATCCACATAGGGGCGCTGTCCCCCTATTTCAAGACGGGAAGGGTGAGCAGGGCGTCGGGGATGACCATCACCCGGGCGTCGGGCCGCCTTTTCAGCTCTGCATCGAGGGCCTCCTGGAGGGTCGGAGCGGATTCGAGATGAACCGAGGCGAGTTCTCCCGCAGATATCCGGCAGTCCGTCATGACGATCCGGGCGTGGTTGAGTATCCAGGCCAGGATCAGCGCCTTCTGGTCCCCCGGGGCAAACCCCGATTGGCAGGCATCCTGGATGATCCCTTGGGGGGTCTCGCAATTCTGCATCCAGTCCACATAACCCGCATGGCCGAAGCCGTCTTCGCAGGAGGCAGGGACAAGTATGACCCCTCCTTTTTTCACCGCGGGCCTGGGGCCGAAAACGGAGGCGTTTGCCGCCCGGCTCGCCTGGTAGAGATCGCGGCTCTTGGGATAGGTAACCCCGGCGATCACGATATCCGCCGCCTGGTCGATTTCCACCTCCACCATCCGGCGGGCGATTCTCACCCCCTCCTCAAAGGCGTAAACCGGATCGCCCGCGACCACCCCAACCAGTTCCTTGTCGCCGGTCTGGATGACGTTGACGATGAAATCCAGCCCCACCGCCTGCGCGGCCTCGGTGAGGAAATCCCGGAAGGGGTTGTTTTTGATCTGGCCCAGGCGGGTGGTCTTCATCATCTCGTAGTTGTGGGTGGCCCCGATGGTGGCCTCTCCGGCAACGCCCACGGCGACACTCTTGACGCCGCCGCTGTATCCGGCGAAGAGGTGGAGTTCGATCACCCCCGTGGAAATCCGCACATCCGCCAGGGCCACCTGCCGGTTGACGACCAGGGGGATGCCGCGCCTCGATCTGCCCAGATCGACGAGTCCCTCCGCTGCCCAGGCGTTGTGGTTAACCACCGGAAAACGGGAGCAGATCTCCTGGCCGTATTTGGAGACGAATTCCTCCGGGGTATTTGCGCGGTGCGTTCCGGTGGCGACAATGATCGTGATGTCTTCGTCGCGAATGCCGCCTCTGCTGAGTTCTTCGATGAGAATCGGGAGGATGATCTCCTCCGGCAGTTTCCTCGTAATGTCGGTGGCGATGACGGCCACCTTTTGTCCGGGCTTCACCAGGTTAAAAAGACGCGGGGAGTCGATGGGATTTAAGATCGCCTGCCGGATTTTCAAGGCAGGATCGGAAAGCTTTGGAAGGGGATTGGTACTTATGACCGTCGTCTCAATCCCCTCGGGAATGGTGAAATGGACTTTGGTCCTGCCGTTTTGCACCCAATAGGAGTTCATTGCTTTTCCTCAAAGATGTTCTAATGATAGTCGGCTTAGGCGGCGGCGGCCGTTCATACCCAGGGTCGGAAACAGCCGTCAAACAACCGGGCCTCCGCTGAATCCTCGATGACTATCTGCAGGTAAAGCCCCGCCGGGGAGAGATTCTCTCTCAAAAGCTTAAGATCATGATCCAGAAACTTTCCCCGGATCATGAGTTTCTTGCCCAGGTTCTGCACCTTTTTGAAATAGGGGAGCATCTCTTCTATCTCCCAGGACCCCTGGTCCTTGTTGATCTGGATACAGGCCAGGGAATCGATCTCCAGCATCCAATCGACGAGGAAGAGAGAGGTGGCATGCAGGTGCATCCCGCTATAGGGGAAGGCCTTCGCCAGTCGTTCATCTTCGTCGCGCAGGCGTTTCACATAGAGATCCGGGGAAAACAGGGCCGTGGCGTCTTCCTGGAGTCGCGCTACCCTGCCCGGAGCCCAGAGGCTCCAATGCTCCACCAGGTATCCCCCGTGGAAGGGGCCGGTGATCTTCTGCTGATCTAAAATCAGATCGATGAAGAATTGCGAACAGATTCCCGCCAGTTTCTGAAATTCCTCCGGCCGGTCATAGAGATCCAGAACCATCTGAGACGCTCCCCGGAGGGCCGCGATCATGTCCGCCGGACCCCGGAGAATGGGTTGGCCGATGGGATGCCGATCTTCAAAATGGTCCTTCAGCACCGCGGTAAATTCCAGATATTTCTTGCGCCACCGATTCTCCTTCGAGAGATCGAGGCGATCCAGCTCGGAATAATCCCATCCCCCTTCCTCGGCCCAGATGGCCCCATCCCCGACCTGAACCCGGCGTCCGAAGGCCGCCTCGAGCCAGGGAAATGGCGGCAGGGGGGCAACGGCCCGGATCAGATCGTCTTTGACCTCATCCCACTGGGCAACGAGGCGATCATAGTCCGGAAGGAGGTCTTCCGGGTGAAAGCGCTCCACCGTCAATTCGCTTCCCCGGAATTTCTCCATGGCCAGGTAGCCGTGGAGGGGGAACCATCCCCCCAGGGAAAAACCGATCAGGGGCCGCTCCACCTGCGCCCCTGCCCAGAATGCCGAATACCGTTTCAACTTGTCCCGCAAAAGATCCATTACCTTCCCTCTTAAAAAAGGGGCGAGACAGCCTCGCCGGTTTCCGCTCTCCCGCCGTCCCTCCCCCGACCGGGGCATCGTGCCCCCCGTTGCTCTTCAAGTCGCCCCTTTTTCTCTGTCCCAAAAACCTCCTGACGAACTCAGGCCGCGGCTTCAACGGAGATTCAATTCGTCGATCAACCGTCCGTAGGTCTGATAACCGTCTAGAAGATTCTTCCCGAAGACCTTCCGGTCCCGGAAGAGCACCGGATGTAAAATTCCCCTCATCAACCCGTGGAACTCCGGGTCTTCGGTCATCTTCTTAAAACTCGCCTCCAGATAACTCACCACCGCCTCCGGCGTCCCTTTCGGTACACCGACCCCCCGGATCGCCCCCATGGTCCAAGTCTGGTAACCCTGTTCGATAAAGGTCGGCACGTCCGGGATGGCGGGATCCCGCTCCGGAAGGCTGACCCCGAGGATCCGCAGCCGCCCCGCCCGGACATGGGTCATGACCTCGGCGGGAACGCCTCCGGCGAACACCGTATGGCCGCCCAGGACGGCGGTAATCGCCTCGGCTCCCCCGCGGAAGGGAACCGTCACCGCCTGGTCTACCCCGGCCACCTTCATCAGGGCCTGCATCGTGATATCGACGGAGGCGCCCCTGGTGGAAACGGCGCCGGTGACATTCTTCTGGGTCCTGGCCCAATCGATGAACTCCTTTAAGGTTCGGGCGGGATTCGACGCCGGCACGACAATCACGAGCGAGGCAATCGTGATCTGGCAGACCGGCAGGAGATCCTTGAATGGGTCATAGGTGAGTTTTGTCGTGTGAGGGGTGACGAGATCCTCTCCGGAACCGTAGCCGAAGAGCAGGGTATAGCCATCGGGCTTGGATGAGACAACCGCCTGTCGCCCCAGGATCCCCGCTCCGCCCACATGATTGACCACCACCAGAGGCACCGGCAGGTATTTCCCGGAAACCTTTTCCAGAGCCCGGGCGACCATGTCCGTCGCCCCTCCCGCCGCATACGGCACAACGAGCGAGATCGGCCTGCTGGGAAAATCAGCGGCTGGCGACAAAACGGGAAAGAATAAGAGCATCGCCAGGATCAAGAAACCCGTTATCTTTTTCAAATCTCGAATAATCATTTCTTGCTCCTCCTTTTTCAATTTTTCAGCCCTGTTGCTGATTTTGTTATTTATCCTACCAGTCATTATCAGCAAGGCCTGTGCCATTGTCTTCAATAAGAATAAAGGGGCTAAAGCCCGGTTTTTTAATTGAAAAATAAAAGCGGCGTTCCCCGGGCCGGCCGGAATTGTTGCAATAAACGTAACGTGTTGCGTTGCGCAACTGATTTCTGACGGCCAGGAAGTGCAACAGGAGCCCGCCAGGTGTTTCTGTCACCCCAATCCATACTTTTTCATCCTTCGCCACAGGGTTGTCCGATCTATTCCCAACTTTTCCGCTATTCTCATTTTTTGATAGCCCTGACGGAGCAGATCGTCAATATTGCCCCTGGTAATAGCCGAGGCTTCGTCCCTTTCAACTCGGACATTCAAAACAGCCGGTTTGGCCGTACCCTTCCTGAAAAGATCCGCTGGCGATTTCCCCGGGTCATTCCGTTTCATCTTGCGAATTTTATAATCCAGGACCTTGGTCACGTCGTCCTTATCAATCACCGCCGACTCACTCAAGACGATAAGTCTTTCACAGGCATTCTTCAGCTCCCGGATATTTCCCGGCCAGTTGAGCTCTTCTAGCATTCTTCTTGCTTCGCCGGAAATCCTGGCGTCTTTGCCCAGATATTTTGCATATTCGGCAATAAAATGATCCGCCAAAAGCGGGATATCTTCTCTTCTGTCGTCCAGCGATGGAATATCTACCTTCAGGACATCCAATCGATAATAGAGATCCTCCCGGAATTCCCCCTTTTCAACCAGGCCCAAAAGATCCCGGTTGGTAGCCGAGATGATCCTGACATCCACCGTGATGACCCGGTCATGCCCCAGACGCATCAGCTCTTTTTCCTGCAGGACCCGCAAGAGCCGTCCCTGAAGCTTCAAGGGCATCTCGCTTATCTCATCGAGAAACAAGGTCCCCCGATGCGCAAGTTCGATCAGGCCCTGCTTCCCGCCTTTGATCGCCCCGGTAAAGGCGCCTTCCACATAGCCGAACAACTCGCTTTCCAGCAAATTATCCGGGATCGCGGCACAGTTGATGGCCACAAAAGGCTCGTTTTTGCGCCTGCTTGAATTATGGATGCTCTGGGCAAACATTTCCTTGCCGGTGCCGCTCTTCCCTACAATCAGCGTACTTGCATCGACTTCTCCGAACTTCCGGGCCATTTTAATCGTATCCCTGATGATCTGGCCATCCCCCAGGATGTCTGCGAAATTATGTCTGGCGACGTGCCCCCGCTCGTTGGCCTTAGCCCGGATCCTGCCCTCGACCTCCTGAATTTTAGAGACGTACTGAAAGGTGATCACTGAACCTACCCTCTCGTTTTTCAAAACGATGCCGGTCTTGTTGACCACCAAAGGCATATTGTTGAGCTTAACCACCTCGTCGAGGCAGACATCTTTATGACTGATCAGCTCGCTGAACCTGCTTCTCGGCAGTACATCCTCTATTCTCATGCCGATGGTATCCCTTGTCCTGAGGCCGAGAATTTTTTCACACGTGGCGTTGATAACGGTGATCCTGTTGTTTTTGTCTAAAGAGATGATGCCGTCGAAGGTATAATCCAAGATGGTTTTGAACCGCTGCGCCTTCTCTTCCTCGATTCTGCCGGTGTAGGCGATTCTTTTTGCCTCGGAGATGGCCTGCCACATGGCGTTTCTGCCGGAAAGGATCATGACGTGATCCATACCGGCCAGCCTTGCATATTCGCAAACCGGTTTCCCTCCAATCACAATCAGGTCACGGTTCTTCAAGCGGGCAAAGGCCTGTTCCTTATCCCGATCCGTTTGGGAAGGCATCAGCACGGTTTCGATTTCCAGCTCCATGACTTCAGCTAGACTGTCGGTCTGAAAGATGACATTCCTGGTTCCCATGACAACGACCCTTTTATTTCCGAACCTCCTCCTGGACTCCATGAGACAGCTGATGATATCGTTTGCCGTAACGGGTATTTCGACCACCGGAACATAGGAATCCAGATTTCTGAGCAACGAAGCGGTAAAACCGCGGGCGATGACGACGTTGCAGTCAAGCCTCAGCTCCCTGATCCTCTGGTGATCATATTCCACAATTACCTCAAGGTCATATTGGCTCTGCTGCTCATTGTCCCGGTGAACCTTTTCATCGTGCTCCCGAAAGGTCTTGATGAATAATTCCCGAAATTCTTCGTAGGGGGCGATAACAACAATTTTGATCATCCATACCCTCCCTTTTGGGCATCCCGCGGTAATCCCGCAAGGTCTCCGATGCATTTTCAAAGGAATATCAAGGAATATCACTATACGACCATCAGACCCGGCGAGTCAACAAAGAGAAATATCGGCTCAATCGGGCCTGAGGCCTGAGCATGGCATGGTGTCAGATCTACAGGACGATATATAATGGCGTTCATAAGGAAATATAATTTACCTGTTTGAGAAACAGGTGATATTTCAAGCGCGAAATCAGGGAGTCACCCTCGACATCACAGACAACTGGAAGGAGGAAAAAATGCGTAGGATATTGGTCACACTGCTCATTTGTACAGTATTTGCCGGGTTAAGTCCAGCCCCGCCGGCTTCGGCATCCGCCTACCCGAATCGTCCGATCACGCTCCTTACGATGGTAGGACCCGGTGCCCAGATCGATCTTTTGACCCGCGCCCTTGCCACGGCCTTAAGCGCCGATCTCGGTCAGCCCGTTCTGGTGAGCAACAACCCCGGCGGCTCCCACGGGAGCGTGATGGCCATGGCGCTCAAAGGCGCCAAGCCCGACGGCTACACCCTGGGGGTCTCCGCTACCGCCGCCTATACCTATACCCCGCATTTTGTGGAAACCCGCTACACGATCGATGATTTTAGATATATCACCCTGCTTGGGCTCAATCAAAGCGGCGTTGTGTGCGCCCCCAGCCGCCCCTGGAACAACTTGAAGGAGGCCTTCGAGTGGGCCCGCAAGGAAAAGAAGGGTCTTACCTATATGTTTCAGGGATCCGACGACCGGGAAGCCCTGAAGCGCATCGCGGATAAAGAGGGGATCAAGCTGTCGCTGATGCCCTCAACCGGCGGGCCCTCGGTTATAGCGGCGGTAATGGGAGGCCATGCGGATCTGGGACATTTAGGGGCCATTTTGGTTGACTACGTCAAGGGGGGCAAATTGAAGCTCCTGGCCGCCACCATTCCGAGCAGGGTCTCGCAGCTTCCCGAGGTGCCGACCTTGAAGGAGCAGGGGTGGGACGAAACCGCGGAAATGTATCTGGTCCTGGCGGCGCCCAAAGGTTTGCCCGATACCGTCCTGGCTCGCCTGGAAAAATCCCTGGAAAAACTATCCAAGGATCCGGAATTTCAAAAAAACATTACCGAAACCTTGAAGATGGCCCCGGTCCCCTGGGGGCGCACCCAGGCGGAGGCCTATATGAAGCAGGCCAACGACCGCTTTGCCCGTCAGGCGGGAAAAATAAAATAGGCTCCAAACCTGCGTAAGAGTCATCCTCGTCCCCTTTACATCGCAGGTGAGGCCGGGGGATTATCCGCCGGTTTAGGCTCCCGAGGAAGAAGGTTATGGCGTTAAAAGACAATCTCATCTACGGCGGCATTGCCCTGGCCAGCGTGATCCTTTTAATCTGGATCATCCCGGCCCATACCCCCCCCTATCCGGGCTATGGGGTTTCCGCCGCCCTTTTGCCCAATCTGACCGCAGGCTTCATCCTGGCCATGGCGGCATCGGCCCTGGTTAAAAATATCCTGGTTTTTTTACTTTCGAAATCACAAAGGTCCAGGCAAGGTCCGGCTTCTGGAGGTTTTGCCGAAGAGGCGCACCTGTGGCATCTGTCTAGGTTCCTGATCCCCTGCTTTCTCCTGATGCCCGCCATGACCTGGATCGGCTTTATTCCCGCCGGAATCGCCTTTCTGGTTTTTATCCAATACCTGTGCGGGCAGCGCAAACCCTTTACCATGGCGGCGGTGGCAGTGGGTCTGGTGCTCCTCGTTTATGGGGTCATGCGCTACGGATTTGGCGCACCCATGCCCTGAACCGGTTCATTTACAGAGGGAGCCCGTATGCTGGAAGTTATCTTTGCCGGATTGACCGATTCTCTCCATCCCTTAAATCTCCTGTTTGTACTGATGGGGGTCATCGCAGGGGTGACGGCCGGGGCTATTCCCGGCATCAACGGACCAATGGCCATCGCCCTGTGCATTCCCTT
>JBBIJM010000099.1:0-7645 GCA_037445955.1 Syntrophobacterales bacterium
GAATCAGGTCTTAGACATCAAGATTTCCAGCCGCTCGATCCCCTTGAAATGAGCCTGTTCCAAGCCCGGGTAATACCTTTTATCCCGTAGAGGTGTCTTGGGCTTGCCTATTCTCTTGACAAACATCAAAGACCCATCATATCGTATAGCGTAAAACAATATTTCATACAATGGTCAATAGCCGGAAGAGCGCGGGCCGAGTATCTAAAAAAAGGCGAGGGGGGGCCGGGTGAAACAGGAAGAATCATTATTTAAAACGGAACGGATTTCCTGGAGAACCCTCTTGGCGCAAAGCCAACCTATTCCATACCCCCGGAGCGAACGGATGCCTTTCAACTTAGGCCTGCAGCCGGTGAAGAAGGATTTTAAATAGGCTTATGCGTTTATGGAGCCTGCATCCGGCCTATCTCGACGCTAAGGGGCTGGTCGCCCTGTGGCGGGAGGCGCTTTTGGCGAAGGCGGTTTTGAGAAATCTTACCCGGGGTTACCGGAGGCACCCGCAGCTTGAACGCTTTCGGGCCTGCGCCGATCCGGTTCCCGCAATAGACCGGTACCTCCGGGGGGTTTACGAGGAAGGGGTGATGAGGGGATACCGGTTCGATCCGGGAAAACTGGGAGAGAATCTGGAAGTGGAGCCGATCCCGGTGACCCAAGGCCAGCTCGTCTTTGAATGGGGTCACCTGCAAAAAAAGCTCGAAAAAAGATCGCCGGATCGGTGGATTTCGTGCCCGATGATCGCTTTGCCCCGGCCTCATCCGCTTTTTTGCGAGGTAGCCGGGGGCGTCGCCCCGTGGGAGAGGGGAGGCCTTGACCCTCAATCGGCTTGAACGGAGTGGTTCGTTGTGGTAAGCGGTTCTCGTAGGAGCTGCGGCAGAGAAAAGCCCTTGTCAGGGGCCGGGATGTCCGACAGGTGCCGTTTGGATGAGGAGTCGGGGGCTTTGAATTACGTCGTTTCGAGGAGCGTAAGCGACGGGAGAACTTGACCCTTGCAGCGGGATTAAGATTTTTCCTGCGGTCGAAAAGACAAAATCATCAGTTTTATAAGGCCCTCGAGTCTGGTGAGAGGGACGAAACTTTCTTAGGATCGAGGTTTTAGTCATGGGGGAGAAAAAAACGAAAATAGAAGAGCTGGCGTTGATGACCAAGGCCGCCCGGGCCATGGGCGGGGAGAAGATGATCGAAAAGCAGAGGGCAGGCGGCAAGCTTACCGCCCGGGAGAGGCTGGATCTCTTTTTCGATTCCGGCAGTTTCGAGGAGTTGGACCTTTTCGTGAAACACCGGGCGGTGGATTTCGACATGCCGCAAACGGAAATTCCCGCCGACGGCGTCATCACCGGCTACGGCCTGGTAAACGGCCGGAGCGTCTTTGCCTACGCCCAGGACTTCACCTCCCGGGCGGGCACGCTGGGGGAGATGCACGCCAAAAAGATCTGCAAGGTGATGGATCTGGCCCTCAAAACCGGCGCCCCGATGGTGGGCTTCAACGATTCCGGCGGGGCGAGGATCCAGGAAGGGGTGGACGCCCTTTCCGGTTACGGAAACATCTTTTACCGCAATTCCCTGGCCTCCGGCGTCATCCCTCAGATCTCGGCCATCATGGGGCCCACCGCGGGCGGGGCGGTTTATTCGCCCGCCATGACGGATTTTGTCTTTATGACAAAGAAGAGCGGCTACATGTTCATCACCGGCCCGGAGGTAATCAAGGCGGTTACCGGCGAAGAGATAGACTTTGAAAGCTTAGGCGGGGCCATGACCCACAACACCAAAAGCGGGGTCGCCCATTTCGCCTGTGAAAGCGATCAGGATTCGATAGGGAAGATCAAAAGGCTCCTTGGTTATCTTCCCTCAAATAATATGGAGGATCCTCCCTTCCGGCCCGCCGGAGACAGCCCCGAGAGGGGGGATCCCGCCCTGGACGATCTCGTGCCGGACAATCCCCGGAAGATGTACGATATGAAGGCGCTGATCCATTCTCTCGTAGATGACGGGGAGATCCTGGAACCCCACGAACATTACGCCAAAAACATGATCGTCTGTTTCGGAAGGATCGGTGGGATGACGATAGGGATCATCGCCAACCAGCCGAAGCACCTGGCGGGCTGTCTCGACGTGGACGCCTCGGACAAGGCGACCCGGTTCATCAGGTTCTGCGACGCCTTCAATATCCCGCTGCTTACCCTGGCCGATGTGCCCGGCTACCTTCCCGGCAGCGACCAGGAGTGGCGGGGGATCATCCGCCACGGGGCGAAGCTCCTCTGGTGCTATTCCGAGGCCACGGTGCCCAAGATCACCCTGGTGGTGAGGAAGGACTACGGCGGGTCGTATCTGGCCATGTGCAGCAGGGATCTGGGGGCGGATCTGGTTTTGGCCTGGCCCACTGCGGAAATCGCGGTGATGGGGGCCGAGGGGGCAGCCAACATCATCTTCCGCAAGGAGATATCCCAGGCGGCCGACCAGAAAGCCAAGAGACAGGAGATGATTAAGGAGTATCAGCGGCTGTTTTCCAATCCCTACATTGCCGCAAGCCGGGGATATGTTGATGCGGTGATCCGGCCGGCGGAAACCAGACCTCAACTGATCAGGGCCTTTGCCATGCTCCGGACGAAGCGGGAAAGCCGGCCGCCCCGGAAGCACGGCAATATCCCCCTGTAAGGAGGAGCGGATGGATAGGTTCAAGAAGATGGCGGCGGCCGTAGCCGCTGTTGAGGTTTACGTAAAGGAGCGGGAAGCGACGGAAAAGACGGCTCCCGGTTGCCAGGTTTACGGTCTGGGAGAGCCCAATCTCTGGGGCCTGGCCTCCAGGCAGGATCTGATGGCCCAGCGGCGGTACTGGCAGTTCCGTTACCGGTGACGGGCCGGAGCCGGATATGTTCCTCCGGAGTAAGCAGTTTTGTCCGGCGAGCCGCCGAATCGATAATGATCAAAGTAGAAAGGGATATGGAACAAATGAACCCGATTAAGATAACCGATACTACCCTGAGGGACGGACATCAGTCCCTGTTTGCCACCCGGCTCAGACTGGAGGACATGCTGCCCGTTTTAGAGGACCTGGATCAAGTGGGCTTCCATTCCCTCGAGGTATGGGGCGGGGCCACATTCGATGTGACGACGAGATTCCTCAACGAGGACCCCTGGGAGCGTTTGCGGACGTTGAAGAAAAGGCTTCCCAAAACCCCTTTGCAGATGCTGCTCCGGGGTCAGAATATTGTGGGCTACCGGAACTATGCCGACGACGTGGTGCGGGAGTTTGTCCTTTACGCAGCGGAATGCGGCATGGATAAGTTTCGGGTCTTCGACGCGTTAAACGACGAGCGGAACTTTGAATCGTCCTTCCGGGCGATCAAGGAGGCGGGGAAGCATGTTCAGGGGGAGATATCCTACTCCCTCACGGAAAGGCGGCTGGGCGGGCCGGTTTACACGATCGACTACTACGTCAAAAAGGCGCGGGCCATCGAGGAGATGGGGGCGGATTCCCTCTGCATTAAAGATATGGCGGGGATCCTCTCCCCCTATGATGCCTACCATCTGGTCAAGGCCCTAAAGGAGGCCGTCAAGATTCCCATCCATCTCCACACCCATTACACAAGCGGCATGGGTTCCATGGCCTATCTTAAGGCCATCGAGGCGGGGATAGATGTTATTGATACGGCCATCGCCCCCTTCGCCCTCCGTTCCTCCCAGCCGGCGGTGGAGCCGCTTATGGCTACCCTGCACGGAACCTCCCGGGCGCCAAACCTGGATTTAAACCGGATCATGAAGATCGGCGCCCATCTCGAGCTGGTCGCCCCCAAGTATAGGGATTTTATAGATAAAACAAAAATGGCCGTGGTGGACACCGAGGTGTTGCTCCACCAGATCCCCGGGGGGATGATCAGCAATCTGGTAAGCCAGCTCAAGGAGGCAGGCGCCTTGGACAGGCTGCCGGAGGTTTATAAAGAACTGCCCCGGACGAGAAAGGAGCTCGGCTATCCGCCACTGGTAACCCCGACGAGCCAGATCGTCGGCGTCCAAGCGGTGCTGAACGTCCTCATGGGCCGCTATAAAATGATCTCCTCCCAGATCAAGGATTACTGTTTCGGCCTTTACGGAATTCCCCCTCTGCCCATCGATCCGGAGGTGCAAAAGCTTGCCTTAAAGGGGTATCCCCGGGGGGAGAAGCCTATTGATTGCCGGGCGGCGGATGTGCTTAAACCGGAAATGGAAAAGGCCAGGGAAGAGGCGAAAGACATTGCGAAAGATCGGGGAGACCTGTTGATCTATGCCATCTATCCCCAGACGGGGATGAGGTTCCTCCGCTGGAAATACGGGCTCGAGGCCCCGCCGGAAGAGGTAAAACCGAAGACCCTGGAGGAGGTAAAGAGGGAAGATGAGCTGATGGCGAAGGCCCTCAAGGGGGAGCTTACGGAAAAACCGGCGCCGGAGGTGATTCCTGAAAGGGGCCTGGGCGGCAAGCGCTACCGGGTCCTGGTGGAGGGCGAGTATTTCGAGGTCGAGGTAACCGAGGCGGGCCGGGATGGTCTCCCGGCGCCTAAAGCAGCCGTGAGAGCACCTGTGGTTGATGTCAAACCGGAAGAGGCGTCCCGGACGCCCGAGACAAAGCCGGCGAAAGCGGCGGCGGCCCCGGTGGCAGCAACCCCAGATCGGGGTGCAGGGACCGTCATGGCCCCGATGCCCGGGCTTATCGTCGAGGTACTCTGCAAGGTTGGGCAGGAGGTCAAGGCGGGAGACGAGGTGGTGATTCTGGAGGCCATGAAGATGCAAAACGCCTTGACCGCCCCGGAGGATGGGTCGGTTAAGGAAATCCTGGCGAAGGCCGGGGATTCGGTGCCTGCCGGCGCGGTGCTGATCACTTTCCGTTGAGGTTTCAAGGGAATCAAAAGGGGTGTTTTGGTTATGCGGATTATCGATTACAACCTGATTAAAAAGAAGGTCCGGGAGGCCCTGATTGCGGTGGGCTATGAACTTGCCCCGGATCAGCTTTCCTGTTTTCAGGAGTCCCTGGGCCGGGAGGAATCCCCCCTGGGACAGAAGGTGCTAAGCGAACTGATCGAAAACGCCCGGATCGCCCGGGAGGACCGGATCCCCCTCTGCCAGGATACGGGGACGGCGGTGTTCTTTGTCGAGATGGGGGATCAGGTACAGGTTGCAGGCGGACTCATCACCGAGGCGATCGAGGAGGGTGTCCGGGAAGGATACCGGGACGGCTATCTGCGCAAATCGATCTGCCATCCCTTTACCCGGAAGAATACCGGCGACAATACCCCGGCGATAATCCATCTGGAAATGACCGCCGGATGCGACCTTAAAATCTCCTTTTCCGCCAAGGGAGGAGGCAGCGAGAACATGAGCCGGGTCACGATGCTCAACCCCTCAGACGGGGTGCAGGGGGTTGAGGATTACGTGGTCCGGCGGGTGTGGGAGTCCCAGGGGAACCCCTGCCCGCCGATAATCGTGGGCGTGGGGATCGGGGGAAATCTGGAGCGGGCGGCGCTGCTGGCGAAAAAGAGCCTCTTTGTTCCCCTGGCCGTGGGGAATCCGGATCCGCTCCTTGGGGAGATGGAGGAGAGGATCCTCAAACGGATCAACGACCTCGGCATCGGCCCCGGGGGACTGGGAGGGCGGGTGACGGCGCTTGCGGTCAAGATCCTGATGGAGCCATGCCATATCGCGAGCCTGCCTCTGGCGGTAAATATCAACTGTCATGCCAGCCGCCACGGTGAGATCATCCTCTGAAGGAAAAGGGAGATAAGATGTCTAAAATCATCCGCCTCACCCCGCCGCTTGGCGATGGGGATCTGGAAAATATCGAAATCGGCGATCAGGTGTTGATTTCCGGGGTTATCTATTCCGCCCGGGATACGGCCCATCGGAGGCTTGCCGAATTGATCGGGAAGAGAGATCCCCTGCCCCTGGATATCCGGGGACAGGTCTTCTACTACATGGGGCCGACGCCTCCCCCGCCCGGCAGGCCCATCGGCGCGGCCGGCCCCACCACGAGCACCCGGATGGACGGGTATGCCCCTTTACTCATGGAACATGGACTTAAGGTAATGATCGGCAAGGGCATCCGCTCTCCCGCAGTAGTCGAAGCCATCAAGAAATGGCGCTGCCTGTATCTCGCGGCAACGGGCGGGGCCGGGGCTCTGCTCGGCAGGACGATAAAGGAGGCGCAGGTGGTGGCCTTTGAGGACTTGGGGGCCGAGGCGATCCGGGCCCTGCGGGTGGAGGATTTCCCCGCCATCGTGATTCACGATCCTTCGGGGAGGAATCTCTACGAAGAGAACGTGGCCAAATACCGCCGCTGTTTTTAAAACACCTTCTCCAGGGGAGGAAGGGACTTGAAAAGCGAGTTTTTCCTTGTTTAAGTCGGGATTCATCGGGATCGTCGGGCGGCCCAATGTGGGCAAATCGACCCTCTTAAACGCTCTCGTCGGGGAGGAGGTGGCCATCGCCACCCATAAGCCCCAAACCACCCGGAACCGGATCACCGGGATCAAGAACCTGGACGCTCCCCGTCCCGGCCAGTTGATCTTCGTGGACACCCCGGGGATCCACCGTCCGAACACCCCTTTAAACGAGAGGATGGTGGCGGTGGCCCTGGATACCCTGCGGCAGGTGGACCTGCTCCTTTTTGTCACCGAGGCGGGGGCGGACCTTCCGGCGGGGGATGTCTCGATTGGCGAATATCTCCGGGCCGCTGGAAAACCCGCGATCCTGGCGATCAACAAGGTTGACCTGACGGATAAAATAAAACTTCTCCCCCAGATCGACCGGTACCGGCGGATCTTCCCCTTCGAGGAAATCATTCCCGTTTCCGCCCAAACAGGCACGAATCTCGAGATCCTTGTCTCGGAAATATGGAAATTACTCCCCGAGGGGCAGGAGCTTTTTCCCCGGGATCTCTTCACCGATCAGACGGAACGTTTCCTGGCGGCAGAGATCATCAGGAAGAAGATTCTTCTGCTGACCCATAAGGAGGTTCCTTACCAGGCGGCGGTTCTGATCGAATCCTTCAAAGAGGACGAGGCGAGGAATCTCATCAGGATCCAGGCGGCCATTATGGTGGAGAAGGATTCCCAGAAGGCCATTATTATCGGCAAGGGCGGGGCGCTTCTCAAGGAGATAGGAACCGAGGCCCGCCACGAGCTGGAGCGGTTCTTTGCGGCCCGGGTTTATCTCGAGCTCTTCGTCCGGGTAACCAGAGACTGGAGCAAAAACCCCCGCATCTTAAAAGAGCTGGGCTATGAATAACCGGAAAGGTGGGGATGGATCCTATTGCCTCCGGGTTTTGCCGGAGGGGAAGACCTATCCCTGCCGGGGCGGCCAGACGGTCTGGGAGGTTCTGGCGGGTGGAGAGGTTCTCGCCTCAGACTGCGGGGGCAAGGGGCGATGCGGAAAGTGCCTCGTGCGGCTTTTCCCTCCCGGATCGGCGGCTCCGCCCACGGCGGCGGAGCGGGAATTTTTAAGGGGGGACGAACTCGCCCAGGGATTGAGACTGGCCTGCCTCACGGTCATCTCCGGAGACCTGGAGGTAACGATTCCCCGCCCGGATGAGTTCCTGGAGGATTCCCCCAAGAAGGACCTGACCGGTGAGTTCCCGGTGGATCCCGCGGTTCGACGGCTGCCCCTTTCCCTTGGCACGAAC
>JBBIJM010000100.1:0-7636 GCA_037445955.1 Syntrophobacterales bacterium
TGCTCTTCCGATCTTCCGTTTCCACCGCCTGAGGGCAGAGGGCAAAAACTAAAATCCCCCGGTCGCCGTAGGTGATGGAGAGGTTCTCGGCAAACCCGATCGCAGCGTGTTTCGTCACCGAGTAAGGGAGGGAACCTATCTGGCTTAAGAGCCCCGCCGCGGAAGCGGTGACTAGAAAAGCCCCGCCTCCCCTTGCGATCATGCCGGGGATCACCGCCCTGGCTGCGTATATATGCGAAAGAACGTTTATTTCCCAGATCATCCGCCAGGCGTCATTATCTACCTCCAGTCCTCCCAAAATCAGGATCCCCGCGTTCGAGCAGAAAAGATCAACCCTTCCATATCGTGATTCGGTCATCCTGACCACCCGGATCAGATCTTCTTCCCTCCGGACATCGCATAATGCCCCTTGCCCCTTTATCCCCGCGGCAACCTCCTTCGCCCCGGCCTCATCTATGTCCGCCACAATCACCGCCCCGGCCCCGGCTTCGGCAAATTTAAGGCAGAGGGCCCGGCCGATGCCCGCTGCGCCCCCGGTTACGATCACCACCTTCCCCGCAAGATCCATCTCCTTCTCCTTTCCCTCGATCTGGACTGCAATTTAGAATATTCGCGGAAAAATTGGTATAGGCAAAAGCTTGAAGATTCGGGTATAAAAAGATGGTCGAAATGACAAAAGCAGCGGTTTTTCAAAAACGTCAAGGAAAATTGTTCGGAGATGCGGTGATGGTTTCAGATAAGAGACGCCTCGGGTACGCAATCCTGTCTTCCCTGCTGGTCTTGCTTGCCCTCTTCCCGGTTTTGACGGCGGCGGAGATGGTCTCCGTAAGGAAGGTCATCGACGGCGATACTGTCAGCCTCACCGACGGAAGGAAGGTGCGGCTGCTGGGAATCAATTCCCCCGAACGGGGGGAGCCCTACTCGAAAAAGGCAACCAGGATGTTGGAGACGCTGACGAACAGACCGTCGGTCCGCCTGGAATACGACGTGGAACGGGAAGACCGGTACGGAAGGATTCTGGCCTACCTCTACGCCGGAGAAGAGATGTTGAATGAAAGACTCCTCCGGGAAGGTTTGGCCCACGCCCTGTTTATCGGACAAAACGGGAAACATGCCGCCCTGCTTTTGAGAAGCCAGGAGGAGGCCAGGAAAAAGAGAAAAGGCCTCTGGCACATCTGGGGCCGGTGGAAGAATTTTAAGATCACCAGTTTGCGTCTGGGGGAAGATGAAACAGAGCAGTACTTAAGAATCGTCTCTCTCGGGCCGAAAAGGGCATCGCTTTCCGGATATGTCCTCACCAACGAAGGCGGCGACAGGTTTGTCTTTCCTCAGATCTCCGTCGATCCCGGCTACTCGGTCCTGGTCAGAAACAACGCCGCCTCCCCGGGCGGCGGCGTAAGCTCCCAGGCGTATCTCTCCTTGCCGAAAAGCTTCCGTTTTCATCAAGGAGGGGATACGGCCGTTCTTCTTGATCCTGAGGGAAGAACTGTCGATCAGTTTTCCCAGTCAGGGAAAAGGCCCCCAACCGGCCGCCGGGGCGGCAACCGGTAGCGGTCCTGCTGGGGGAGAGGGAAGCCGTTCTGCCGGACAGGGTGGAATAAAAACTTGACTTTTATTAATGAGAAGGTAATAATTTCCCAAAAATGAGGGCTCAAAGCCGGCCGTGTTTAGCCATTTGACTAGAAATGCAAGTAAATACGAATTGTTTGGTGATAATTTGGAATTATCGAAATTCAGTGAATTAGAAAACAGGATCAGAAACGTCGTCCAGGAGCAGATACGGCTCAAGAGGCGGAACGAAGAGTTAGAGGGACTCCTCAAGCAAAAGGAGTTGGAATTAAATGAGGCGAATATTTCAGTAGGGGAACTACGCGAGGAAAAGGACTCGATCCGCAAAAAGGTGGATTTGCTGTTGGACCTGCTCCAGGATATCAATGCTCAATCTTGATCTGCCTACATCAAGAGGTAACGATTGAAAAAGCGTTATGAGATAAATATTCTGGGACAGAGTCTTTCAGTCCTGCATGGCTCAGGGGATGATTACGTAGAAAATGTTATCCGATACGTCAAGGACCGGATGCAGGAGGTTGAGCGATCCTCAGGGGGGATAAATACCCTGAGCATTGCGATCCTGGCCGCGCTCAACATTGCCGATGATTTCTTTAAGATCAAAGAGGCAAAGGATAGCATCTACAACCAGATGGAAATTAAGTCGGAAGGTTTGATTAAAATTTTAAACGGGATAAGCAGATCGGAAAACCCCTGCGATGTGCGTGATTAACCATTCTTTTTTGAGCTAACACCTTGATGCGGGGCGCCCTTCCTTACCGGCCGGTGCATATCCTCAAGCTTCCGCCAGGCGGATTTGAGGAACCTCAAGGCGGTAACACTGGATGCCCACCTTGTCATCGAGTTCAAAAAGCCAGTTAACACGGCATAGGCGGGGGTTCTTTGTAGGTTCCACCCGGCCTAAGTCCTCTCCCCCCAGGCTAAATATTCCGCCTCCCCAATAAGCATAAATAAGAACAGGGAGGTGATACCTTGCCCAATAGCATGATTATCTTATTAACCCTTTTATCGGTAACCCTGGGTTTTGTCTTAGGTTACTTCTTGCACTTGAAGCTAGGCCGGAGGCGGATGAATTCCGCGGAAACCCTTTCTGCAAGGATCGTCGAGGAGGCCAAGAAGGAAGCGGAAAACATCAAGAAGGAGGCGATCCTTCAGGCCAAAGAGGGCCTCCTTAAAACCAAACTGGAAAACGAAAGGGAGATTCGGGAAAAGAAGAACGAGCTTGACGGCTTGGAGAGGCGCCTGAGATCCAAGGAGGAAAGTATCGAGAAACGTTCCGATCAGCTTTCCCAGAAGGAATCGGGGATGGAGACGAGGGAGCGGAACCTCGCCCAAAAAGAAAATCAGACCAACGAAAAACATGAGCGGCTCGACCGTCTCCTTGCCGAGAGAAGGCAGAAGCTGGAAGATTTGGCAGGTTTGACCGCAGAAGAGGCAAAGATCCATCTGATCCAGACCATGGAGGGCCAGGCGCGAAGGGAGGCCGCCGTTCTTATCAAGAAGATCGAAGACGAGGCGCGGATGACCGCCGACCGGAAGTCCCGGGAGATTGTCGCTTACGCGATTCAACGCTACGCCGGCGACGTGGTGGCGGAGAAGACCGTATCGGTGGTCAACCTGCCCAACGAAGAGATGAAGGGGCGGATCATCGGTCGGGAAGGCCGCAATATCAGGGCCATCGAAGCGGCTACCGGCATCGATCTGATCGTCGACGATACCCCGGAGGCGGTGGTCCTCTCCAGCTTCGACCCGGTCCGGCGGGAGGTGGCGAGGCTTTCCATGGAAAGGCTGATCGCCGACGGCCGGATCCATCCGGGCCGCATCGAAGAGATAGTCAAGAAGGTCCGGGTGGAGGTCGATAACATCATCCGGGAAGCCGGCGAACGGGCCTCGTTTGACGTGGGCGTCCACGACGTGCATCCTGAACTGATCAATATCTTAGGGAGCCTGAAATACCGGACAAGCTACCTGCAAAACGTTCTTCAGCACTCCATCGACGTCGCCTACCTGACGGGAATTATGGCGGCGGAACTTAAGATGAACGTCAAGGAAGCGAAAAGGGCCGGGCTCTTCCACGATATCGGCAAGGCCCTCGATCACAAGGTCGAGGGACAGCACGCCGCCATCGGGGCCGAATGCGCCAAGCGTTTCGGTGAATCGTCCAGAATAGTCGAGGCCATCGCAGGCCACCACGAGGACGGGAGAAACAATACCATCCTGGGGGTTCTGGTGCAGGCCGCGGACACCCTTTCGGCGGCGCGGCCCGGGGCCAGGAGAGAAATGCTCGAAACCTACGTAAAGAGGCTCGATGAACTCGAACGGATCGCCAACTCCTTCAGCGGCGTCAACAAGTGTTATGCCATTCAGGCGGGACGGGAAATCAGGATTCTGGTCGAGAACGACAAGATCTCCGACAGTGAAGCGGTGATGCTCTGCCGGGACGTGATCGGCAAGATAGAGGCGGAACTGACCTACCCCGGTCAGATCAAGGTCACGGTGATCAGGGAAACCAGATATTCAGAATTCGCCAACTAGGGATAACCTGATGAAAATCCTCTTTATCGGCGATATCGTGGGGAAACCCGGCCGTCGGGCACTGAAGGAACTGCTGCCTTCCCTCGTCGCTCGCCTGAACCCCGGCGTCGTCATTGCCAACGGTGAAAATGCCGCCGCCGGATTCGGCCTCACCAGAGAGATCATCGAGGAGCTTTTCTCTCTGGGGATAGATATCCTGACCACGGGCAACCATATCTGGGATAAGAAAGAGGTAATGGACTGCGCCGAAGATTACGAAACCCTTCTTAGGCCGGCCAACTATCCCGCCGGGGCGCCGGGCTCAGGAAGCGTTGTGTATCCCGTTCGGGATAACCTCTACCTGGGGGTGATCAACCTGGCGGGCCGGGTGTTCATGTCTCTTTGCGACTGCCCCTTCCAGGTAGCCGAGAGGGAAGTGGAGAGGATCAGGGAGAAAACCCCTTTGATCCTCGTGGATTTTCATGCCGAAGCCACGTCGGAGAAGAAGGCCCTGGCCTACTTTCTTGCCGGCAGGGCCAGCGCCGTCCTGGGAACCCATACCCACGTGCAGACGGCGGATGAGGAAATCCTCGCCGGCGGCACCGCTTACATCAGCGACGTCGGCATGACCGGCCCTTTCGATTCGGTTATCGGGATCAAAAAGGAGCTCGTCCTGGAGAAATTCCTAAAGCAGATCCCCAACCGGTTTGAGGTGGCCAAAGGGGATATCAGGCTCCAGGCGGCAGTCATCGAGGTTGACGAAAAAACCGGCAGGGCAAGTCAGATCGAAAGGCTGAGCATTCCCCTGGATAAGGCAAACGCCTAAGGGGGAAAATACTCTTAATCAGGCAAAAAGGGGTGGGCAGTGGGGAGAGCGTATGAGATTTTAAAAGAGAGGGGTTTCGTCGAACAGGTGACCGATGAGGAGGCGGTGCGGGAACTTCTGGCCGCTTCCCCGGTAACCTGCTATATCGGTTTCGATCCTACCGCCCCAAGCCTCCACGTGGGTCACCTGGTGCCTATCATGTCCCTTGCCCATCTGGAGAGGGAGGGACACCGGCCGATCGCCTTGGTCGGCGGCGGCACGGGACTCATCGGCGACCCCAGCGGCAAAACCGAGATGCGCCAGATCCTCACCCGCAAGCAGATAGATGCCAACGCCGCCTGCCTCAAGACCCAACTTGCCCGCTATCTCGATTTCTCCCAGGGGAAATCCCTGCTTCTAAACAATGCCGAGTGGTTGACAAAGCTCAATTACATAGAATTTTTAAGAGACATCGGCCGTCATTTCAGCGTAAACAAGATGCTCTCCTACGAAAGCTACCGGATACGGCTCGCCCAGGGTCTAACCTTTATCGAGTTCAACTATCTGCTCCTGCAGTCTTATGATTTTCTGGAACTCTACCGCAGCCATAACTGCCTGATGCAGATGGGGGGAAACGATCAATGGGGGAACATGCTCTCCGGGGTGGATCTGATCCGCCGCATGGAAGGGGCGACGGTCCACTGTCTCACCTTCCCCCTCCTCACCACGGCCGCCGGCCGGAAGATGGGCAAGACCGAAAAGGGCACCGTTTGGCTGGACGGAAATCTCACTTCCCCCTACGACTACTATCAGTACTGGATCAATACCGACGATGCGGATGTGGAGAAATTCCTCGGTCTGTTTACCTTCCTCCCGATGGACGAGGTGCGCCGGGCAAGAAATCTCCAGGGGAGGGATTTGAATGCGGCCAAGGCGGTGCTCGCCTTCGAGGCCACCGGCATCACCCACGGTTTAAACCAGGCGAAGGCCGCCTGGCTCTCTTCCCAGGCGGCCTTCGGCGGCAAAACCATCTCCCCGGATATCCTCCCGTCAAGCGGCATCCCCAGGGAGAGGGCCCAGGAGGACCTCTCCGCCCTGCCGAAGCTCCTGCAGAGCTGCACCGATCTGGCCTCGGGCATCCCGGCCTATGAGCTCTTCTTCTTAGGCGGTCTTTGCAGCTCCCGGGGAGAGGCAAAGAGGCTCCTCTCTCAAGGCGGCGGTTATGTGGGCGACCGTCAGATCAAGACTTTCGACGAGCCTATCGCCCTCGATGCAGCCGATGAAAACGGCCGGATCCTCCTGCGCAAGGGGAAGAAGAAATATCTGATCGTGCAGGCGTCGCAATAAACCTATAAGTCAAGCCCCCCCCGGTCATGAGGACAGATGACCACCTTTAGGGCGGGGCCGCCCTGGGCGACAAGACGGAATCCCTCGCCGATCCTCTCCAGGGGCAACCGGTGGGTGATCATCTCCTCCAGGGGCAGACGCTTTGCCTGAAGAATCTCGATCGCCGTCCGGGCATCATGGGGATCATTCCCGTACGAGGTAAGCATCTTGATATCGTTCCGCCAGAGATCGCTCAAGGGAACGGCTACCCTTTCTTCCGGCTTAGCCGTGGCAAAAAAGAGGATCGTCCCGCCCGCCTCGACCGAGCGGAAGGCCTGGGCGAAGGCCCGGGGATCGCCGGCGGCCACCACGACCAGATCGGCAAGCTGCCCCCCGTTTGCCGCCCTTAAGACCTCCGGGACAAAATCGGCGGCAAGCCACCCCTCATCCGCCCCGAACCGGCGCGCCAGGGCCAGGCGGCAGGGGTTGACATCGACGGCGAAGATCCGGCCCGCCCCGCAGAAGCGGGCAAGGGCCAGGTGAAGAATCCCCGAGATGCCGCTGCCCAGGACAAGAACCGCCTCCCCGGGTTTTAAATCTGCCCGCCGCTGCCCTCGTAAGACACAGGCCAGAGGCTCGATGAAGACCCCTTCGTCCAGTGAAACCCCCTCGGGCAAGGGGAAAACCCCCTGTTCGACGTTCAGCCGGGGCACCCTGATAAATTCGGCGAAACCGCCGGGATCGTAATTGGTCCCATGGAGGGTGAGACAGGCGGTTTTATGTCCCCTCAGACAACTGCGGCAGGTGTTGCAGGGCACGTGATGGGAGACAAAGACAATTTCGCCCAGACTCAATCCCTTAACCCCGGGGCCTACCTCCGCCACCTGGCCTGTTATCTCATGACCAAGAACCAGCGGGGCCTTTTTCCTTCTATACCACTCCAGGACGTCGCTGCCGCAGATCCCGCTTCTTAAGACCTTCACGAGGATCTCGCCGGGGCCGATCGAAGGAAGAGGCCTCTCCTCCAGCCGCACCTCGTCGTTTCGGTAATAGACCCCTACCCTCATCCCCCGCCCTCCCCTGAGATGCAAGTCCCGACCGGGGCAGGCCCGGGGCACTCCCGAGTCAGATCATCGTAGAGTTCCTCCGCCTCGTGCACCGAAAGGCCCTCATGGACAATTCCTCTTAAGGCCCGGATCATCGCCACCGGATTCGGGGACTGCCAGATGTTTCTTCCCAGGTTCACCCCAACAGCCCCCCGCGACAGGCCGTCGTGAACAAAAGACAGGACCTCCCCGGCGGTCTCGCATTTCGGTCCGCCGGCGAGAACTACCGGCGCCGGGCAGCCTTGGGCAACCCGGTCGAAGTTTTCGCACCAGTAGGTCTTGACGACCCGGGCGCCCAGCTCCGCGGCAATCCGGC
>JBBIJM010000101.1:0-7337 GCA_037445955.1 Syntrophobacterales bacterium
TGGGCGGCCCTTCCGGAGGCTGCATCCCCGCCGGTTTTGTCGATACCCCGGTGGATTTCGATTCGCTCAAAGCGCTCGGTTCGATGGTCGGCTCAGGGGGGCTCATCGTTCTCGACGAGGACACCTGCATGGTGGATCTGGCCCGGTATTTCGTGGCCTTCAGCCAGAGCGAAAGCTGCGGAAAGTGCACCTTCTGCCGGATCGGCACGAACCATCTCCTCTTCCTTCTGGAAGAGATCGCCCGGGGTCAGGCCGCCCCCGAAGAGCTTGCCATGCTTGAGGAACTTTCCCATAACATCGCCCTGGGGTCGCTGTGCGGTTTGGGCCAAACGGCGCCGAACCCGGTTTTGACCACCTTGAGATATTTCAGAGACGAGTACCTGGCCCATATAAACGAGAAGAGATGCCCCGCTCTAGTCTGCAAGGAACTGGTTTCCTATTATATTGAGCCGGAACTTTGTCGGCGGAGCTGTGAGCATTGCGTCCTGAAATGTCCCGCCCGGGCGATCGGGGCGGACGAAAGGAACATCAAGGTGATAAACCAAGCCGAGTGCGTCGGCTGCGGGATCTGTCTGGATGTCTGCCCGCCGGAATACCGGGCGGTGCGGAAGGTCTCGCCGAAGATCAAGGGGATCTGACGTGGCCAGGGCGGTGATAGACGGAAGGGAGATAGTATTTGCCGAGGGGGAGAAGATCCTCTGGGCGGCCTTGAGGGAAGGGATCTACATTCCCCATCTTTGCGCCCTGGAAGGGATGGATCTGCCCTTCGGAGGCTGCCGGTTGTGCCTGGTGGAGATCGGGCCGGGGGAGGGGGCCAGGGTGACGGCGGCCTGCTCCGAACCCCTCCGGGAGGGACTGGTCGTTCGGACCGATTCGGCGAGGATCGCCGCTCTCCGCCGGATGGCCTTCGAACTCATCATGACCACCCACGAGATCGACTGCAAGAACTGCGCCGGGAGGAAGAAATGCGCCCTGATCAAAACCGCCGCTTTTCTTAAGCTCAGACTTGAGCCCAGCCGCTTTAGAAGCGTTTTGAGAGAGCGGCCCGTGGACGATTCCCATGCCCTCTTTGTCTTCGACGGCAAGAAGTGCGTAAAGTGCGGCAGGTGTGTGGTAACCTGCGAGAAAAGGGGAAAATCGTTCTTGACCTTTGCCGGCCGAGGGTTCGCCACGGAGGTTGCCACCTTCGACGGTCTTCCCCTGGCGGAAGTCTGCGGCGAGGCATGCCGGGAGTGTGCTGAGGTCTGCCCCACCGGAGCGCTTTTTTTCAAAGAGAAGAAAAGAGAGAAACCGGAGGCCAAGGGGCCGGACAGTAAGGCCGTCGCTCAAGCAGGAGAATTATAAGCTTGAAGCCGCCGGGCAATTATTTAAGATCGCGGGGAATCTCAGACCGGGCGACGGCTGCGCCCCAGGGGGTCCGGGGATCATTGGAAAAGCCGGAATTTTGGAAAAACAGTAAACGTTACTACGATCTGAAGAGCTATTGGCAAAACCTCTTCGGCGTCAAGGTCTATAAGCTTTCCCTCGACGCGGGGTTCACCTGCCCCAACCGGGATGGGATGTTTGCAACCGGCGGTTGCATCTATTGCGACGGCCGGGGTTCCCGTTTGAGACAAAACGGGCCGCTTCCCGCGATAGCCGAGCAGATAGCGGCGGGGAAGGCCTTCTACGAAAAGCATCGCCAGGCGAGGAAATTCATTGCCTATTTCCAGACTTATACCAATACCTACCGGCCGGCGGCCGAGCTTGCCGAACTATATCGGGAGGCCCTGGCCCAAAAAGACATAATCGGTCTTTCCATCGGGACGAGGCCGGATTGTTTGGGGCCCGAGGTGCTCGATCTTCTCGCCGAACTGGCCTCGGCTTGCCATCTGTGGCTTGAGCTTGGCCTCCAGAGCATCCATGATAAGACCCTCAGGCTGATAAACCGCGGCCATGACTACCGCTGTTTCCTTGAGGCCCTGGAGGCGGCCGCCGGGAAAAAGATCAATATCTGCGTCCACATCATCCTCGGTCTCCCGGGCGAATCCCGGGCTGAGATGCTCGCTACGGCAAGAGCCCTGGCTAAGCTGCCGGTTGACGGGATAAAGATCCATTCCCTGCTGGCCCTCTCCGGAACCGCCCTGGGCGAGGATTACCGGAAGGGTCTCGTTACCCTGTTGAAAAGGGAGGAGTATGTTTCTTTGGTCTGTGATATCCTCGAGGTACTGCCTCCGGAAATGGTGATCCAGCGGCTCACCGCCGACGGCTATCAGGACATCCTTCTCGGTCCCCGGTGGGCTGGGGGTAAGCTCGCGGTCTTGAACGCAATTGAAGCTAAGCTCGCCGGGAGGGATTCTTTCCAGGGCCGCTGTTATCAGGGAAAGGGCGACAGAGATGATCGGGGTCATTGACTATGGGGCAGGGAACATTACCAGTGTATCCAGGGCCTTGAGTCATCTTGGCCGGGCCCATCGGGTAAGCGGGAAGCCGGAGGAGCTTGCTTCCTCAACCCATTTGATCTTCCCCGGGGTCGGGGCCGCCGGTTCGGCCATGGCGACCATCAGGGAAACCGGCCTGGCCGATCTGATCAGGGACTTTGTCTCTTCCGGAAGGCCCACCCTGGGGATTTGCCTGGGCTGCCAGATTGTCCTTGCCGCATCGGAAGAAGACGATACCCCGGGGCTGGATCTCTTCCCGGGGATCGTGAAGAGATTTCCAGGGGATATGAAAACGCAAGACAGGCCGCTCAAGATACCCCACATGGGCTGGAATCGGGTTGTCTTCACCAGACCGTCACCGCTGTTTGCCGGGATTTACCCGGCGGGCGAGTTTTACTTTGTTCATTCCTATTATCCTCTGCCTGCGGAGGAAGACCTGGTTTTGGGGCGGACCGAATACGGCATCTCCTTCTGCTCTGTTTTAGGAAGAGGCAACCTCCTGGCCGTCCAGTTCCATCCGGAAAAAAGCGGCCCCGCCGGGCTTAAGCTCCTGGACAATTTCTGCCGCTGGGATGGTAAAGATGCTCTCTAAACGGATCATCCCCTGTCTGGATGTCCGGGAGGGGAGGCTCACCAAAGGGATAGGGTTCAAGAACAATCAAGATATCGGCGATCCGGTCGCGGCGGCCTGCCAATACTATCAGGGCGGCGCCGACGAGATCGTTTTCTACGACATCACCGCCTCGGCGGAAAAAAGGGGAATTCTCATTGACGTGGTAAGAAGGGTAGCCGAACGGATCTTCATTCCCTTATCCGTAGGCGGCGGCATCCGGAGCCTGGAAGACATGCGGACGGTGATCGGCGCCGGGGCGGAAAAGGTGAGCATCAACACCGAGGCGGTTTTGAATCCGGCCTTGGTCGAGACAGGGGCCAGGGCCTTTGGCAGCCAGTGCCTCGTTTTGGGGATGGATGTGAAACGGACGGGGCGGGCGATAGAAACACCTTCGGGGTATGAGGTGGTAATTCACGGCGGGAGAACCTGTACCGGGCGCGACGCCCTCGCCTGGGCAAAGGAGGCGGCCGACCGGGGGGCCGGAGAGATATGTCTCAATTCCATCGACGCCGACGGTACCCGGGAAGGTTACGATCTGGAGCTCACCTGGATGATCTCGTCTAGGGTCTCGATCCCGGTGATCGCCTCGGGCGGGGCGGGGAGACCGGAACATCTCGCCTCCGTCCTCACCGAAGGGGGGGCGGACGCCGCTTTGGTCGCCTCGCTTTTCCATTATAAAAGCCACACCATCTCCGGGCTGAAAAACTTCCTGCATGAAAGGGGGATTCCGGTGCGGCTCCTGTAGAGAAGCCGAAAGCTTTGAACAATGTCATTTCGAAAAGCGTAAGCGACGAGAAATCCGCGAAACTTCAAGGCTCTCAAGCCACAATCAATGAGAACTGCGACCACAACAATTAAAAAGAGGAGGTTCGTATGGGTAGCGGCAATGTCACAACGAAACTGGACGGTCATATCGGCTGGGTCACCCTGAATCATCCGCCGGCCAATGCCTTCAATCTGGCCACCATGAAGGATTTCGAAGAGGCGATGGATGAGATGGAACAGAGAAGAGAGGTCCGGGTGGTGGTTATCAACGGCGGGGGCGGCAAGGGTT
This sequence comes from Syntrophobacterales bacterium, assembly GCA_037445955.1. GTDB lineage: Bacteria > Desulfobacterota > Syntrophia > Syntrophales > CAMTWB01 > JBBIJM01. Next base: position 4,088 of record JBBIJM010000101.1, read on the forward strand.
TCTCCGCGGGTTTCGACGTAAGCGATGCGGCCAATGCCCACGAGACCTCGCCCAGGGGCCGGGTCTTATGGACCAGGATCGATTGTTTTCCCAAACCCGTCATCGCCGCCATCAACGGTTTTGCCTTGGGCGGGGGGTGCGAGCTTGCCCTGGCCTGCCATTTCCGGATCATGATCGACGATCCCAAGGCGATCATCGGGCTTACCGAGCTTAACTTGGGCATCATCCCCGGCTGGGGTGGCACCCAGCGGATGATGCGCCAGGTGGGGAGATCGAAGGCCCTGGATCTCATCTTGAAGAGTAAAAGACTGACCGCAAAAGAGGCATATGAGATCGGGCTCGTCGATCAGGTGGTGGGGAAGGAGGAACTTGAGGCCAAGGTCCTGGAGCTGGCCCAGTTCCTTGCCGAACGGCCGCCTCTGGCCGTGGCGAGCGTTCTTAGGGCGATGGCCGCCGGGCTGTACCAGGGGATAGACTCAGGTCTCAAGGCAGAGGCCGAGGGTTCCACCCTGGTGGGCAGATCAAAAGATGCCATCGAAGGATTCACCGCTTTCCTCCAGAAGCGCAAACCGTCGTTCACCGGGGAATAGGAGGCCAGATGAAACTTGACGACATAAAGAAGGTTGCGGTAATCGGCGCCGGAGACATGGGCAACGGGATCGCCCAACTGGCCGCCCAGGCCGGTTTTGAGGTAGCCATGCGGGATATCGAGGAGCGCTTCGTCCAGCGGGGCCTTTCCAACATAAAGAAGAGCCTCGAGAAGCTTGTCGAGAAGGGAAAGCTCTCCGGCGAAGAAAGGGAGGCGGCGTTAAAAAGGATCCTGCCCCTTACGGATCTGGAAAAGGCGGCAGCCGGCGCCGATTTTGTCATCGAGGCGGTGCCCGAGATAATGGATCTCAAAAAACAGGTGTTTCGGGATCTGGACCGCCTGGCCTCACCGGGGGCGATCCTCGCTACGAACACCTCCAACATGAGCATTACCGAGATCGCCCGGGCCACCTCAAGGCCGGACCGGGTAGTCGGGATGCATTTCTTCAATCCGGCGGTTCTTATGAGGCTCGTAGAGGTGATTAAAGGGGCCGGGACCTCCGAGGAGACGATGATGACCACCTTCGGGCTGGCGGAAAAGATGAAGAAGGTGCCGGTGATGGTGAAGAAGGATTCCCCTGGCTTCATCTACAACCGGGTGAACGCCCCGACCGGTCTGTTCCTCTCGAAGATCACCGAGGCCGGAGAGCCCGCCCCGGAAGAATTCGATGCGGCCCTGAAGCCTCTAATGCCCATGGCGCCCTTCGAACTCGTCGATTACGTGGGGATAGACGTCTCCTGTCATTCCCTGGAGTACTTCGCCCGGGTGCTTTCCCCGGAATATTCCCCTTCCCATGTCATCAAGGAGAAGGTCCGCACGGGTAACCTGGGGAAGAAGACCGGGAGGGGATTTTATGACTGGTCCACGGGGAGGCCTGCCATCGATCTCAGCAAGGCGACGGCGATGTATGACGTGACCCATCTGATTGCCCTGCAGGTAAACGAGGCGACGAAACTCCTCGAGGAGGGCGTCGTGGACGATCCCAGGGTGATAGACCTGGCGATGGCCAACGGCGGCGGGGCCGGGATCGGACCCTTCACCCTGGCCAAGGGGATCGGCTACGAAAAACTCATCAAGAAATGCGAAGAGCTGGCCGGGCGGTTCGGCCTGAAGGTCTTTGAGCCTACGGAAACCATGCGGCGGGGCAACATCGTTGTCTAGGTTTGGATGGGCCGGGGTTGCCGGATGAGGCGGGACGATGACCGGGGGGCTCTCCGGGGAGGGCAAGATGAGCGGCGGATCGGTTTGGTCAAGGAGATATTTTCTTCCATCCCGCGCCGTTACGACTGTTTGAATCATCTTTTGAGTTTCGGTCAGGATATCCGCTGGCGGAACTTCGCCGTCTCGAAGATGGTCTTCGGGCGCACCGACCGACTCCTGGACCTGGCCACGGGTACGGCGGATCTGGCCCTCGCCGCCGCCCGGAGGCGGCCTGAGATCCGGGTGGCGGGCCTGGATTTCGTCTCCGAGATGATGGTTCTGGGCCGGGCCAAGATAGAAAGGTCAGGGCTCAAGAGGCGCATCTCTCTCATTCAGGGGGATGCGCAAAACCTCCCCTTCCCGGACGCCTCGTTCGACGTGGCGGCGATTGCCTTCGGGATCAGGAACATCCCCGCAAAAAGCCGGACCTTGGGCGAGATGACCCGGGTGGTGGTTCCCGGCGGTCAGGTGCTCGTCCTGGAGATGCAGTACCCGGAGAAGGCCTTAGGAAGGATGGTGTTTACCCCGTATCTCAACCTGGTGCTCCCCCTGGTCGCCCGATTCCTTTCGAAAAATCCCGCCGCCTACCGCTATCTGGCCGATTCGATAAGGGAGTTTCCCTCATCCAGGGAATTCGGCGGGCTCATGTCACAGGCCGGCCTGAGGGATATTGAGGTTTTTCCTCTTACTTTTGGGATCACCCACCTTTACCTGGCTAAACGGGGTCAGACTTGAATATTGAATACAGGAATAATTGAGTTGGGGTAATCAGAGCACTAAAAGGTACGGTCCCTTTATTCCTGTATTCAATTTTCAAGTCTGACCCCGTTTAGTTCCTACCCGGCTGCGACCTGGCTTCGGGCAATGACCTCTACCTTGAGGGTGACCTCGCCGTAGCCGAGACATTCGACCCCGGTATCCGGGCATCTCAGCCTGCGCATGAAATGAATGGCGTTGGGCTCCAGGTTTTCGCTCAGCCTTTCGTTGATCAGGGCCACCGGGATGGCGAGCTGTGCGGCGAGATAAACGCAGATTCTCGGAGGGCAGAGCTTGGTTAGGAAATTACCGTCGATATCCAGGATGAATCTCTGGCCGACCTTATGGCCGGAGTTGCAGTTGCGGGAGGCGATCACCTCAGCGACGATGGTGTAGAGAGGCGCGGCCTCGGCGAGGCGTTTTACGTGTCTCGGGCGGTGGCCGCCCTCCCCGAAGAGTTCGATCTCCCTTTCCGTGTAAAGGGCCCTTGTGTAGTAGCGCTTAAGCTTTTCTTCGGACATGGTTCACCTCCCCGCCCGGGGCGGAAATGGATTTTTCACCTTTTTTTCTTATCTCATCCCGGTCGAAAGTTCAATTCGACCTGCGAGAGCTTTAAATACGGTCGTATAGAGGATCGCGGCAGCCACCCGGTCATTTCGAGGAGCGTAAGCGACGAGACAGCCTGCCTTTGGGCTGTTTTAGTTT
>JBBIJM010000102.1:0-7336 GCA_037445955.1 Syntrophobacterales bacterium
CTTCCCCTGGAAGTCGGCGGGATCGGCCAAGGCCCGGGTCAGCGTTGAAAGGGAGGCCAGCAGCTGCCCGTAGGTCAGGCCACTTTCAGGAGAGGATACCTCCCCGGCTCCCGATAATCCGGGGAATGTCTCCGGGAAAACCGAAAGGCTCTCTTCGTCGTTTTTCATGTCCCCTCATTCATTTAACCCGTCTGGCGGGATCGCCTGCCGCCTTCCAGGGTAGACGCTATCTCCAGAGAAAGGCTGCCTTTTCCCAACTCATCGGCAGGGAGGGGCCATTCCTTAAGCGGCCGTTGCAACGGCTCCGGCCTTATCCCGCGGGGGGCTTCCGGCCCGAAACAGATTCGGCCTGTTTAGGGAAATTGGGGATCTTCCTCAGTTCCCCCAGGGCCTCCTCCCCGGCAAACGGCCCCCAGAGCCTGCCGAAGGATCGCTGCCTCTCCCGGGCAATGGCGCCCTGGAGCTGGTATATCTCCCCCAGGAGGAAGATGAGGTCGGGATGAACCGGTTTCCCCTTCCAGTCGCCGTAGAGATCGTCAATGAAACCTTTGGTAAACACCGTATCCTGTAATTCCCCCAGACAGTCTTGGATCTCGACGGTTGTCTCGATGAACCTCTCGAGGGCGCCGTCATAGGCGGGGGCGACAAATTCACAGGCATAACGGAGCCTTTTCATCTCGATTCTCAAGCGATGGAACCTCTTTGGTTTCGGATCTGCCTGCGCCCTCTGCCCCTCTCCTATCACCCCGTCGAGCTTCTCCTTGAGGATGAGCGGCGCCGCCTCCCGGAGGCTCTTTGAGGCAAGCGGCCCCCGGGGACGGCTGGGCAGAGGCCCCTGGAGAAACCGGGTTAAGGCCTTCTCGAATTTTTCATACCGGGGGGAGGAAAGGCCCTCTTTTAGCTCCTTTAGCGGTTCGGTGCGTCTGCTCTCGATCAAATCGGTAAAGAGCCTTATTTTCTTTTCGAAAAAACGCTCTATCTTTTCCTCAAAGACATTCAGGTTCAGGAGAAAGACGTCCAGGTCCCGGACCGCCCCGAAGAGATCGGCCAGCCACTTGAGCTCCGAGGCGAGATAGGAGAACCTCGCAGGAGAAACGGCGCCGGAGAAGATGACGAGCGCCGAGCGCATCCGCCTTGTTGCCACGCGGGCCTGATGGACGAATTCCGGATCCGTATCCCCGATCACCCCGGGGAGAAGGTCTCCAAACCGGAGAAACTGGTGGGAAAGGATCTTGCGCAGCGCCTGATCGAGGCGGTCCGTAAGCCTCACCAGGTACTGGGCAGGCGGCCTCTTCGAGGGAAGCCGGATACTTAACCTTTCCATGGCCGTCTGGAGCTTCGAGGCCGCCGACGGGGGATAGGGGGACAGCTGAGATATGACCTCCCGCAGGACGATGAGCTCCTCCGGCGCCCCCTGGAGCAGTTCCGCCTCAAGCTCCCTTAGGTTTCTTGTCCGGCGGGATTTATTGAGACCCTTCGCCTGGAAGGAAGCCTCGTCAAAGGACATCTCCATCCTGGCCCCCGCGGGAGACGTCAGGCGCCAGGTGTGGCGGTCGGTGCGGACCAGGATCTGCTCCAGGAGTTTCCAGGGATGGATGATCCGGTCTATCTGCCCGTTTATCTCCTTCACCCTGACCTCCGCCGGCCTGATGACCGGGGCTTCCAGGGCCGCCTCGATCTCCATCCTTTCCGCTATCCCCTCTTCTATCCTGCCTAAGCCCTTTAAGGTATAAAAGGCCGCCCCGTCTTTCGTGCGGTAACGGAGGGACAGCCCCTTTTTTAAGAGATCCCAGTCGAAGGTATCGAGATAGATATCCTCGTTCCTTACCCTTTTGGCCTCTTTGAGCCGGTATCCCCTTCCGGTCAGGTGCTTAACTATGGACATTTCCGCCTCCGGCCCCGGCAGGCGCAACTTCAGTTCCAGCTCCGGCGATTTCCTCACTTCGTTCATCCGTTTCCATCCTCCTGGTTGATGCCGCGGTGGTCAAGGGAAGAATTTTTATTGCCCAGGGCAAAATCTTCGCTTAAACCCCGGGGCAGTCCGGTATTTCTCAGTTTCCCGATGGTTCGTCCCCGGTCGTAAGGGAACCTGACAATGGTCCCCCGGACATTGGCCCCCCGGTCGTTTCTCAATAAGGCATACGAGGGGCGTGGATCCCCAGATCGGAAGAGCACCGCGGATCCGCAATTGACCACCAGGAGGCCGGAGAGCTTCTTCACGAAGGGTATATGGGTATGGCCGCAAACCAGGATAGCCGGGCGATTCCCGCCGAGTTTCCCCTCGATCGCCGGTTTGGTTACGCTCGGATAGATCGGGTCGTCCGGGGAGACGGGGCTGCCGTGGACGATCAGGGACCTCTGCCCGGGGAACAGATCGAGATCGAGGGACTCGGGCAGTCTTTTCAGATAACCGAGACCCGCCCCTTTCGTGTTCTCCACGGTCCAAAGCAGGATCCTCCGTTTACCCTCCTTCATCACCTGGCGGGCCGCCTTGCCCTCAGCCGCCTCGATCACCTTGCGGTCGTAGTTGCCCATTATGGTCGGGATGCCCCTCTCCTCAAGAAAGAGACAGACCTCCCGGGGAAAGGGGCCGTAACCGGTCAGATCCCCGGCGCAGCAGATCATCTCCGCCCCCCGGGCCCTGGCATCGGCCACCGCCGCCTCCAGGGCGGGAAGGTTGCCGTGGATATCCGAGATGCACGCAATCAGCATCGGTAAACTATCCCCCTGGCCGAGATTTTCTTAAGGAGATTCCCCTTTTTCGTCGCCTTTCCCACCTCGAGGGAACAATCCCCCCGGGGGTCAAGCCCGATGACGATCCTTTCCCCCTCGATTAGGCAGGCAATCTCGCCGATCACCGCCCTGTGAGAGCAGTCCAGACCGTCGGCGACGCGGAGGATCCCGGCCAGCCATAAAACCGCCTGCCGCCGCTCTTGGCCGAGAGAGGAAAACGGCCCATGCCGGGCCGGATCGGGCAGGGCCTTGTTGTGGTAGCGAGCGATCAGGGCGCAGACGAGAAGCTCTCCCTCGGCAAGACCGGGTATCTCGAGAGAGAGGATCATCTCGGCGCTTGCCTTGTGGTGGTTTCCCGGGCCGGCCTTAAACCAGCCGATGTCGTGGAGCCGGCCGGCCATCTCCAGGAGAAATCTCTCCCTTTCCCCGTAGTTGTGGAGAGGGAGGAGTTCATCGAAAAGCCTCAAGGCAAGTCTCGTGACCTGCTCGCCGTGGCCCGGATCCGGGTCGTAGGCCCCCGCCGTCCGGGCGACAAGGGCAAGGGCGCTGTCCCTTTTTTGTCTTTCCATCCCCTCGGCCTTACCCTTTCTTGGGTTTTCTCTTCCCGATCCGCCTGACGAGCTCCTCGTAGGGCGGGGATTTCACCCCCCCCCGCCGGGCGATTTCGATGAGTTCGCTCTGGCTCCGGACGGGCCGCTCCCCCTCCCTGGGCCGGATTCTCAAGTAAGACCCGTCGGACTGCATCAGCCGGGCCTTCACATTGTCCTTCAGATAGGTCATCAGGATTTCATCCATGATCCTCGTTTTAAGCCCGGTGCTTTTGATCGGATAGAGAATCTCCGCCCGCTTCCGGAAATTGCGGGGCATCCAGTCGGCGCTGCCCGAATAGATCTCCGGATCGCCGCCGTTGTGGAAGTAGTAGAGCCGGGAGTGTTCCAGAAAACGGTCCAGGATGCTTGTGACCCGGATATTTTCACTCACCTCCGGGATTCCCGGTCTAAGACAGCAGATTCCCCGAACGATAAGGTCGATCCGGACCCCGGCCCGGGAGGCCTCGTAGAGCCTGCGCACCGTTTGAGCGTCGATGAGGGCATTCATCTTGCCGATGATCCGGCCGGGGGATTTAGGGGTGGATTTCTTGATCTCCCTTTCGATCAGGCGATGGAGGGTTTCCTGCGTCGTCACCGGCGAGATCATAAACCGGCGAAACATCGAGGCCACCGTCTCCGGGGTGAACATGGTCCCCCCGGTCCAGGAATTGAATCCCGTCAGGACGTTAAACAGGGCCGAGACATCGTTGCCGAATTCCGGATCGCAGGTCATAAGGCCGACGTCGGTGTAGAGCCGGGCGGTTACCGTATTGTAATTGCCGGTGGAGACGTGAACGTACCGCCTAAGCTGTTTCCCCTCTCTCCTTACCACCAGGGTGGCCTTGCAATGGGTTTTCCAGCGGACAAAGCCCCAAACCGTGTTGACCCCCGATTCCTCCATCTGCTGAGCCCAGTCGATATTGCGTTCCTCGTCGAAACGGGCCTTCAATTCGACCACCGCCGTCACCTGTTTTCCGTTCTCCGCGGCCCGCCTCAAGGCGGCGATAACCGGGGAGTCCTTCCCCGTCCGGTAAAGGGTCTGTTTGATCGCCAGCACGTCCGGGTCGTCGGCGGCGGTGTTCAAGAAATCCATCACCACGGCGAACGAGTCGTAGGGATGATGCAGCAGGACGTCTCCCTCCCGGATAATGGTGAAGATGTCTTTATCCGCGGCCAGATGCTTGGGGATCCTGGGATTGAAGGGCGGATCCCGGTGGAGAGGATCGACGGGGAGATCGTAGAGGGAACCAAAATCGCAGATATTGAGCGGGCCCCTGATCTCGTAGAAAAACTTCTCCTCGACCTTGAGCATTCTGGCAAGCAACGTCGTGATCCTTTTGGGCGCCCCGGGCTCGATCTCGACCCGGACGGCCATCTGGTTTGCCCGGTCCTTGAGTTCCGCCTCCACCGCCTTCACCAGGTCCAGCACCTCGCTCTCTTGCAGGTCGTAATCATGACAGCGGGAAACCCGCAGGGCGATCACGCCCTTGATCTCCATCCCCGGGAAGAGCTTATCTATATGGCGCCTTATCAGTTCCTCAAGGAGGACAAAATGGAATTGTCCCTTCTCCAGGCCTACCGGGATCAACCTCGCCAGAACCGACGGCACCTCGACAAAGGCATAGGCCTGGGGCACCTTTATCCCGCTTCCCTCTTTAAAGACTACCAGGAGATTCAACCGGAGGTTCCCGAGAAAGGGGAAGGGATGGCCGCCGTCCACCGCCAGCGGGGTCAAAACGGGAAAAACCTGTTCTTCGAAGTAATCGTCGAGCCGGCGGATCTCCTTGCGATCGAGGCCGTCAATCCGCCTCAAGAATATCCCCGCCTTCTCCAGGGCCGGGAGCACCACCTCGGTAAAACACCGGTAATGTTCGTTCACAAGTCCCCGGGCCTTCTCGGCGACTTCGTCGAGTTCCTGCCTCGGGGTTCGGCCGCTGGCGTCCAGATGATCGAGATTCGCCTCGATGATGCGGAAAAGCCCCCCTACCCGCACCATAAAATACTCGTCCAGATTGGAGCTTACGATGGAAGAAAATTTCAGCCTCTCCAGGGCCGGGGTCAGGGGATCCTGGACCTCTTCGAGCACCCTTCCGTTGAATTCCAGCCAGGATAATTCCCGGTTGACATAAAGAGCTGGATCACCCAGATCGATTTCCGTCTTCTCCGGCATCTGGGCAGGCGGTTTTTCCTGGGCCATGGCAAAACTCCTGGGTCGGGGATAATCCCGGATCTTAATTGACCGCCGCCGAGATCCGGGAGCAGATCTCCTTGAGAATTTTGATCCGGGCGTAAAACTTGTTGTTGCCTTCCACCATAATCCAGGGCGCCCCCGGGGTGTCGGTGCGGCGGACCATCTCCCTTACCGCCGTCTCGTACTGATTCCATTTCTCCCGGTTGCGCCAGTCTTCCTCGGTTATTTTGAAATTCTTGAAACGGGTGGCCTCGCGCTCGTTGAATCGCCTGAGCTGTTCGTCTTTTGTTATGCTCAGCCAGAACTTAATGACTATCCCTCCCCTTTCCTGGAGCTGCTCCTCGAAATCGTTTATCTCCCCGTAAGCCCGAAACCAGTCTTCCCGGGGGCAGAACCCCTCTACCCGCTCTACGAGCACCCTCCCGTACCAGGAACGGTCGAAAATGGTGAAATTGCCGTTTCTGGGGATATGCCGCCAGAACCGCCAGAGATAAGGGTGGGCCCTCTCCTCTTCCGTCGGTGCCGCAATGGGTATTATTCGATAACTTCTCGGATCGAGGGCGCCGGTCACCCGCCTGATGGCCCCGCCCTTGCCGGCGGCATCGGATCCCTCAAAGACCAGGATAGCGGAGATTCTTTTAAAGCCGGGGCTTCTTACCAGGAGATTGAGCCGCCTTTGATACTTCTTAAGCAGCCTCTCGAATTCCCCCTCCTCCATCGTCCGGGATTGATCCAGATTCTTAAGGGGGCAGATATCCTTTGCCGGCAAGGGCGGGCAGGAACTCCGCGAGGCGGGGAGGGATTTTTTGCCGGTTAATCTCCCTTGTATCGATTCGAGGATATTTCTGCCGATGGTGACATAACGGAAGCGAGGGTCCTCTCCTTCGACGATGATCCAGGGGGTCTCGGGGGTGCTGGTCCGGCCGAGGGCCGTCTCGGAGATCTTACGAAATCTGTCGTAGAGCCTGAAATGGGCCCATTCGGTCTCGCCTACCCGCCAGCGGGTCTCCGGGTCCCGCTCCAGCTTGGCCAGACGGGTTTTCTGGACCTCTTTCGAGAGATGGAGCCAGAATTTCAAGATGAGGGCCCCTTCATTCTCCAGCATCTTCTCGAACCGGACTATCCTCGCCAGGGCCTGGTTCAGATGCCGGTTCTTCGTCCTGCGAAAGACCCTGCTTACAATGGGCTCGGTATACCATGATCCAAAGAACACCCCTATCCTGCCTTTCGGGGGCAGGGCGCGCCAGAACCTCCACATCGGCGGATGGGCCAGTTCCTCTTCCGTCGCCGGACCCAGGGCGTTTGTCTGGATGAAACGGGGATCCATCCAGGCATTCAGGATCTGGACGGTTTCGCTCTTGCCTGCCCCATCAACCCCGCCGATCAGGATGATCACCTGGAATTTACCGGACTTAAGCAATTCGTGCTGAACGGCAAGCAGATCCTCCCTAAGCCCCGGAACGACGCTGTCATACTCCTCTTTGCCGATCTTTTGTCCCCGTTCCGCTTCTTCGAACATTTGCATCCCCCTTCCCGGCCCCGGGATTTCCCGGGGCCTCTGCCGGCAGATACTCTCAGGCTGGTTTCCAGCGCGGACTTTACGGTAACCCATAGCAGGGGGAAACGGATTATTCAAGTGATATCTGCTCCTTGAAGAAGAACATCCCCGGAGCGCCCCGGCTTGTGCGGGGCGCTTCCGGGCCTTGCGGCCCCGCCGGAATTCGGGGGACATAACACTTAATTATCTTGACCAGCGCGTAAAAATGATTTAAACATCAGCTATGTCTAGAATAGCCAGAATAGTCGCCGTCGATCATCCTCA
>JBBIJM010000103.1:0-7244 GCA_037445955.1 Syntrophobacterales bacterium
GCAGACCACCAGAAAGTCTTGCTTGAAGGAGTAACAAAATGAGAGCGCAGCACATCATTACAGCCCTGTTCGTGTTATCCATGGTCTTTTTCTTTGCCGGCTGCGGGTCGGATACGGCGGCACAACTTAAACAGGCTCAGGACGACCTGGCAAAAGCCGAGGCCAGGATTGTTGCCATCGAGAAGGAACGCGACACTCTCAGAGGCGATATGGCCAGGTGTGCGCAGGAGCGGGAACAGGCTCGCAACGATCTGCGGTTCTTTGCCAAAAAGGTCAATCCTCTGGAACTTGCCAACTATGAAAAGGAACGGTTGATCGAGACCCTGAAAAAAGAACTTGAAAGTTCCATGAAGATCATCAAAGAGTTAAAAGCGGGTATGGATGCTGCTCCTCCGGCCACGCCAGGCGCTGAGCCGCAAGTGCGGTAATTCGCAGATTTTTGTCTGGTTTTCGGATTTCGAGTTTCTATGCATGTTTGCTGATGTATGCCAGCTACAGGCTTTGTCGTCGTAGTTATTGTGCAGTCACCAGATTGTAAAAACGGCCCGAAGACCATCGCTAAAGGGGAACTATATGAAACGAATATGCTTTTTTCTGGCAATATCCCTCGTAACAACCAGCCTATGCCCGGCACTTGGCGCGGATACCCCGGGCGACATCCCTCCGGTACAGGCGAAAGGAGCAACGGATATGGAGAAGCCAAAGTTCGAAGAAGACATCATCAAAACCTCCACCGGCGCCGTGATCCTGCCGCGAAGCCACTACCTCATCGGGCGAAAGCTCAAGCCCGAGGAAATCAAAGCCCGCATCGGAAAGTCGGCCTGCGACCAATGCCGCTATTGCACCGAGTTATGCCCCCGTTACCTGCTCGGCTACGCCGTCGAACCGCACCAGGTTATGCGCAGCCTGGCCTTCACCGCTACCGATAAAAGATACTGGAACCGGATGGCGGTAAATTGCTGCGCCTGCGGGCTTTGCACGCTCTATGCCTGCCCCGAGTCGCTTTTCCCGAAGGAAGCCTGCGATGCATCAAAGGCGGAAATGCTCTTTGCAAACATCAAGTGGACCGGCACAGCCCGCACCAAACCGCATCCGATGCATGACGGCCGGCGGGTGCCGGTCAAGATGCTCATGCAGAAACTGGATATCATAAAATATGACGCACCTGCACCATGGCGGGATATTGCCGTCGAACCGCGGCAACTCATCCTGCCGTTGAAACAGGCGGCCGGCGTACCGAACCGGCCGCTCGTGAGAAAGGGCGACGAGGTCAGAGCGGGACAACAGCTTGGCGAGGTATCCGACAAGGACCTCGGTGCAATTATCCATGCACCGATCGCCGGCACCGTTACCGATGTGACCGACAACCTCATTGTTTTGGCGAGGCAGGCATGAATGAAAAATCCATCGGTTTGATCGAACTTTCCAGCATCGCCGCCGGTTTTTCCGTCGCCGACGTAATGCTGAAGGCGGGCAATGTCCAGCTTATATTGTCGCGCAGCATCTGCTCCGGCAAATACATGGTTTTGATCGGCGGCGGGGTCGGCGCCGTGAAAAACGCCATTTCAGCGGGCATCGGCGCGGCCGAAGGCTATCTTATCGATCAGTTCATCATTCCGAACGTTCATGCCGACGTTTTCACCGCCCTGGGCCGCGCACAAGAGCCTGAACCGGGTAATGCACTGGGGATTGTGGAATCCTTCAGCGTCGCTGCGCTGATCGAAGGCGCCGACGCCGCAGCGAAAGCAGCAAATGTAAGGCTGCTGGAGATCCGCCTGGCGATGGCGCTTGGCGGCAAGGCTTTCTGCACGATGACCGGCGATGTCGCGGCGGTCCGTGCGGCCGTGCAGGCGGCCAGGCAGGTGATCTCCGCCCACGGCCTTCTGGTCAACGCCGTCGTCATCTCCCATCCCCATCCCGACGCCTATCGTGAGCTGATATAGGCAAAGGGATTCCTCCGACTATACAAAAATCCCCCCGGACCCCCTTTGGCAAAGGAGGTCTGGTGTAAGGAAGACGTGGAGCATGTTTGCACGGCAGCCATGTTTCCGGTTTCGCCGACCTTGTCCCTCAGTCATTTCGGACGGTGAGATGCAGGACTTTCCACCCTTCCGAGGTTAAAACCAACGTGAACAGGTCAACCCCTGTGACGGTTTGACGGCCTTTGAACAATTTCCATTTCACCGTTGCCTGGCTCACCTTGCCGGCAATCGTGATCAGTTTGTCCAGCGGCATTTCCCGCATCTTAACAAGGGACTTTTGATGCGCTTCTGCCGGGGTTCGGATGAAGACGTCCCGCGAGGGAAACGCATGGGGGGCATTTGCCCGATCAAGAACAACAATGGTTGCTTCGGGATGGAAACAATTTTTATAAGCGTCCATATCCCCATTCGACCAGGATGAAAAAGGATATAGGCGAAGGAGAGATCCATGGGCCAGAACGATGTGCCGAGCAACAGCGCATAGGTGGCCGAGATCAGGCTGTCGGCCGGATGCAGCCCGTCGTTTTTGCCGGTCACCCAGTTTTTCCCCTGGTAATCGATCCGGTAGGCAAACGCGTCCTGCGGCCGGTTTTCCCGCCCCCCGTTGGAGACCCCCAGCATGTCATGATATTACGCCAGAAAATTATCCAGAAAACCGTCGCTCATCTGGACGAATACCGGCTAAAACGAGAGCGTCAGATTTCGGGTGACCCCATAGGCCATGGTCAGATCCACCACCATCAGCTCCATATCGATCAGAACGTCCCAGTTACCGCTGCCCTGATCCACATACACGCTGCTGTAATCGACGGCGGGCGACACAAGAAACACCCGTTCCGGCAGGGTCGCGGGCGATGCCGGAACCGGATTCAGGTACATCAACAAGGGGGGAAACTGGTTTCGGGAGCGCAGCGGCCCCCGAAAGCGATCCGTCTCCGCCGCAACCGGTTCCGCGCCCGATAGCTGAAACAGCGTCAGGGACAGAAGAATGATCGTCGATATGACTGTTCGAAATGGATTCATGCCGTCAATATCCGCATACCAGGGGTTGCTGTTCGCCTTCGCGCTCCCTTCCTTCCGTAACACAACAGCAGGAATTATCAACGGGAAAGCATCGCCTTCCCGGATCAGGGGTGGAAAAAGCGGTAAAAGAAGCCGGTTGCCTTTGGGCAACGTTCGCAGTATACTTGTAATAAATGCCCAAGGAGGACAACATGAAGCGCAGAGATTTCATCAAATCCGCCCTGGCATCCGGGGCGGCCCTTTCGGTAAGCGGGATCGATCCGTTTCTTTCTCTTCTTGCCGCAGCGGAGCTGCCCGATCTGGTCGTAGCCAGGGGTTCTCAGCCGGCGCAGGTAACCAGGGCGGCGGTCTTTGCCTTGGGCGGGATGAGGCGTTTTGTGGCCAAGAACGACGTTGTGGTGGTAAAGCCCAACATCGGCTGGGATCGCCCGCCGGAGCTGGCTGCCAATACTAACCCGGAGGTGGTGGCCGCGGTGGTTGCCCTCTGCCTGGAGGCGGGGGCCAGGAAGGTTCAGGTCTTTGACCGCACCGTCAACAACGCCCGCCGCTGCTACAAACAAAGCGGCATAGCCGATGCCGCCTCCGCGGCCGGGGCGGAGGTCAGCTTTGTGGACGAAAAGCGGTTTGTTGAGGTCCAGATCGGCGGACTGGCCCTCAAGAGCTGGCCGATTTATGAAGATATCATGGAGGCGGACAAGGTGATCAACATCCCCATCGCCAAGCATCACGGCCTGGCCTCGTTGACCCTGGGGATGAAGAACCTCATGGGGGTGATGGGCGGCTGGCGGGGCCGGATCCATCAGAAACTGGACGAAAGCATCGTCGATCTGGCGAAAACGGTCAAACCGGTCTTGACGATTATCGACGCAGTGCGCATCCTTACGGCAAACGGTCCCCAGGGGGGTAATCCCGCCGATGTCAGGACGTTGAATACGGTAATCGCCGGAGGGGATCCGGTGGCGACGGACAGCTACGGGGCCACCCTTTTCGGCCTTAGGGGGTCCGATCTCCCTTACCTGGCCCTGGCGGAAAAGGCGGGGCTGGGAACCAGGGATTTAAGAAGGATCAAGATAAGGGAGGTTAATGTTTAGAGTTAATCCATCGTCAAGAGAAGGTTTGGCCGCGAAAATTCTCGTCTACGGCAGGATGATCAAGTTCAGCCACACCATCTTCGCCCTTCCCTTTGCCCTGTCGGCGCTGATCCTTGCCCGCTGGGAGACGCCGGTTGCCCATGGCCTGGTCTTCTGGATCATCCTGGCCATGGTGGGGGCAAGATCCGCGGCGATGGGTTTCAACCGGCTGGTAGATGCCGGATACGACGCCTCAAACGTCCGGACCGCGGGCCGGGAACTGCCTAAGGGGATGATCTCCGAGAGGGAAACCGTCCTGTTTATCTGTTTGACCGGTCTGGTTTTTGTTATTTCCGCCGCCATGATCTCCCTTAAGTGTTTCTGGTTTTCCCTGCCCGTGTTAGCCGCCCTGTTCGGCTATTCGTATACCAAGAGGATCACCTGGCTTTCCCATTTGGTCTTGGGCTTTGTGATCGGGCTTGCCCCCTTGGGGGTGTGGCTGGCCGTTACCGGGATGCCATCTTTAAAGATCGCCGTTCTATCACTGGCCCTGGGAACCTATATCGCCGGCTTCGATATCATCTATGCCTGTCAGGACGTGGAATTCGACCGGTCCGCCGGACTTCATTCCCTGCCGGCCCGCTTCGGCGTCAAAACGGCCTTGATCGTATCGGCCGTGCTTCACGGGATGACGGTGCTTTCCTTTTTTGCCCTGTATTTCATCTTTGATCTCAGCGGGATCTATCTATTTTTTCTTGTTATCATTACGGCCTTGCTGGTTTTGGAACATCTGCTGGTTAAGCCGGAGGAGCTTTCCCGGATCCAGATCGCCTTTTACGATGTAAACAGCCTGATTTCGGTCGTTTTACTTGTGGCCGTGATTGTCGAGGATTTGCGAAGGGGACTTTAAGGGTATGGGGGGGAAGAACTGGCTGCCGGGTGCCAAAAAACGGGTAAGATATCCGCTGCGACACGAGTATGTCCACGATTTCCTGGAGCTCCTTGAACTCCACCGGGAATTGATCAGGATAGGCGAGGTCTGCTCGCCTTACCTGGAGATATCCGCCCTCACCTCCCTCGCCGCCAAGAGTCAGGGCGGTGGAAAGGCCCTCCTCTTTGAGCGGGTAGCCGGATCAGATTTCCCGGTCTTAACTAATGCCTTCGGAAGCGAAAGGAGAATAACCCTTGCCCTGGGCACCGAAGATCTCGACTCTTTAGGACAGAGGCTCCAGGAGATTCTACAGCAGAAACCACCCCGGGATATCCGGGAGAAACTGGGTCTCCTTAGGAAAATGGCCGGCTGGGCCCGCTTTCTTCCCCGTACGGTCAGGATGAACCCGGCGCCCTGCCAGGAGGTGGTCTTCCAGGGGGAAGAGGTTGACTTGAGCATCCTTCCCGTCCTTACCACCTGGCCGAATGACGCCGGGCCATTTGTAACCTTGCCGGTGGTCTTCACCCGGAGTCTCGAGTCGGGCAAGAGAAATGCCGGGATGTACCGTCTGCAGATCTTCGATAGAAACACGACGGGAATTCACTGGCATATCCACAAAGACGGTGCCCACTACTTTCACGAACACAGGAAGTCGGGCCGGCGCATGGAGGTGGCCGTGGCCATCGGCACCGATCCCGCCGTCACCTACGCCGCCACAGCCCCCCTGCCCCGGGGAATCGACGAAATGCTCCTGGCCGGCTTCATCCGGCAGTCGCCGGTTAAGATGGTAAAATGCCTCACGGTGGATCTGGAGGTGCCCGCCTCGTCGGAGATCGTCCTTGAGGGCTATGTCGATCCTCACGAATCGCGTCTGGAAGGACCCTTCGGCGATCATACCGGCTACTATTCCCCGGCCGACCACTATCCCGTATTTCACGTCAGAGCCCTGACCCACCGCCGGGGGGCTATCTACAGCGCCACGGTGGTGGGAAGGCCGCCGATGGAGGACTGTTATCTCGCCCTGGCCACGGAAAGGTTGTTTCTCCCCCTTCTTAAGACCCTGCTGCCGGAGGTTTGCGACTACTGGCTCCCCTGGGAGGGGGTTTTCCACAACCTCCTGGTCGTGGCCATCGAAAAGACCTATCCCCGCCAGGGATGGAAGGTGATCCAGGCCCTCTGGGGCTCGGGACAGATGAGCTTCTGCAAGGTGATCGTCGTCGTAGATGAGCAGGTCCGGCTCAGGGATAAAGAGGGCCTTATGAAGCTGCTCTTATCAACCATAGACCTAAACCGAGACCTCCTTCTTACCGAAGGGATCCTCGACGTCCTCGATCATGCGGCGCCTCAGGCCTGCTTCGGCGGGAAGCTGGGCATCGACTTGACCGGGCCGATAAGCGGGGAAGAAGAACGGGCGGTCCCGCAGATGCCACCTGGCCCCGGGCCGGAAATCTTCCTCAGGAGGATCCTCGATGGCGACACCCGCCTCCGGGCCGGCCGGGTTCTCTTTGCCCGGCTTTCGATGCCCCTTTTTCTCCTGGCCGCAGTAAAAGGTGAGGAGGAACCGGGCAGCCGTCTGGCTTCCCGGCTCCTCCAGGACGAGATCCTTCCCCCGCGGGCCCTGGCGATCCTGTTTGACCTGGGGGAGGATCTGGAGGATAACTCCCTCCTCTTCTTCCGGGTGGCCAACAATGTGGATCCGAAACGGGATATTTATCTGGACAAAGGCAAGGCGGTGATCAACGCCATGAAGAAAGGCCCCGCCGACGGCCATCTCCGGTCCTGGCCGGAGGATGCCGTAATGGACGAAGAGATCAAACAACTCGCCTTAACCAAGGCAAAGAGGCTGGGAATTATATGAAGTACTACAATTTTCTCGATATACCCCAGGGAAGGTTTCCCCTGGTGTGGGAAGGGAAGGAAAAGCCCGCTCTTCTGGAGCTGCTTTTGCCGCGGGAGGGAAAGACCCCGGAGGAAACCGCGGCGGCAGCCTGTCCCTACGCAGTCTATCTTCCCCCGGAGGGGATAATGAAAACTCATATTGCCGTGCTTGAGTCTTGGCTTTCCCGGGGTGGGAATACGCCTCTGCCGGAATTCGTCAGGGTCTCGGGCAACGACTTTAAGCGGAAGGTGTGGTTTGAGACCTGCCTCATTCCCTCAGGCAGGGTTAGCTCATACGGGGCGCTGGCCGCGCGCCTAGGGAAGGCCGGGGCGAGCCGGGCCGTGGGCAGTGCCCTGGCC
>JBBIJM010000104.1:0-7209 GCA_037445955.1 Syntrophobacterales bacterium
CGACATCTTTCTTTCGGCCCCCGCAAAAAAGAAGGTAGAACCGGCGGCAGTCGGCCTGAAACCGGAGGCGATCAAGGGTCTGGTTTCAACGATGGCGATCAAGCTCTCCCAGGAGACGGTGCCCGAGAGATATGATCATCTCATCAGGCAGGCGGAAAAGGAATGGCCGGGGAATCCCTTTTTCAGCAGGAGGCAATACCGGGATTTTGTCCTGTCCCGGGACGCAAAGACCGAGGTTAAGAAGTTTGCCGTCGATTATACAGGGTATCTGGAGGTGGGCGGCAGGAGGATCGCGATTATAAATGACGCTGAATATACCGAGGGAGAGGAGCTTGAGATCGGAGGTTATGTGCTTAAACATATTTCTCCCGAGAAGATAACCATCGAGCATCCGGCATCCAGGAGCAGACAGGATGTGCCTTACAAGTATGAATAAGGGGGATAAAAAGGTGAAGATAGTAATGATGCCTAAGGTTTGTGGGGCATTGCTGCTGTTGGTCGTGATTCTCTCCACCGCCTCCTGCGCCCCGAAGAAACCGGTAGCCAAAGATCCTTTTTTCGACAAATGGGAAACCTTGGCGGCGGAATCAAAAGGCTATTCCCCGGCGGCCCGGGTCAGGGAAATCAGTCTGCCTGAGGTCAAGGCCCCGCCGGAGATTCCCGATAGGCCTCTTCCGAAAAACAAGATCAACCTGAAGATGCGGGGCGCGGAAATCAAGGCCCTTGTCCGGTCAATGGCCCGGGCGATCGACCACCATATCCTGATCAACAACGATATCAAGGGCGAGATTACGGTGGATTTCAAGGATGTCCCCTGGGACCAGGCCTTCCTTGCCGTGATCAAGAGCCAGGGGCTGTCGTATGTCTGGGAAGGGGATATCATCAGGGTCCTGACGGTGGAAGAGATGGAGAGGGATCTCCGGATCGCCGCCGCCAGCGAGAAACGGCTCCAGCATCAAATCGGGGTCAGGCTCATAGAACCTCTCCTTACGGTGATGGTCAATATCGATTATGCCGAGGCGAAGTCCCTCAAGGACAATATCCAGGAACTCATCACGAAAGACAAGGACGGGAAGGCCCGGGGGACGGTCCGGGTGGAGGAACACAGCAACTCCCTGATCATTCAGGCCAGCCGGGAAGATATCTTGAGGATTGTCCCGGTGATCGAGAGGATCGACAAGCCCGCCTTCCAGGTCCTGATCAAGGGCAACATCGTCGAGGCGACCAAAGATACCGCCAGGAACTTGGGGGTACAGTGGGGCGGGATGTATGGAACTACCGTAGGAGGGCAAAGTCTCTTTGTCACCCCAGGCGGGACCGGTGGAGTTGCCGTTCCCCCGGGATCGGCCCATCCCGGTACTTATACCCCCAGCGCCGGAGGGCCGAAGGGGATAGCGGGCCAGGGGTTCGGCGTCAACCTTCCCGCGGCGATGACCGCCGCCGGGGCCGGGTCTCTGGGGGTCATGTTCGGCACCATCGGCGGCAATATCCTGGAGGTACAGCTCAATGCCCTGCAGAAAGACGGAAAACTCAATATCCTCTCCTCACCTTCCATAACGACCCTCGACAATCAAAAGGCCTTCACGGAAAACGGCGAGCGGATCCCTTTCGTGGTTACCGACAAGGACGGCAATCGGATCGTCCAATTCCAGGACGCGGTGTTAAGGCTGGAAATCACTCCCCATGTAATCGACGGCAAGTCGCTCAGGATGAAGATCATGGTGAAAAAGGACGAGGTGGATATGAGCCGGAAGGTCGAAGGCAACCCCCTGATAATCAAGAAACAGACCGAGACGACGCTGATTGTGAACAACGGGGAAACCATCGTCATCTCCGGACTGACCAAACAGAAGAGCTTCGAAGAAACGAAGGGGATTCCTTTTTTAATGAAGGTTCCGGTCCTGGAGTGGCTGTTTAAGGGGGAGGGGAAGACGAATTCGATGGAAGAGGTGTTGATCTTCATTACCCCGACCATCCTGCCGCCGCAGACGGCCGCGGTCAAAACGCCGCCGGAAGGCAAGGCGGACAGGCGGGATTAACCAGGGTCGGTCTGCCTAGAATCCAGTTACGACGATGGAATATTATAAAATATTAGGTCTCAAGAAGGAGCCCTTCTCCAATTCGCCGGAGCCGGAGTTTTTTTATCTCTCCGATCAGCATCAACGCTGCCTGCTTGAGCTCGAACTGGCGGTCAGGCTGAAGCGGGGCCTGAACGTCGTCATGGGGGAGGTGGGCACGGGGAAGACGACCCTCTGTCGGCAATTGATCCTCAAGCTCGAGTCGTTTAACGAAAACGGCAAGGTGTTTGAGGTCCAGCTTCTCCTGGATCCGGATATTAAATCCCCGTTGGAACTCTTAAAAACGGTGGCCCGGGGATTTGGCATCTCTTTTGAGGAAGACAAGACCACCGAGGGGCAGCTTAAGGAGGAGATAAAGAAATACCTCTACAGGAAAGCGGTGGAAGAGGACAGGATACTGGTGCTGATAATCGACGAGGGGCAGAAGATGCCCTTCTTCGCCCCGGAGAAGCTCCGGGAGTTCTTGAATTACGAGACCAACGAACACAAACTCCTGCAGATCGTCATCTTTGCCCAGCGAGAGCTTCTCTCGATCCTTGAGGCCCACCCTAATTTCGCCGACCGGGTCAATCAGTTCTTTTATCTGGGACCATTGAGTCTTAAGGAGACGAGAAATCTCATCGAGTCCCGCCTCAAAAAGGCTGCGGACGGGACGATACCGGAATTATTCAGCAAACGCGCCTATCGGGAGATCTGGCGGCATACCGCCGGATATCCCCGCAGGATCATAAGCTTATGCCACCAGATAATCCTTGCCCTGATCGTTCAGAACAGAGGGCAGGCCACCGCCTCTCTGGTTCGGGCCTGTGCCCGGCGAACAACCATGGAGAGACCCCGTCGCCCCTTCCCGATCGTGGCGACCGCCGTCTTGGCTTTAGGAATTATTTTTGCGGTGACGAGCTATTACTCGATGGGCGATCG
Source organism: Syntrophobacterales bacterium (assembly GCA_037445955.1). Lineage (GTDB taxonomy): Bacteria > Desulfobacterota > Syntrophia > Syntrophales > CAMTWB01 > JBBIJM01. The sequence continues at coordinate 3,000 of JBBIJM010000104.1, forward strand.
CAATCTCCTGGGCGAGGTCTCCGCCAGAATCGGCGGGTATTTCAGTACCCCTCCCGAGGTTCCCGCGGCACCCCGGGGAGAGACGGCCTCTCCCCTTGCGGTGGAACCCGGCCGGGAGGAGGCACAAAGGAAGACGGAGGAGAAGACCCTCCAGGCCCCCCCGGAGCGGGGAGGCAGGGATAGGCAGCTTCCCTCGTCTCTCGGGGTGATGACCATCGACAGGGACGAAACGGTCTCCCATGTCCTTTACTTCGTTTACGGCACCCTTAGCAATAAGCTCCTAAACGAGGTGGCCCGGGCCAACCCCGGCCTGGCGGATCTCAACCTGGTCAGGACGGGCGGCAGAATAAATCTTCCCGCCGTTCCTTTCGCCGTCGCCCCCCCTGAGGAAAAGCCTTATCTGGTTGAAGTCGCCGCGGCAGCGGGCCTTGCCGAGGCCAGGAGATTGATCAAAGATCAGCGCCTGCCGCCGGCTCGTCTCTTGCCTTACTTTGATAATCGCCGAGGTCTCGTGTATGCCGTCATCCTCAAGGAGACCTTTTACGATGATCTGACCGCGAAAAAGGTCCTGGAAACTCTCCCGTCGCCGTTTTCGTCAACCGGGAGAATAATCGGGAAATGGGACAAAGACACGATTTTTTTTGGGGTCTTTTAGACCTGATGGCGAGAGTGAGACCGGGCTGGGGAGGTAGCGGCGGGGGATGATTAGAAAGAAAAAAATCGGCGACATGCTGGTGGCGGCGAAACTTCTCACCGATGAACAGCTCGCCCAGGCTCTGGGCGAGCAGAAGAAAAGCGGCCTCAAGCTGGGGCAGTATCTCATCCAGAGCGGTCAGGTCAAGGAGCACGACATCATCGAAATGCTGAGCCGGCAGTTGCTCATCAGCCGCTTCATGCCCGACCGTTATCCCCTGGATTTGTCCCTGGTGAGTCTGATCCCGATAGCCTTCGCCCAAAAGTATCTCGTGGCCCCGCTTAAGAAAAAGGGCAGACTCTTGACCGTGGCCCTGGCGGATCCCCTCGATATCTCCATGCTCGATGCCCTCGAGGCGATGACCAACTGTGAGGCGGATCCGGTCATCGCCTCGGAAAGGGAGATCAATCAGCTGATTTCCTCCCTTTACGGCGCCCAGGCGGGACTGGGCGGCGTCATGGAGAACGTCGAGATCGAGACGACGACGGAGAAGCAGGCCGAAAGCCCCTATGAGGACGACGTCAAGATCACCACCCTCGAAGATCTGGCGGAGGAGGCCCCGGTAATCCGCCTGGTCAATTCGATCTTTGCCCAGGCGGTCCGGGAGGGGACCAGCGATATACATCTGAGCCCTCAGAAGGCTACCATGCAGATCAGGTTTCGGATCGACGGGAAGCTTCATGAAGTACCGTCTCCCCCGAAATCGCTGTTTCTGCCCATCGTGGCCAGGATCAAGATCCTGGCGGGCATGGATATCACCAGTTCCCGGATGCCCCAGGACGGGAGATTCACCCTCCGGATGGAAAAGAAGGAGATCAATGTCCGGGCCTCGACGACCCCCACCATCTACGGAGAGAATCTCGTCCTGCGTCTTCTGGACATGAGCGCCGCAATCTATTCGCTGGAAAATCTGGGGATGACCCCGCCGGACGTGGAGAAGATCAAGTCGATGATCGTGAAGCCCTATGGGATGATCTTAAGCACCGGTCCCACGGGCAGCGGCAAGAGCACGAGCCTCTATTCGATCTTAAGTGAGCTCAATAATCCCGACACCAATATCATCACCCTGGAGGATCCCGTCGAGTACCGGATCGAAGCCATCCGCCAGGTGCAACTGAACCGCAAGGCCGGGATGACCTTTGCCGACGGGCTCCGTTCCATCCTGCGCCAGGACCCCGACGTGATCATGGTCGGGGAGGTCCGGGACGCCGAAACCGCCGCCATCGGAGTCCAGGCGGCCATGACAGGCCACAGGGTGCTAAGCACCCTTCATACCAACGATGCCGCGGGCGCCGTGGTGCGGCTGATCGACATGGGGATAGAGCCTTTCCTGGTGTCTTCGGTATTGCTCGTATCTTTCGCCCAGCGCCTCGTCCGTACCATCTGCCCTTACTGCCGGGAGACCTACCGGCCCCCGGAGACGGCCCTCAATGTCTGGGGTTTGAATCTGGGGGAGAAGACCGAATTGATGCGGGGAAAGGGTTGCTACCAGTGTTTCTATACCGGCTATAAGGGAAGAACCGGGATATTTGAGGTTTTGGTGAACGACGACGAGATTCAGGAACTGATTTTGAAGGTGAAGTCGGCCAGAGAGATAACGAAGGCGGCAATTGCCCTGGGAAAATTGAGAACCTTGAAGGACGATGCGGCACAGAAGGTTCTAGCCGGCATCACCACCCTCGACGAGGCCGCCTCGGCGGTGATGGTTTAGGAGGGCCGATGCCTGCCTTTTCTTATGAGGCGATAAACCAGCTCGGGAAGAAGACTACCGGAACCGTCGAGGCCGAATCTCCGGCTCTGGCGGAGAGGCAGCTGGTCGATCGAGGTTATATCCCGATTAAGGTGACCCCGGCCGGTATGGGGGGGAGGATCGGCGGTTTCTGGGAAGGGGTTAAGCCGGCGGATTTGATAATCTTCACCAAACAGTTCCATTCGATGATCAAGGCCGGGGTTCCCATCCTCCGGATCCTGCAGGTCCTGGAGAACCAAACCCAGAACCGGGCCTTAAAAGGGGCCGTTACGCAGATTCACAGCGACATCAAACAGGGGGCGACGTTAGGCGATTCCCTGGAGAAGCATCCCCGGATATTCTCCCCTCTCTACCGCAGCATGATCAGGGCGGGGGAGGTGAGTGGCACGGTTCCAGCGGTGCTGGCGCGGCTCACCTATATCATCGAACACGAGGCGAAGATCAAGGCCGATATCAAGGCCGCCCTCCAGTATCCGACGATAGTCCTTGCCGCCCTGGTTGCCGCCTTCTTCGTTCTTCTCACCTTCGTAATCCCGAAGTTCGTGGCCATCTTCGCCTCGGCGGGCCTTGCGCTTCCCGTGCCGACAAAGATTGCCGTCGGTCTTTATATTTTTCTCTCGAGCTATTGGTATTTGGCGTTGGGGCTGGTGATCTCTCTGGCCTTCGGGCTTTCCTATTATCTCAAAAGCCCGCAGGGGCGTTACGTTTTCGATAACCTGATCCTAAGGAGCCCGATTCTGGGTCAACTTTTTCTCAAGGCGGCCATGTCCCGCTTCTCGAGCATCTTCGCGATCCTCTATTCCAGCGGAATCCACGTGATGACGGCCCTGGATATTCTTTCAGAGACCATCGGCAACCGGGCCATCTCAAGGGAGATAGAGAGGCTCAGGGAAGACGTGAAGAAGGGCCAGGGACTTGCCCAGCCTCTTAGGCGATCCAGGTATTTCACGCCGATGGTGATCGATATGATCGCCATCGGCGAGGAATCGGGCAGCCTCGAGGAGATGCTTAAGGAGGTCACCGCCCATTACGACTACGAGGTCTCCTACGAGGTGAAGGGCTTATCCGAGGCCCTGGGGCCGGTGCTGATGGTGGGCCTTGCCGCGGTGGTGGGCTTTTTTGCCCTGGCGATCTTCCTGCCCATGTGGGACATGACGAAAATGGCGAAATAGATTTAAGGCAAGGAAAAATCCCCTTGCACGACCGGGTGTTTTGGGGTAAATGCCGACATATTGAGCAACTAAAAAACGGGAGGTGTCTATGAAGAGAAGAGTGCTGTTTAGGGATGAGAGGGGTTTCACCCTGATTGAGATCATCGCGGTACTGGTGATCCTGGGGATCCTGGCGGCGGTGGCGGTGCCCAGGTACATCGATCTCCAGAACCAGAGCCGGATCAAGGCGGCGGAGGGGGCGATAGCGGAGATGAAGAGCCGGGCGTCGCTGACTTATGCCAACCTTCTGCTCACCGGAAAAGGTGTTCCGCCGACGGTTGCCGCGGTTGAGGGTGCCATAAACACCGACGTCGGCGCCGATTTCGCCGTCGCCAAGGCAACGGAGGGTGCTGACAAGATCAAATTTACAGTATCCAAGGTTCAAAATGTGGACATTATTAGCCCGGTGGAAGGTACCTGGGACCTGCCGACGACTCAATAAGAAGACTGAAGATGTGAAGGCCGGGAGGCCGGGACCCCCCGGTGCTCCCGGCCTTTCTCGCGCCGTTTCAATCAAGGTGAAAGCCCTGAAAGCGGTCTATCCGGGATAGATCT
>JBBIJM010000105.1:0-7004 GCA_037445955.1 Syntrophobacterales bacterium
ATACCATTTGATTCTGCTTAGGGTTTTAATCAGGATGTTGCTCAGTTGGGGCAGACGCAGGGGCGGTATCTCCAGGTAGAAGATCGGCGCCCTCCCGGGCAGGACCCGCGCCGTCAGAAGACCGACGAGCAGAAAAACCAGGGCAACCGTTGCCGCCCAGACAATAAGCGCCCCTTTTGTCTGCGCCAGCAGGGCCACAATAACCCCGAGCTGGGCGGAACAGGGAATGGCCAGGGCAATGAGCAAAGTGGCGATAATCCTTTCCCGCCTCGTCTCCAAGGTCCTGGTAACTACCGTGGCCATGGTGCCGCAGCCGAAACCTATAACAAGGGGGAGCACCGCCCGCCCGGAAAGGCCTATGACCTTAAACACCCGGTCTGAAAGCAAAGCCAGCCTCGGGAAATAACCGCTATCCTCGAGGACGGAAAAGAAGAGGAAGAAGGTGACCACAATAGGAAGGATGATACCGAAGGCGTACCTTAACGCAAAGGTGACAAGGCCGTATTCCCCGGTGAAGAGTTCCTCAAGTAACGGCCAGGGGATCAGCAACCGGGCGGTCTTTTCGAACCAGGGATTGATGATCCCTTCAAAAAGGCCACCCTCGATTAGATCGACAAGCACCCCGGCCCCGAAGACCCCGACGAACTGATATATCCCAAAGTAGATTATGGCGGCCAAAAGGGGAATCCCCAGAAGCGGATGGATCGTCAGGCGGGAGATCCGGGCGGCGAGATCGTCTCCGGGCCTTTTGGTATAAACTAAAACATCCTTGATAATCTCGGAGACCAACCTCTTCCTCTCGAGGGAGAGGTCCAGTTGAAAGGTTCCCCTCCTTAAGTAGGCAAGCTCCCGGACCCTCGTTTCGATGATTCGGTAATTTTCTTTCTCTTCCCGTCGAACCAGATCGGCGATCTCCTCGTCCCGCTGCAACAGGAGCAGGGCCAAGGCCCGGCGGGACAGGGTATAGGATCCCTTGAAAAGCTCCTCCACCTGCCCGATATCCCCTTCGACCTGGCTGCTGTAGGGAAACGGGCCTGTGAGGTCGCGTTCATAGGAGTCGATCGCCTTTCTCAGCTCCCTTAATCCCTCCTTCCTCTTCATCACGGCGCCCACGACGGGGATCCCGAGCCTCCTCTCCAGGGCGGCAAGGTTGATTCTGATTCCCAGCCTTTTGGCTTCGTCGAGGATGTTGACCACCAGGATCACGAAAAGACCGGCCTCGATCAACTGGATGGTCATGGCCAGCATCCTCTCGAGATTCCGGGCATCGATAACGTGGATAACGAGGGCCCCGGGATTCTCAAGAAGGATTCTCCTGGCAACCCTCTCCTCTCCGGTAATGGGCATCAGGGAATAGATCCCGGGGGTATCGACTATCTCCGCGGGGCCGGACCTTAGTTTAGTCTTTCCGGTAATCACGTCCACCGAGGTTCCCGGATAATTGGATACCGTCGAGTAAGCCCCGGTGAGGGCGTTGAACAAAACGCTCTTCCCCACGTTCGGGTTCCCGACCAGGAGGATCTTCCTTGTCTTTTCGGCATCCGGCCCTGTTTTCCCGGGGATTCCCCCTCGGCATTCCTGCATCTTCACCCTGCCCCTTTTTGGTCGCTGTCGCTTTTGGCCGATTGGCCGTGAGCCTTGCCCAATGTCATTTCGAAGACCTCAACGCGACGGGAAATCTTAAGGCATGAGGCTCAAGTTTAAGATTTCTCCCTGAGGCCGCAACTAAAAAAGCCCGGTCTAAACGACAAATCATCAATTTCTCAAAGCCCCCGGCTGGTCTGTCGTTTCCCGCATCCGGCGCAGACCAGATGATCGTGATGCTCCCCCTTATGGCCCTGCTCATAGCGCAACTGACCGTCGCCGAAATCGACCTCTCGGGCTATCCCCGCCTCGGCGAAGAGTTTCACCGTCCGGCTTACCGTGGCATAGCCGATGCCGGGATTCTTTTTATTGATTATGATTATCATTAATACTTGGCTCGCCGGTTTGTGTCAAGTTTTTTCTTGAACTCAAGTCCCGGGCAATGATATTTTTCAGATAAACGGTTAGTTAACTGGAGAGCTCTGAATTACTGCCGATTTTGTCATCTGGAAATGACATTATTCGAAGCTGTGAACTTGGTTTTCCGTTCAGCCCCAAGGGAGGTGTTTCATGAAAAGCAAAGCCCTTGCCGTTATCCTTCTCTTTATTATCGTCTTCCCTTACCCCCCGCCGGCCCGGGGGGAAACCGGCGATAAGGGCGAGGGCCCCGGGGATACCCGAGCGGACCCCGCCTGGGTTCAGACCGCCTTCAAACCCGGACCTTTCAAAGAACATAAGGGGGAAAAGATGCTCCTGCCCAAACCGGATTTCAAGGGTCTAACCTTCGAAGAGGCCCTCATAAAAAGACGTTCCCACCGGGACTATTCGGAAAAACCCCTCTCCCCCCTTGAGATTTCCCAGCTTCTCTTCGCCGCCCAGGGGATTACCGGCAAGAGCGGAGGCACCCTTCTCAGGGCGGCGCCTTCCGCCGGCGCCCTTTACCCCTTTGAAATCTACCTGGCTTCAGCAAACGTCGAGGGGATAAGAAAGGGGCTTTATCACTATTCGGTACGGGATCACGGCCTGGTCCTGGTCCGGGAGGGGGATTTCCGCCGGGAACTTACCCGGGCCTGTCTGGGACAGGGCATGGTTCACAACGCGGCGGTCAATTTGATCCTCGTTGCCGTCCCCGAGCGGACCCGGGCGAGGTATGGAGACCGGGGCTTACGGTATATCTACATGGAGGCCGGCCACATCAGCCAGAACATCTACCTTCAGGCAACTTCCCTCGACCTGGGAACGGTGGTCATCGGGGCGTTTCTGGACGATGATATCCATAAGCTCATGGACTTAGACGGGAAAAGAGAGGTGGTCATCGCCGTCCAGCCGGTAGGGAAGTTGCCCTGAGGGAAGCGACATAACCCCCGGGCAAGATCACTTGGGAATCGGGGTGGAGGTGAGCAGATACTTCAGGTCGTCATCCTCGAACCGGATGGCGAACCCGCCGAACGGGGAAGAGCCGGCCCGGTTGAAGGGATCGTCCCACCCGGCGGTGAAATAGAGATGTTTGAAGAGCCGGTACTCTGCGGCCGTCTTGACATGGACCCGCCGGTCGGCGGCAAAATCAAAGGCCTCCAGGGTAAGTTTCAGCTTGTCGTTCAAGGCGAAGTAATCCATCCCCACCCCGCCGGTGGATTCAAAGAGGCCGCCCCGAACCGCCAGGTTCCGGAAGCGCTTGCCGATCTGGGCGGTAAAGAGGAGCCCCTGCTTGTCCCACTCCTCCGTCCGGGTGGTTACCCCGGCGGTGGTGCTCTCCCGCAGGGTCTTTTTCCCCTTGGGGTCGCTTACCACCCCGAGGATGTAGAACTTGTCTTCCTTAGGCTGGATCCGGACATCGAGATAGTGTTTGGCCTCGCCCTTGTCGAAGAGAAACTCGCCCCGGTAGCCCAGATGGGTTCGAAACTGTTCCGCCTTGTTCACATAACGGCTGAGCCCGGCCAGGGATTCGTTGAGGTTGTTTATCGTCTCCTCGTCGGTGACGAGTTTTCCCAGGGTGCCCTTTCCCTGGTTGATCCGGTCGGCGATCTCCTGAAGCGAGGTCATGGCCCGGTTGAGCCGCTCCGCAGTGCCCTTGTCCTTGAGGAGGTGACCTACGGTTCCTTCCCCCTTCTTCACCCCGTCGGCAATCTCGTTTAGCGAGGCGAAGGTCTTCTCCAGTTCCTTGCTCGCATTTTTCAGGCCGTCGAGCACCTGGGCGACCTTTTCATCATTGGCACTGACCACCCGGTTCAAGTTTCCCGTCAATTGACGGGTGTTATCGAGGACCGCCCTTAAGGAGGCCTCGTTTCCCTTGACCATGGCATCGAGATTTCCCGTCAGTTTTCTCGTATTATCAATGATATCTTTGAATGATTGCTCCGCCTCCGCCCCGGCCAGGACAGTGCTCAGGGATCCCGTCATCTTCCTCACGTCATCGGCAATGAGGGCGAACTGGTGGAGAAGCCGGTCCAAGTCGGCCTGTCTTTCGGTGATGATGATCTCTTCATTGTCCTTCAAAAACTCGGCGCTCTTCCCGGGAACAAGTTCGATATACTTCTCTCCCAGGACCCCCCTTGTTTTAATGGCCGCCGCGGAATCCTTTCCCAGGGTCACCCGCTCGGGGATCCTGATCCTTACCATGGCCTTGCCGTCCCGGAGGTAGATCGCCTCCACCTTTCCCACCTCAACCCCGGCGATAACCACCGCGGCGTCTTTATCGAGGCCGGCCACGTTTTCAAAGGGTATGTTCACCGCATAGCCCCGGCGGAGGCCGAAATCCTGCTTGCCCACCTTAAAGGACATATAACCCAGGATAATCAGGCCGACAAGGACAAACAGACCGACCTTCGCCTCGGAACTCAACGCCCCCATTTGCCTACCCGCCGGCCGCAACGGGCCCGGTTTCCTTTAAAATGATAAAATCCCGACATCTCTCTCCACCGTTACATGAGCCTCATGGGACCTTGAATACTGCCGTTTAAAAATTGCCGGACAACGGGGTTTTCGGAAGATGCCACCTTCGCTGAATCCCCGTATTCGATGATCCTGCCCTCATAGAGCATGGCGATATTGTGGCCGATCTTAAAAATCGACTGGAGGTCATGGCTGATTACCACACAGGTCAGATTAAAACTCCTCTGGGTCTCGATGATGAGATTGTTGATGGCCTCGGTCATAACCGGATCAAGACCGGTCGTCGGCTCGTCGAAGAGGACTATCTCCGGCTTCATGGCAAGCGCCCGGGCAAGACCGACCCTTTTTCTCATCCCGCCGCTTAACTCCGCCGGCATCTTCTCCTCAATCCCGAATAGACCGACGGCCTTCAACCTCTCTTTCACCTCGAGGCGGATTTCCAGATCCGTCATTTTCGTGTGTTCCCTCAAGGGAAAGGCCACATTTTCCCCTACCGTCAGGGAATCGAAAAGGGCTGCCTCCTGAAACAGCATCCCGAATCTCTTTCTTATCTCGTTCAACCCCCGGTCATTCAATCTGGCGATGTCCACCCCATCCACCAGGATCTTCCCCTGATCCGGTTTCATAAGCCCGATGATATGCTTCAAGAGAACACTCTTTCCCCCGCCGCTTCGGCCAATGATCACCGTGGTCCTGCCGGGCTCGATGACGAGATTAAGGCCGTCGAGCACCTTCTGGCTCCCGAAGGATTTATGTAGTTTAAAGAGTTCTATCATCAGCAACCCGCGGGTTAAAACATAATCGCCGTGAGAAAGTAATCACTCACCAGGATGGCGATAGAGGCCAGGACCACCGCCTCCGTGGTAGCCCTCCCCACCCCTTCCGCCCCGTTGCGGGCATTGAATCCCTTGTAGCAGCCCACCACGGAAAGAATCAGGCCGAACACCGCCGCCTTGGTAAGTCCGTGGTAGATGTCTTCAAGATCAACCAGGCGGACTATGTTGCTCACAAAGGCCCCGGACCCGATCCGGAGGACATGGACCCCGACGAAATAACCGCCCAGGATCCCGACAAAATTCGCAATTACCGTAAGCAGCGGGACCATGACGACGCTCGCTATCACCCGGGGCACGATGAGGTGTTTCACGGGATTGACCGCCATGACGTAAAGGGCGTCGATCTGCTCCGTCACCCGCATGGTCCCCAGTTCCGCCGCCATCGCCGACCCCGCCCGGGCGGTGACCATAAGAGAGGTGAGAACCGGGCCGAGTTCCCTGGTCATGGCCAGGGCCACCGTCGCCCCCACCATACTTTCCGCCCCGAAGGTCCGAAAACCCTTATATCCCTGGAGGGCCATCACCATGCCCGTGAAGGTTCCCGTCAAAACCACCACGAAAATCGACTTGACTCCGACAAACTCCATCTGTTTGAAGATCGGTCTTATCTTGAAAGGCGGCCTCACCATCCAGGAAAAGATGGAAAGGCACATAAGGACCGTCCTTCCCATTTCTTCGACTTTCCCCTCGATGGTCTTGCCGGTCTTCTCCAGGATAATCCCGATCCTGCCCATTACAGGGGACCCCTTTTAGACCCATGGGCCGCCAGGGCAGCGGTAATTATCCTGTCGAGGAGCTCAGCCGGGGTAAAGCCGCAGGCGGCGGCCTGATGAAAGAGCACCGTCGAGGGGGTAAGACCTGGCAGGGTGTTGGGCTCCAGAACGGAAACCCGGCCGTCGGGCCGAACAAACATATCGATCCGGGCATAACCCCTAAGCCCCAGGGCTACAAACGCGGCCCTGGCCGTTTCCTGAATCCTCTTTATAATCTCTTCCGAAAGCCGCGGGGGGGTCTTGTTCTCCCCCTGGCCGTAGAGAAACTTGTCTTCCAGGGACAGGATCTCCGTCGTAGGGATCGTTTCCGAAGGGATCAGGGCAAAAGGCGGATCACCATCGAGAACGCCGCAGGTAACCTCGACCCCGGTTATGAACTCTTCTATCAGGATCAACTCGTCCCAATCCCCTGCGTTCTTGAGGGCCGCATCCAAGCCTTCCCCATTTTCGACCTTGGCCACCGCCGTGCTGCAACCCTCCCGGGCGGGCTTGACGATACAGGGGAAACCAAATTCCCCCCGGATTTGCTCCGCAAGCACCGCGAGGTCCGGTTTTTCCGCCATATCACGAAGGGAAATTGCTATGGTTTTTGGCACATCAAGACCCCTTAAGGAAAGGAGCCTCCGGGCGGCATACTTGTCCATCCCCAGGGCCGAGGCCAGGACGCCGGATCCGGTATAGGGAACCCCGAGAAGCTCAAGGAGCCCCTGGAGGCAGCCATCCTCGCCGTATTTGCCGTGCAGCCCGATCACGACCACCTCCACCCTCTCCCCCAGAGACTCATAGGGCAGAGGAAGCGCCTCGGTTGCGAGATCTTCCTCGATATCCCCGGTGGAGTTGCGCATCAAGAGCTTGATGTCGATCTCCCAGAGCCGCCCCTTCCGGTCCATGAAGATGGGAACAGGCTGATATTTTGCCC
>JBBIJM010000106.1:0-6962 GCA_037445955.1 Syntrophobacterales bacterium
CCGGGGGAAGGGCCTCGTCGGCCTCTCCCCCGATGAGATCGCCCAAAGGGGGATCGCCCGCACCTTTCAGAACCTCCGTCTCTTCATGAATATGAACGTCCTGGACAACCTTCTTCTGGGACGTCACATCCACTTCCGGAAAAACCTGGCCCAAGCCCTCCTCCGGATTCGCAAGGAGGAGTTGCGCCACCGGGAGGAGGTGGAGGAGCTTATCGACTTTCTCGATCTCCAGGCCTACCGGAAGGCCCGGGTGGCGGACTGCCCCTACGGCGTTCAGAAGAGGGTCGAACTCGGCCGGGCGCTGGCCCTTAAACCTCAGGTGCTCCTCCTGGACGAACCGGTATCCGGCTTGACCGCAGAAGAGAAGGAGGAGGCGGCTTACCGGGCAGGCGAGATCCGGGGCCGTTTCCAGATGACAATTCTCCTGGTGGAGCATGATTTGAGGCTCGCCTCCCGTCTTGCCGACCGGATGGTGGCCTTCAACTACGGACAGAAGATCGCCCAGGGAACGCCTCCGGAGGTGCAGAGGAACCCCGAGGTGATCAGGGCCTATCTGGGGGAGGAATGAGAGCATTTCTTAAGATCGCCAACATCGAAACCCTTTATTTCGACCGGATCTACGCCCTCCACGGCCTCTCTTTGGAGATCAGGGAGGGGGACATCTTTGCCATCCTCGGCCCGAACGGGGCCGGGAAGACCACCCTGCTCAAAACCATCGCCGGACTCCTTAAGGACCAGCCCAAGAAGGGAACTATCGAATTCCTGGGAAAGAGGATCCAGCGGCTCCCCCCGGAGAGGATCTCTTCTCTGGGGATCGTCTATGTCCCCGAGGACCGGGGCCTCTTCCGGGAGCTTACGGTGAAGGAAAACCTCGATCTGGGTCTCTGGGGGAGAAGAGACCCGGGGATTGACGAGGATTTGAAATACATCTGCGACCTCTTCCCGATCTTGAAGGAGCGGGAAGGGCAGCAGGCGGAAACCCTCTCCGGCGGCGAGCAGCAGATGCTCGCCATCGGCCGGGCCCTCTTGAGGAGGCCGAAACTCCTCATGCTCGACGAACCGTCCCTGGGCCTCGCCCCCCTCGTCGCCCGCCACGTCTGCGACGCCCTGGTGAAGATCAGCAGGCTGGGAACCACGATTCTCCTGGTGGAACAGAACGCGAAGCTCGCCTTGAAAATCGCCCATTACGGCTATATCCTCGAGGCGGGGAGGATCGTTCTCAAGGGGACATCCAGCGAATTGATGGACAATCCTGACGTGCAGGAGCTCTACCTGGGATCAAGCGGCCAGGCCGTCTCACCCAAAGGCTGGCGTCTGTACAAGAAAAGGAGGAGCTGGTGATGAGAACCCCTAACCTTCCCGGTCTCCTGTTCGAACAGGCCGGGCGCCTCCGGGGTCGGGTCGCCCTCAGGTATAAGGATTTCGGCATCTGGCATGGGATCTCCTGGGACCAGTACGCCGCAAGGGTACGGGAAGTGGCCGCCGGTCTCATATCCCTTGGCGTCGGCCCCGGGGAGAGGGTGGCGATTCTGGGAGAAAACCGTCCCGAATGGCTCATCTGCGACCTCGCCGCGATGACCGCGGGGGCGGTGACCTGCGGGATCTACACCACCTCCGCCCCGGAGCAGGTCGCCTATATCATCGGCCATTCCGAGGCCAAGGTCGTCTTTATCGAAAACGAGGAGCAGGTGGACAAGATCCTCCAGATCCTCCCCGAGGTGAACCTGGCGCGGGTCATCGTTTGGGAAAGCAAGGGGCTCTGGGGTTTCTCCCAGGAAAAGATCGTCTTTTACAAGGATTTCCTCAAGGACGCCCAAAACTATCTCCGGGATAATCCCCAATGCGTCGAAGAGCGCCTCGCCGGGGTGGGGCCCGACGACACGGCGATGATCATCTATACCTCCGGCACCACCGGCCGCCCGAAGGGGGCCATGATCTCCCACCGGAACATCCTGATGCTCACCGAATCCTTCGTCAAGGCCGCCCCGAGCTACGAAACCGACGAGGTGGTCTCGTATCTCCCCCTGGCCCACATCTACGAAAACCTCATCTCCCTGTTTCAGTCCCTCTGGTCCGGGGGGACGGTGAACTTCGTCGAGAGCCCGGACACCCTTCCCCAGAACCTCCGGGAGGTTTCTCCCACCATCTTCGCCTCCGTTCCCCGGCTGTGGGAAAAGTTCGCCTCGGCAATCGAGATCCGCATGTCCGACGCCCCGCCGTTCAAAAGGATCATCTACCGCTTAAGCGTCTTAGTCGGTCTCAAGTTCGTCCGCTCCCCGGAGAGATCCCTCCCCCGCCTCCTCTGGGGCCTCCTCTACCGGCCCCTGTACTTTGCCGTCCTCTACCATCTGAAGCGGCAGATGGGGTTCGAGCGGGTCCGCTGGGCGATCTGCGGGGCGGCGCCCGCGGCGCCGGAGCTCTTCGAATTCTACAACGCCCTGGGGGTGCCCCTCAGAGAGGGATACGGCCAGACCGAATCCACCGGCGTCATTGCCATCCAGCGCCTGGACCGCCCCCGGCTGGGCTACGTAGGAGAGGCCATCCCGGACATCGAGGTGAAGATAGCCGACGACGGCGAGATCCTCGCCCGGGGACCGGGGGTTTTCCAGGGGTATTTCAAGGAGCCCGAACTCACCGCCGAGACGATCAAAGACGGCTGGCTCCACACCGGAGACGTCGGGGCGCTGGACGACGGGTTTTTGAAGATCCTCGACCGGAAGAAGGACATCATCATCACCGCCGGGGGGAAGAACATCACCCCGGCCTTCATCGAAAACAAGCTGAAGTTCAGCCCTTACATCCAGGATGCCGTGGTAATCGGTGAGGGCAGGAAATACCTGGTAGCCCTGATCTTAATCGACGAGGACAACGTCACCAAATATGCCCAGGATCAGCGGATCCCCTTTACCACCTTCGAGGATCTCACCACCAAACCCGAGATCAAGCGGCTCGTCGACCAGGAGGTCTCCAAGGTCAACAAGACCCTCTCCCAGGTCGAGTCGATCAAGAAGGCCGCCTTGCTCCCCCGCCGCTTCTATGAAGAGGACGGCGATGTCACCCCGACGAAAAAGGTGAAGCGGCGTTTCCTCGAGAAGAGGTACGCCTCCCTGATTGCCTCTCTCTACGGAGAATGATTTTTTTTGCGAGGTGTATGTGGATCTGATTGAAAGCTATCGGGAAGAATTGCGGCTCATCCGGAAATTCTGGACCGGCCTGGGGATCGGCTGTATCATCCTCGCCGCCCTGATCCTGCCCTTCCTCAGGCAGGATTACCTGGTCCACATCGCCACGGTGGTCTTTATCTACGCCATAGGCGTCCAGGGGCAGAACATCCTCATCGGCTATACCGGGCTCATCTCCTTCGGCCAGGCCGGGTTTCTGGCGATCGGGGCCTATGCCTTCGGCCACCTGACCGCCCAGGGCCTGCCGATACCCGCCGCCCTGCTTGCCGCCGGGCTTCTGGCCGGCCTCTCCGGGTTTATCGTCGGGTTCCCGTCGCTTAGGTTGAAGGGGCCCTATCTGGCCATCGTCACCATGGGCTTCGGGATCGCCGTCTACCAGATCCTCCTAAACACCGAGGCGATCTCCGGCGGACGGATGGGGCTTGTCGTCAAGAAGATCCCCGCCCTCTTCGGCCTGACCCAGCAGGCGACCTTCTATTATTTTATCCTCCTTTTGTTGATTATTCTCACCATTTTTTCCTACAACCTCATCTCCTCCTACGCCGGGAGGGCCTTTATCGCCATCCGGGACAACGACATCGCCGCGGAGGCCATGGGAGTGAATCTCGCCCATTACAAGCTCCTCTCGTTTGCAATCAGCTCCTTCTACGTGGGCCTGCAGGGGGCGGCCTACGCCCTCTTTATCGGCTACCTCGAACCGAACCTCTTCACCTTCATGGAGTCGATCACCATCTTCGTCGCGGTGATCATCGGCGGCCTGGCCTCCATCGGCGGGTCGATCATGGGGGCGGCCTTCGTGATTCTGGTGCCCCAGGTATGGAGCGAGGCCAGGGAACTGGTACCGGTGATTTTTGGGATTACGATCATCATCATCCTGATCTTCGAACCCCAGGGCATCGCCGGGCGGTGGCTCAAGATCAGGCTCTACTTCCGGAACTGGCCGTTCCGTTAGCGGCAGGGCGGATAGGAAGCCATCCTGTCATATTTCACTCGAAGGATGATTCTATGAGACTATTCCTCCAGTACTTCGTCTCCGGCCTCTCCACGGGAAGCATTTACGCCCTGGTGGCCCTGGGCCTTTCCCTCGTTTACCGCTCCACGAGGATCTTAAATTTCGCCCACGGCGATCTGGCCACCTTCGGGACCTTCGTCGCCTTCACCCTGCTCGGACTTCAGCTTGCCTTCCTCATCACCTTTCCCCTGGCAATCGCCGGGGGGGCCGTGCTGGCGATGGCCTTCTATTTTCTCATCCTCGTCCCCGCCCAGCGGCGCAACGCCACCATCTTAGGCCAGATCATCCTTACCCTGGGCCTGGGCCTGATCCTCCAGGGGCTCATTGCCTACCTCTGGGGAACGGATACGAAAACCCTCGCCTTTCCCCTTTCCGACTCCCGAATCTGGCATATAGGCGGGGTGGTGGTGAGCGAACTCGGCCTCTGGACGTTCATCCTGGGCCTCGCAATGAGCTGTCTCCTTTATCTCCTCGTTCAAAAAACCCGCCTCGGGGTGGCGATGCGGGCCACCTCGGAGAACCTGCCCGCCGCCCAGACCCTGGGGATACCGACCCGCCGGGTTTTGGCCCTGGCCTGGGGGCTTGCCGCCTCTCTCGGGGTCGCAGCCGGGCTCTTTCTAGCCCCGGCGCTTCTGCTTGACCCCTTCTTCATGCTGGAACCGTTTCTCAAGGGTTTTGCCGCGGCCATCCTGGGGGGGCTCCAGAGCCTGCCCGGGGCCATCTTGGGCGGCCTCATCCTGGGGGTTGCGGAGAGCCTCGCCGGCGGCTATGTAAGCATCGCCCTGAAGAACACCCTGGCCTTTCTCATCATCATCGTTATTCTGCTGGTCAAACCCGAGGGGCTCCTCGGAGAAGAATTCAAAGAAAGGGTCTAGAAAACGGCCTATGACAGACTTGAAGATCGGCTATACCTACCGGGAGATCACCATCGGGATGAGCGCCTCGTTTACGAAAACCATCACCGAAACCGACGTTTACCTCTTTGCCGGGATATCCGGAGACTTCAACCCGATTCATGTAGACGAGGAATTCGCCCGCCTCACCCCGTTTAAGAGCCGGATCGCCCACGGCGCCCTGCCCCAGAGCCTCATCGCCCCGGTACTCGGGATGAAGCTCCCCGGCCTGGGAACGATCGCCCTGGAGATCTTCTGCCGCTTCAAGGGACCGACCTTTTTCGGCGATACCATCACCGCCCGGGCGGAGGTGGAAGAGAAGATCCCGGAGAAGATGCGGGTTCGGCTCAAATTGTCCTGGACGAACCAGAGAAACGAAACAATCGCCGAGGGCTACGCCCTGGTGATCCCCCCGAGATCCCCGGCCGATTCGGCGGCGGGTTGATACTTTCCGGCCCGGGAGCTTGCCCTGTTCAAAGAAGCGAGGTATCCACGGAAAAGCTAGAGACTCAAGGCGGCTGCGACCATTCCGGTAACTTCGACAAACCGGGGCTTCGGTCCTTTCGACCGCGATGATTCTGTCATTTGGCCCCTGTTCCCAGCCGCGCCTCGTGCAGCCGCGCCGCCTGGAGCATAAAGACCTCGAGTTTGGCGTTGATGATCTGGGGAAAGGGGTTGCCGTCGCTTTCGACGGCAAGGAAGGGCAGTTCCGGGATCGACCCAAAACCAGGCCCCAGCCCCCTTGCCCAGGGCGCCTGCTGCCAGCCAGGCCCCATCTCCCGGGAAAGGATCGCCTCAGCGATCTGATTGGGCATACAACCGAAGGGACCGATGGCGATCACCCCGTCGTAATGTTTCGGCACCTCCGTCAGGGCCCCGCCGATAGTGAGGATCGCCTCGCCGGAGAGTTCGGGGTTGATGATGTGCCGGGCATTGTCGATAACCAGATCCACGTCTTCGAGCCGGCAGGGAAGGAGGTCCGCCCGGGCGATGATTTCGCTTAATTCCCTTTCATATGATCTCATCCACCAGGACCGCAGGAAGAGCTTCACCCGGCCTTTAAGATCGATCCCGCGGGCGGAGATGCCGTTTTTCACGCACCAGTCGGTGTAGTAGATCCACTCCATGATACTCGAAACCTTGGCAAAGAAGCCCTGATCCGCCAGTCTCTCCACCAGATGCTGCCGGGAGAGATCGTCCAGGCGGACAAAAATCTCGCCCGTCAAGAGGACCGACGGCGTCTCCCGCCAGCCCTTCTTCAGGGGAATTCCGGCAAATACCTCCGCGGCCCCGGTCAAGGCCCTTTTGACCGCCGGCAAATCCGGCGAGCCGGTTAAAACACCGAGCATCTTAAACCAGTTTTCGTCCAGCAGCTCAAGCGCCCCTTGCCGATCCCGGGCATTTACGAGAAACAGGGAATGGAGATCCTGGAAGATATGGGCCAGGATAAGGGCGCTCCAGAGTTTCAGGGTAACGTCATTGCCCAGGGCCTCGGAATAACTCGTTTCCGCCCGGAGGGAAAAGAGGGCGACATCGGCAAGCCCCTCCCGCTCAACATAGGCCTTGATGAAGGGCATGTACTGGCCGAAACGGCAGGGTCCGGAGGCGGTGGGCATGAAATAGACGAGCAGTTCATCGGGATCGCTCCGGGTCTGCAGATATTTCAAGAGGCTCCCCACGGTCAACTGGAGCGGGAGGCATTCTTTGCAGGTCGAATTGCCCCGGCCCAGTTTGAGCACCTCCTCATCGGCCTTCGCCAGGGCCGTCGCCCGGATCCCCAGACCCCGGAAGACCGCCGCCGCCGCCTCGTTCACCCGGGCCCCCATCGAGGGGAAAACGAGATGGACCCGGGGATGGTTCAGGGGATATTCCCGG
>JBBIJM010000107.1:0-6938 GCA_037445955.1 Syntrophobacterales bacterium
GGGAGTGCTGGTCCTGGCCGTCCTGGGAATGGATTTGGCCGCCTGGGCGTGGGAGCGGGCGGGGAGCAATTTCTTCCATACCCAGGGGCGGGTTTTCATCGGGGTCAACGCCGCCACCTCATCCCACGGCGGGGACGCAAATGCCTACCTGCAGGTCCACAACCCGGAGTCCAACCCCAACAACATGGAGGTGGCCCGCTTCACCGCCCGGGTGGGAGCCAACCGGATGTCCTACATCACCGTGGGCGATCCCACCCTCGATCCCAAGGGGACCCAGGGGTACCTGGCTTACGGCCCCTCCGCAAAAAAATGGCACCTGGGGACCCACTTCCAGGGGCCCAGTTTGACGGTGAGCAGCCTGGCCGACGGGGGGTTTGTGGGAATCGGGGTGATGGCCCCCACCCACCCCCTCCACCTCAAGAGCGGGGCCCACGTGACCGCGGGAGGGATATGGAGCAATGCCTCGAGCCGGAGCCTCAAGGAGAACCTGGAGGATCTCTCCGCCGAGAAGGCCATGGAGGCCTTCGGCCGGCTCAACCCGGTTGTATTCAACTACCGCAGTGACAGGAGCGAGCGCCATGTGGGCTTTGTCGCCGAAGATGTTCCGGAACTCTTGGCCTCCCGGGACCGCAAGGGCTTGAGCCCTATGGACATGGTGGCGGTTCTGACCAAGGTGGTCCAGGAGCAGCAAAAACTCATCGCCGAACAGAGGCAGACCCTGGCAGCCCTTTCGGCGCGGGTGGAAGTGCTGGAGGACAAGAAATAGGGTCGACGGGCGGAAAATTTTTTTCTACTCTCCGAACTCCGAACTCAAAACTCAGAATTCTCTCTCCTATTCCCTCCACCCCCACCGGAGGAGTGTCAAAAATATCTTGACACTCCTCATTTGTCTATTTATAATCCCTCCAACTATAGAAGATATTTAAAAAATAATGTTATGCCTAAATAGAGAATGGACAAAGTATCGAATGTCATCTCTGTGTCCGTGTGGTAAACTATTGGCTGGTATTGTACCAGAGAGGTGAGGCATGACAAAACTCTTGGAAAAAGCATTCAAAGAAGCGTCTAGGTTGCCTGAGGTTGAGCAGAATGCCTTGGCTAAATGGGTAATGGAGGAACTCGAAGCGGAAGGAAAATGGGAGAAAGCGTTTGCAGCTTCAGAGGATATCCTAGACAGGCTTGCGGATGAGGCCATCCTTGCGCACAAGCAGGGAAAGACAAAACCATTAAACCTGAAAGACCTATGATTTCCCGAACGACTGACCGTTTCTGGAAATGCTATAGGGAATTACCGGAACAAATAAGGAAAGAAGCAAAGAAGGCATATAGTAAGTTTAAGAAGAACCCCTACCATCCCAGTTTTCATTTTAAGCGTGTACATTCGACGCGACCTATTTTCTCCCTGCGTGTTACCAAAGATTACCGTGCCGTCGGAAATACCAGGAGCGACGTAAGCGTTTTCCCTTACCAAGACCCCGGATAGTGAAAGGTTACTCTTGGATTTATGCCACAGGTATGTGAACCTGCTTGAAGAGCCGGATGCAGGAAACCTGCACGTCCGCCTCTGTGAGGGGCTGGGGCCAACGGATACATGGTTTTGATATTGTGGCGCCGAAGGCAAACCAGGCGGTAAACGGAGAAAACAAACATCAACTTGACGTCCGGGAGAAACTAGTCTACTCGACTGTTAATAACCGCGATGCAGCGCATCGGGGTCGGCGGCTCGAAATAACATTGTTCAAAGCCTTCAGTTTCAGAATTAAGACGATGGATGAAATCCTTAAAACCAGGATGAAAAACGCCCCGGAGAGGCCGGGGGTTTACCTGATGAAAAACGCCGCCGGGAAGGTCATCTACGTCGGGAAGGCGAAGGATCTCAAAAGCAGGCTTGCCTCCTACATGGCCGGGGGCGACCTTCGACCGATGATCCCGTTTCTCCTTGCCCAGTTCGAGGGAATCGATTTTGTTGTCACCGAAACGGAAAAGGAGGCCCTGATCCTGGAGAACAACCTGATCAAGGGCCATCGTCCCCGGTACAATGTGGTCTTCCGGGACGACAAGACCTATTTTCATCTCCGGCTGAACCTGAAAGATCCCTTCCCCAGACTCGAATTGCTAAGAAGGGTGCGGCCGGACGGGGCCAGGTACTTCGGACCCTTTCCCAATGGCGGATCCGCCAGGGAAACGCTGAAATTCATCCAGCGGATATTTCCCCTGCGCACCTGCCGGGACCGGGAACTGGCCGGGCGGCGGCGTCCCTGCCTGGAGCATCAAATCGGACGCTGTCTGGCCCCCTGTGTCGGAGCGGTGGATGAACGAAGCTACCGCCTTCTGGCGGCGGACGCAGCGGCGTTTCTGGAAGGCAAGGGGAAAGGATTGCTCGCCGATTTGGAGCGCCGGATGAAGGATGAGGCCCTCGCCCTCAACTTTGAGGAGGCGGCAAATATTCGGGACCGGATCAGGGATATCGACAGGACGATCGAAAGGCAGAGGACAAGCGAGGTGACAGGCAAAGACCGGGACGTTTTCGGTTTCCACAGGGAGGATAACCTCACCCAGGTCTGCGCCCTCTTCATCCGCGCGGGCAAGCTCGTTGCCAAAAGGTCCTTTCCCCTTATCACCGCCCCAGATACCGACGATCATCTTCTGGCCTCCCTGATCAAACAGTTCTATCACGAAAACCCCTTGCTTCCCGCTGAGGTCATTATCCCTTTCCCTCTGGAAGAGCGGAAGCTCATCGCCGAATGGCTCGGAGACAAAAGGGGGAGGCCCGTTGCCGTCTTGAATCCCCGCCGGGGAAGGGCTGCGGAACTGCTCCGGCTGGCGCAAATGAACGCCGCGGACGGTCTGAGGGCCGAAGTCGCCGGGATAAACCTGAAGGAGACCCTGGCGATGCTGGCGGAAAAATGTCGTCTCCAAAAAATTCCCGGGCTGATCGAAGGATACGACCTGTCCCATTTGAGCGGCGCCCACCGGGTCGGGGGCCTGGTGTCCTTCCGCGACGGACTTCCGGCGAAGGAAAACTATCGACGTTTCCGGATCAGAGAGGCCACCGGGGCGGACGACTACGGGATGCTTTATGAGGTATTGAAAAGGAGGTTCGCCGGGAAGGATCCGCTGCCGGATCTGATCATCATCGACGGAGGGAAGGGACACCTCGGCGTGGCCCTCTCGGTGCTGAGAGACCTGGGGATCCGGGGAGTGGAGGTCATTGCCCTGGCCAAAGACCGGGAGGCGGGAACGAAGGGAGGGGAGAGGATCTACCTTCCCGGGAGGAAGGATCCCCTCCTGCCTTGCCGCTGGCCCGCGGTCCATCTCCTGCTCAAACGGATCAGCGACGAAGCCCATCGTTTCGCCCGCTCCTATCACAGAAAGATCAGGGGAAAGGCCGCCGTGGAATCCGTCCTGGATAAAATAGCCGGTGTGGGGTCGAAGAGGAAAAAGGCCCTGATCGACCGTTTCTCTTCTTTCGATCGAATCCGGGAGGCCGCCCCGGAGGAAATAGCCAAGGTGGGGCGGATAGGTTTGAGCCTTGCCGCCGAGATCAAAAATACCTTGAGAGATACCTTCCCCGCCCGCTGAGATATGGACTTTCCTTCCCTCATCCTCATCGCCCTGGCTTTGGGTATGGATGCCTTTTCGGTGGCCCTGGCAGTGGGCGCCGCCTGGCGACGGATCGCGATCCGCCCCCTGTTTCGCCTGTCGTTCCACTTCGGCCTTTTTCAGCTTCTAATGCCTATTGTCGGCTGGCAGGCGGGAATGACCTTTGCCGGGATCATCGAGCCGTATGATCATTGGCTGGCCTTTGGCCTGCTCGCCCTGGTGGGAGGGAAGATGATCCATGAAGCTCTCAGAGGCCAGGCCAGGGAGAAACCCGTTGATTTGACCAGGGGCCTTCCTCTCATCGTTCTTGCCATCGCGACGAGTATCGATGCCTTGGCGGTGGGTTTGAGTCTGGCCTTCCTCAACCTCAAGATCATCTATCCCAGCCTGGTCATCGGCCTGACCGCGATGATCATGACGGCGATCGGTTTTGTCGCCGGCGGCAGGCTGGGTCTCCTTCTGGGAAAGAAGGCGGAGCTTCTGGGCGGAATGATCCTTCTTGCCATCGGCCTCAAGATCCTTCTGGAACATCTTTTCCCGTAAGCTGTCTTTAAGGTGAGGATGTTTTCTTGACAACCATCCCGGGCTCGATTATGGAGGGGGCAGAATAACTACAGGGAGGCAACATGAATAAAAAACTGAGAACCATAATGGTCCTGTCGTTGGTTCTGGTCCTCTCGGCCCCCTCGGTCTCCTGCGGGAGGGATGTTTTCGATACCACCCTCAAGGGGTCCGTTTACGGGGGGGCCGTCGGGGCGCTGATCGGGGCGGCCCTGATGATCTTCACCGACAAGCCCGCGGACCATTGGAATTACGTAGCCTACGGGGCCGGGGCCGGGGTGATCGCCGGCGCGGCGATTGGGATTGCCACCTCGAGCCGGGCCATGATCGAGGTCACGGGCAAGAAGGTTGCCCTGAACATCCCGGAGGTGACCGCCGAGATTGCCGGGAAGGATCGGCTTACAGGCCGCACGGATGTGGCGGGGAAGATGAATATCTTCCAATATCGGTTCTAGGGGCTGGCTGATTGGTCATCGCCCCGGGATCAACGGCAATCCCTTACCCATAGGCAAATTGGGCTAACGGGGTCTGTTTCTGCCGGAGGCTGTTATCTCCGGCCCGGGGTAATCACCGCCAGATTGTCCCGGTGGATGATTTCATCGTAGTCCTTGTAGCCGATTACCTGCTCGATCCGGTCGGTTTTCAAACCCATAATCTTCTTTACCTCGGCGATGCCGTAGTTTACCAGCCCCTTAGCCAGGGGGGCCCCTTCCGCATCGACACAGGTGACCGGATCGCCCGCCTCGAAATCCCCTTCCGCGGCGGTCACCCCTGAGGGAAGCAGGCTTTTCCCCTCCTCGATAATCGCCTTCCTGGCCCCGGAATCTATAACCAGCCTCCCCCTCGATCTCAAGGTAAAGGCGATCCAGTATTTTCTCCCTTTTAAATGGTGGTCCCGGCGGGGGAGGAAGAGGGTTCCAATCTCCTTTCCCGCCAGCACATCCCGGATCACCCCGGGCCTCTTCCCCGGGGCAATGACGCAGGGGATCCCGAAGGCGGCAACCTTTCCGGCCGCCAGAACCTTGCTCTTCATCCCCCCGGTTCCCGACGGGGTTCCCTCTTCCGAGGCTCCCCTTTCCATCTCTTCGGTGATCTCCTCGACCAGAGGGATCAGCCTGGCCTCGGGATAAAGGAGAGGGTTGCGGTCGAAGAGCCCCTCGGCGCTGGTGAGATTTATGAGGAGCTGGGCGTCGATGATATTGGTAATCAGGGAGGAGAGGTTGTCGTTGTCGCCGAATTTGATCTCCTCGACGGCAACGGTATCGTTTTCGTTGATGATTGCTATAACCCCCCACTCCCTGAGCGTCGAGAGGGTGTTTCGGATATTTAAAAAACGCCGCCGGTCGGTGAGATCGCTCATGGTAAGGAGGATCTGGGCTACATTGATCCCGTGCCGGCCGAAGGCGTTGGAATAGACCCGCATCAGGCGGCCCTGGCCTACCGCCGCGGCCGCCTGCTTCTGGGGAATGCTTTTGAGCGCCCCGGTGATGCCCAGCCGCTGCTTTCCCGAGGCAATCGCCCCGGAGCTGATCATGGTCACCTGATAGCCGCTTTGGGTGAGTCCGGCAATTTCATCGACGAGCTGTTCGATAATCTTAAGATCGAGCCCGTCGCCGCCGGTGAGAACGGCGCTGCCGATCTTAATCAGGACCCGCTTTATCCCCGTTAGAACCTCTCTTCCCATGTCTTGGCCCCGCGGTTTGTTAAAAATGTGTGTTTTCCAACCGGACATCAAGGATCAGCTATTGCCCTGATTTGCTTAAGGTAGCGGCAAGCCTGGCTACTACCTCCCGGACCCCCTCTCCGGTGGCCGCGGAAAACGCCAGGGGTTCAATCCCTTCCCCGCGGAAGATTTCCTTCGTCCGGGCCAGGCGCTCCCTCGTTTCCGGAAGATCGGTCTTGTTTATAGCAACAATCTGAGGTTTTTCCAACAGCTTCCGATCATAGTGGGCGAGCTCTTCATTTAACGCGAGGTATCTCTCCCAGGGGTCGGGAGAATCTTCGCCTGAGATATCGAGGATATGGAGAAGCACTCCCGTTCTTTCGATGTGGCGGAGAAACTGGATGCCCCGGCCCACTCCCCGGTGGGCCCCTTTTATCAAGCCGGGAATGTCGGCGATGACAAAGCTCTCCAGGGATGCATATTTGACCACTCCCAGATTAGGGGTGAGCGTGGTGAAAGGATAGTCGGCGATTTTGGGCTTTGCCGCGGAAACCCGGGCGATGAAGGAAGACTTTCCCACGTTAGGGAAGCCGACAATCCCGACATCCGCCAGAAGCTTTAGCTCAAGCCGGAGTGTCCGTGCCTCGCCTTTCAATCCTTCCTGGGCGAAACGGGGGGCCTGGTGGGTTGACGAGACGAACCAGGCGTTGCCCTTGCCCCCGAGACCGCCGGCGGCGGCGAGAAAACGGTCCCCCTGTTTGGTCAAGTCCGCCAGGACGGACCCGCTTTCCGCATCGATAACGACGGTGCCTGCCGGCACCGAGATCAAGACATCCGGGGCGCTCTCTCCGGTTCGGTTTCCCCCCTGGCCTTGCCCGCCCCGTTTGGCCTCATGCCGGGGGCGATACTTAAGGTCAAGCAACGTGCCGTGAGACTTGCCGGCGGCAATAATTACATCCCCGCCCTTGCCGCCGCTTCCCCCGTCCGGCCCCCCGCGGGGTACGAACTTCTCCCGGCGGAAACTCACGGATCCCTTGCCCCCGTCTCCCGCCTTTACATAGATTGTGGCCTCGTCTATGAATTTCATAACTATTCCCCTGGTAAAGGATCG
>JBBIJM010000108.1:0-6817 GCA_037445955.1 Syntrophobacterales bacterium
ATCATGGATCTGGCCAACCGGGGCTGGATCGGCATCGACGACGCCTACAACAAGGCCAACGACAAGGCCCGGTTCCGCCCCCTTTTGAAAACGCCGCCCACGGACTTCACCGAGGTGTAAATCCCCCGGCCTGAAGGGTTAAGGAGGAACCATGAGGAAACAGGAGATCGACTATATCTTAACCAGGATGCTCGATTCCCATCCCGGGGTCTCCGACCTGAACATCACCGCGGGCCGTCCCTTTCAGGTGGAAAGCTCAGGGAAACTGATCCCGGTGGAACTTGATCCCCCTTTCGACTGTCTCACCCCTTTTCAGACCGAGGTCTTCGCGTTAAACCTCATCAACGGCGACCGCCGGCTTACCGAAACCCTGCTCTCCCAGGGTTCCTGCGACTCGTCCTACGAACTGCCCGGCAAGGCCCGGTTCCGGGTCAACATCTTCTCTCAGAGGGGCCGCTACTCGATAGTCCTGCGCAAACTGGAAACCAGGATCCCTTCCTGCCGGGACATGAATCTCCCGGAGGCCGTCTATCAGATGGCGGAGGAGAAAAACGGGATCATCCTGGTCACCGGCGCCACCGGCAGCGGCAAGTCCACCACCCTTGCGGCCCTGCTAAACGAGATCAACGAGAAAAAAGCGGTCCATGTCGTCACCCTCGAGGATCCCGTCGAGTTTGCCCATCCCCACAAGATGTCCACGTTTAACCAGAGGGAGATGGGCAACGATTTCGACACCTTCGCAAGCGGCCTCCGGGCGGCGCTGAGGCAGGCCCCCAAGGTGATTTTGGTGGGCGAGATGCGGGACCGGGAAACGGTGGAGATAGGCTTAAGCGCCGCCGAGACGGGCCATCTGGTTTTATCCACCCTGCATACGGTAGACGCGGGTCAGACGATCAACCGGATCCTGGGGATGTTTTCGACAGAGGAGGAAAAGCAGGTCCGGATCAGGCTCGCCGACACGGTCCGCTGGATCGTCTGCCAGAGGCTTTTGCCTAAAGAAGGCGGGGGAAGGGTCGCGGCCTTCGAGATCCTAAGATCGAACATGCGGGTCAAGGACACCATCCTAAACGGCGAATCGGAAGGTAAGACGTTCTATGAAATCATCCAGGTCTCCCGGGCCTTCGGGATGGTGACCTTCGACGATTACATCGTCGATCTCTATAAGGGTGGCCTCATCAGTGAAGATACGGCCAAGGCCTACGCCTCGAACAAATCCGTGGTAGGCCGCGGGATCGACGCGGTCAAGAGCGCCGCCGGCAAGGCCACCACCGACATCGGCCGGCTGGAGGTGGATATGGACTACGGAAAACCGAAGAGCCGTTTCTAGACAAGGAGGAAAAGTGCCGGACGACAAGGTGCAGCGCTCCGCGGATCTCGCCGCCTACGATGCCGATGATCGGCCTTTTGATTTCACCGCCGCCGAATTCCCAACGGCCCTGATCTGCACAGGGGATCAGGGGGTCAGGGAAAAGATCGGCGAGGCGGTAACCAGGCTTGGCTACCGGCTCACCAACCCCTCCGGGGCCGATGAGGCCCTGAAGAAGATGCGGTTCCATGTGTACGATCTGATCGTCGTAGACGAAACTTACGATACCCAAAACCCTGATGACAACCTGTTACTCAGATACCTCGAAGAGCTGCCCACAAACACGAGGCGCCGCGTGTTTGTGGCTCTGCTCACCGCAAGACACCGAACTTCGGACAATCTCATCGCCTTAAAGAGAAGTGTAAACTCGATCATCAATTTGAAAAACCTGGAGGATCTTGAGATAATCCTCAAATCAGGGCTGGGGGAAAATCGGGCATTTTATCACATCTTTAAAGAAACCATGGAAAAGTTCGGACGGATCTGAGCCGGACGAAAAAAAGGGAAAGGATGACCTGTTATGGTAAATGCCGGTTACGACACCTTGTGCCGCTACCATCTTAAGGCCGGAGAGGCCAATACCGAAAGCACCCTCGTTTTTGCCGAAAGAAGGGCGCGGGAACTTTCCCTAGGCAAGATCGTCGTGCCCACCTGTTCCGGAAAGACCGCCCTGGCGGCGGTAGAGATGTTTCAGGGGGAGCGGGAAATCATTGCCGTAACCCATGTCACCGGCTTTTTAAAGCCCGATACCCAGGAACTCTCCGAAGAAAACCGCCGCCTGCTTCTGGAGAAAGGGGTCAAGATCCTGACGGCCCAGCATGCCTTCGGCGGGGTGGGCCGGGGGGTGAGAAACAAGCTGGGAACTTACCAGGTCGATGAAATCATGGCCTTTACCTTGAGGGTCTTCGGCCAGGGAACCAAGGTGGCCATTGAACTGGCCCTGATGGCGGCGGACGCGGGGCTGGTGAGAACCGACGAAGACATCGTCTCCCTGGGCGGAACCTCCCGCGGCCTGGACACCGCCTTGATTGTAAAGCCGGCCAACTCAAGCGGCTTCTTTGAGTTGAAGGTCAGGGAGGTTATCTGCAAACCTTCAGTATTTTAAGGTTTGCCTTATTTTGGAGGAGAGGGAAATGAAATCCGGAGGCTTTCTTCTTGGGGGTTTGCTCTGTCTTATCCTGGCGCCTTGGGCCTGGGCGGAAAACTATACCCTGGCTGGGGATATGGCCTCGGAAATCCGCTACGAGATGAAACAGCAGATCACCACCGGTGACGGGGTAAAGAGGGTTACCTTAAGTTTTGTGGTGCCCAAACCTTTCCATTCCCAGACGTACCGTCAGGAGATCAAGGGATTCAACCTCGCCTTTGAACCGAAACCCCAGGAATCGAAGACCTCAACGGACCCCAAAGGCAACGAGGTCGTGACCGCCACCTGGACCAGGATCCCCGCCGCCATCGACGTCAGCCTGTCTCTTACCGCCTTAAACAGGACCGGACTTTCGACCCTGGAGACGAATATTCCCTTCCCGTATGAGGTCAGGGACCCAAAACTCCGGGAGTATCTGGCGGCAACGGAGCAGGTCCAGGCCGACCATCCCCGCATCCAGGAGCTTTCCGCCCGGCTTACCCGGGACGCCAGGACCAAGTTTGATGCGACCCAGAAGATCATCAGCCATGTAGTCGATAATCTTCAGTACGTGACCCCGCCGGTGAGATACGACGCCCTTTATTCCCTCGAATCGGGCAGGGGCAACTGCCAGAATTACTCCCATCTCTCGGCGGCGCTCCTCCGGGCGGCGGGGATTCCCGTCCGGATCGTAAACGGGATAACGTTGAACGAGCCCTTCGATATCAACTGGCAGAAGGGGGTGCTCACCTTCAAGATGGGTCAGGGCCGGCACTCGTGGATCGAGGTCTGGTTTTCCGATCTGGGCTGGGTTCCCTTCGATCCCCAGAATTCTCAACTGTTCGTCTCCAACCGGTTCATCCGGGTCGAGGTGGGTCTCGACAACAACGATACCAAAAACGACGGCCTGGTCCGCTGGAGCCAGGCCGCCGAGGCGAAGACCAAACCGAGGCTTACCGAAACCATCAACGCCACCTTTTCCCGGGACCAGGTAGCGGTGCGGGGGGAAAGGCAGGATTACGGGCCGAAGAACCTTCTCTTAACCCCCCGGGTGAAGGCCCAGTTCACCCAGATCGCCCTGGCGCCGCCGCCCAAACCGCCCCGGATTCCCGATAAGGAGATCATAAAACGTCCCTTCAACATCCCCTTTGTCTTCGGCAATATACTGTTCCCCGAGGACGTCGACTTCGCCTTCCCCAGAAAGACCGCCGCCTCCGGGAAGAATCAATTCGAGATGACCAAGAACTTCCTTGTGGAAACCGCAGAATACGTAACAACCAAGATCACCCAGTACGCCCAGGTAGCGGTGCTGGACAAGCCGGTGAAGCTTGAGCGGGTGGGGCTGGCCCTCAAGAAATTCGGCGGAGACGGGTGGCTCTGGGTGGATATTTTTGCCGACGAGGGCGGCAAGCCGGGGAAACCCCTGGCCACCTCAGAGCTTGTTGACCTGGACCAGCTCTCCCTCAAGCCGGGCTATCGCTGGGTGGACTTCTCTTTCGCCAAAGAGGGCCCCCTTCTTGACCCCGGCTCTTACTGGATCGGCCTCGGATTTACCGGCAGTCCGATCGTCAACTGGTTTTACACCTACGGCAAACCCGTAGGGCCGATTCATGGAACCCGCTACAAGGGGGTTTTTGAGGCGGATTGGAGCGGCGCCTTGAGCTACGAGTTCATCTATCGGATCGCCGGCCTTACCAATTGACGGCAACGGGTAATCTTCGTTTGATCCATGAGGATAGAGCTTTGCAGAGACGCCCCTTTGTCATTATTCAAAGGCCTTGAGAAGAAAAAGAAGATGAAAGGAATTCAAACGGCCTAAAGATGATGATAAGACCGCTTTTCCGATCCAAAACGGTGTCCTATACCCTCCGGATCTTCACCGCTCTCCTTTTCCTCTCCCTTTTGGCAGTTGTCTTTTATCTCTACAC
The DNA here is from genome assembly GCA_037445955.1 of Syntrophobacterales bacterium. Lineage (GTDB taxonomy): Bacteria > Desulfobacterota > Syntrophia > Syntrophales > CAMTWB01 > JBBIJM01. Next base: position 4,421 of record JBBIJM010000108.1, read on the forward strand.
CCAGGAGAAATGGCGGGATATAGTTGACTTTTACAAGTACTTTACCGGATTTCAGGAACTGAAGAACTTCATCACCTCCTTTGGCCCGCTTCAGACGATCATCTTCGTGGTCATTCAATCGCTCCAGGTGGTCATAGCGCCGGTGCCCGGGGAGGTGACGGGTTTTCTGGGGGGGGTTCTCTTCGGAAAGGCTTGGGGGCTCGTCCTGGGAACTGTCGGCCTTACCCTGGGATCAATCGCCGCCTTCCAGATCGCCCGTTTACTGGGCAGGAGGTTTGTCGAGAATGTGGTAAAAAAGGAGCTCATGGACAGGTTCGATTATTTCATCGAGCACAAGGGCCTCCATCTGAGCTTCCTGATGTTTCTGATCCCCGGCTTCCCCAAAGACGCCCTCTGTTATCTCCTGGGCCTTACCCATATGAGATTCGCCGATTTTCTCGTCATCAACGTCTTCGGCCGCCTCCCGGGAACGCTGGTCCTGGTCCTCCAGGGGGACGCCTTAAGACAGGGCAGGTACCAGCACCTCTTTATCCTGGCCCTGATCTGCATCATCTTCTCCACCCTGATCTACCTGGGGCTGGAAAAGATCATTCATCGCTCCCAGCCCCTGGCCCAGATGCTCCACTTAAGGAAAAGAATCCCCGGGAAAGAGAAACTACCCGGAAGCACTCACAATATTCCCCCCGGCCCGTTGTAACCCCGCAGATCGGAAGAGCACCCCGAACGGCCTCATCGTACCGGATCCGGCCAAGCTGCGAATGATGTTCTTTCAGGGCCTCTATCTTCACGTCTATCACCGGGGAAACATCCTCCACATAGGAAACCTCGCAAAGGGGGCTGAGCACTTCATACGCCAGCAGCGATGAGCCGCCCCAGGGCGTCCGGCCATCCCCGGGAAACCAGGGTCCCGCCGCCCGTCTGGCGGCCTCAACGACGAGCTTACAGGTTACCCTGTGATCCGGATGGGACTCGTCTTGGTGGGGAAGGTAGATGAGACCGGGCCTCGTCTCCCGGATTATCTTCGTGATTGCCGTGATATTCTCCGGGGAACAGGCGAGAAGACCGTCGGGATTCCTCAGGAAAATGACCTCCCCCACCCCGAGGATCCTGCCTCCCCGCCTGGCCTCCTCCTCCCGCAATTGGGCCAGCTCCGCTCCCGCCCGATCGAGAGAACCGCCCTCGCCGGAGGTGAGATAGACCGCGGTAACCCGATGGCCTCCTCTGGCCAGAGAGATGATGCTTCCCCCGCAGCCGATGATCTCGTCATCGGGATGGGGGGCAAAAACGAGCACGTTCATTATCTTTCTCCTCAATCAGGTTCGGACGCTATTTACCAGGGCAAGATGCCGAAAGACCCCGGTAAAGTTCAAGGTAGGCGGCCTTTTCTCTCTCATAAGAATAGACGGCGGCCAGTTTTTTTGCCTTTCCCTTCATCTGGCCCAGTTTTCCATAATTATCAAGGACATGAACAATCAGATCCTTTAGTTTGGCGCTGTTTTGGAAAGCGAAACCCGTTTCCCCCGTCTTAATCAGGGAGGAGTTCCCCGGGATATCCCGGGCGATGACGATTTTGCCGAAATTCAAGGCCTCAAGAATGCTGTTGGGTTCCGATTCGGAAAGCGACGTGTTGACAACCACCTCGGCGGCAAGAAAGAGGCTTTCGATATTCTCCCGGGGGACCTCTCCCAGGTAGGAAATCCACCGGCTGCCTTCAATCAGCCGCTTGATCCCGGCGAATTCCTCCTGCTCGACCACCGGCCCGGCAATGAGGAGATGAAGATCCGAACGGCCCGCTTTTACCTCCTTGAGAACCTCAACGGCAACCCCGAAGGCCTTGACCCCTCTAATCGCCCCGATAAGGAGAAAAACCATCGCGTCCGGCGGAATTTTCAATAGAGACCGGTAGTCTATAAACTGCTGAGGCGGCAGGGATACGGACTGGTGGATCACCCGAACCTTATCTGACGGTATCCCAAAGGCCTGAAGGATATCTCTTGCCGGCTGGTTGAAAACGGTTATCGCCTCCGAGTGGGCAAGCACCTCCCGGATCGAATCCCTCTTTTTAGGATCATGGATGTCGAGATTGAGGTCGGTGCCGGTGAGGGTGGTAATCATCGGGACAGGGAAAAGCCTTTTCTTTATCGCCAGCCCCAACGGACCCGATTTGAACGCGTGGAAGTTATGGATCACCCGGGGGCCGAAGGCGGAAATCTCCTCGGGAATCCCGCCTCCGTGGTCTCTTTGGACCTCGAGAATCCGGCAGAGGGCGCCTCCCTCCCGGAGACCCTTGGCGATGCGCTCCACCGTTACCGCATTGCCGGTAACGACGGGGAAGTAGGTCGGGGTAATGAGCAGGGCTCTCATTCTCTTCTCCAAGTCCTCTTAACGAGTCTTGAG
>JBBIJM010000109.1:0-6807 GCA_037445955.1 Syntrophobacterales bacterium
GCCGGCCGGCGCCGTAATTCTTCGCCGCTTCAAAGAAGATCGGCTCGATGTCCCGCACCCCGGCCATGGTGTTGATGAGGATCAAGAAAAACGAGGCGATGGCAACTATTACCACCTTGCTTAGCTCCCCGATACCGAAGATGAGCATGACCAGAGGGAGGATGGCGATTTTGGGAAGGACGTAAACCGCCGAGACGACGGGATCTATGGCTATCCGGACGGTTCTGTTCATCCCCATGATCACCCCTAGCACGATTCCCGGGACCGCCCCGAGCAAGAATCCGGAGAAGATCCGAAAGAGGCTGATCCAGAGGTGGCCTTCGGAGATCGTCCGGAGCCCCTCGGACCAATTGCCCGCCGTAATCAAGGCGGGCAGCCGCCAGAATTTCCCCAGCAGCTCGCCCTTTACGATCAGGATCCACGAGGCCTGAAGGACGGTGGAGGGCGCCGGGAAGAACCGGGCATCCAGTGCGTCCATCCTGACCAATCCCTCCCAGAGAAAAAGAAGACCGAGGGGAAACCCGAGCGCCAGAAGGCGATCCTTCGTTTCCCGGGAGAGCTTGCGTCCCTCTAAAGCCATTTCTGCTGCTCCATCGTTCTTTCCACCTCGACCCTCAGTTCCTGCCAGATGGCATAGGTGAGGCGGCCGAAGTCGGGGTGGCTCATCAAAGGGGCCTTCCTGGGGCGGCTGAAGGGGATGGGAAATTCTGTCTTATAGGTTCCCGGATGGGCCGTCATGAGTATCACCCGATCGCCCAAAAATACCGCCTCTTCTATGCTGTGGGTAATATAAACCACCGTCTTCCTCTGCTCTTCCCAGATCCTTATCAACTCCTCCTGGAGGATCGCCCGGGTCTGGGCGTCCAGGGCCCCGAGAGGCTCGTCCATGAGGAGGATTTCGGGATTGTTGGCAAAGGCCCGGGCGATGCTTACCCTCTGCTTCATCCCCCCGGATAGCTGGTGGGGATAGGCCTCGGCGAATTTCAAAAGACCGACCTTCCTCAGCCATTCCGTTACGACGGCCTGTCGCCGGGTGCGGGGAACCCCCCGCATGGCCAGGCCGAAACCGACGTTTTGTGCCACTGTCTTCCAGGGGAAGATGGCGTATTCCTGAAAAACGATGTTCTGAAGGGGATCGCCGCTTCCGCCCTCTTGAATCGAGATCACGCCCTGGGAGGGGGTGATGAGCCCGGCGAGCATCCGGAGAATGGTGGATTTCCCGCAGCCCGAGGGACCCACCAGGCAGAGGAATTCCCCTTCGTTAACCTGAAGGCTGAAATCCTTCACCGCCTCAAAGGAACCTTTGGGCTGGGGGAAGATCTTGGAAACCCCTTGCACCTTGATCTTTACAACTGCCATAGTCCGAAGTCGGCAATCCCGACGCAGCTCAAGGCTTATAGGGGCCCAGGGTTTTTAAAGCCTGGCTGTTGAACGTCGGATCGACCATCCTATCGTCCCCGATGGCGGCAGGATAGGCACTCCAGCCTGCCCAGCGGAAGATCTCCTCCATGTTTCTCACGCTGTCTATGAAAACCTTGAGATCGGGATCGTAAACCTGGGGCCGGCCCGCCCGGATGGCCGCCTCCGTAGAGGTAACGTATTTCAGATAGGCCTTGATGTTGGCCTCGTCGAGGTATCTTGCTCCCTGGATGGCCCGGGAACCTTTGATCAGCGCCGTCATCAATCTCCGTCCTATCTCGGGCCGCTCTTTGATGAATTTTCCCGAATACATAAATACCGTGGTCATGGCGCCCGGCGCCAGATCCTGGGCCAGAATCAGGCCGCGGCCTCGGGAGATGATCTGTTCGGCGTAAGGCGGACCCACCAAAACGGCGTCCACCGAGGCCTTTTCAATAGCCAGCGGCATATCCGGATTGGGCAGGTTGATGATCTCGATATCTCTGACCTTAAGGCCCGCCTCTTTAATCGCCCGGGCGACAAAATAGGCGCCGGTGGTTCCCAGGCCGCCGGCGATGGCTACCTTCATCCCCTTGAGGTCGGCGACGGATTTCACCCGGCCGGAGTCCCTTAAATCCTTTCTGACAATCAGCAAGGTGGGGCCCTCTTTGAAGGGCTGAAGGGCCGCGGAACTCACGATGCGAAGATCGAAGCCCTTGTGGAAGGCATTGAAGGTGGAAGCGGCGATGCCCACCGCACCCACGTCCAGGCTCCCCTGGGCGAGGAAGGCCATTGCCTCCGCCCCGGAGGCCACCTTTACCATCTCCACCTCGATGTTCTGTTCCTTCATAAAGCCCCGTTCGATGGCCACATATAGCGGGGCGAAATTCATAATCGAGACGTAAGCCGCCTTCACCCTGTCCATTTTCCCCTCCGTTGCCAAGGCAGGCTGACAGGCCAGCAGGAGACCGGCGATCATTATCCCGATGGTAGTCTTTGTCTTCATGTTCCTCCCCTTTTATTCCGGATGAATAAGCCGTCTCTTTACACCGGCCGAAAAGCTCTCAATGGGGCGATTTTTCAATCTCCCGGGTTAGGTGAGAAGCTTAAGTCCCCGCCGCCCGCTTTTGCCTACGAAGGCGCCTCAAGGGGAAAAATCAGCCGGGAATCCCCCGGCCTCTGCCAGACGTTCTTTGAGGTAGGTGTGTCTCTTTTCCTCACTATTATTCTTCACCGCGATGGCGAGGGCCTTTTTCGCACCGACCATCACCACCAGTTTTTTCCCCCGGGTGACGGCGGTATAGACGAGGTTCCTCTTGAGCAGCAGATAATGCTGGGTCACGATAGGGATTACCACCGCCCGGTATTCCGAACCCTGGGCCTTATGAATGGAAATGGCATAGGCATGAACGAGATCGTCGAGATCACCCAGGTCGTAACTTGCCTTCCGTCCGTCGAAAAGCACCGTAATTTCCCCCCCTTCCTCATCCAGGGCGGAGATGGTGCCGATATCGCCGTTGAAGACCTCTTTTTCATAATCGTTCCGGATCTGCATGACCTTGTCGTTGATTCGGTAGAATCTTCCCCAGCGCGCGATTCCCCCGGTGCCGGGATTGAGTGCCTTCTGAAGCTCGAGATTGAGATTGTCGGTCCCCAGATACCCCCTGTTCATCGGGGTCAAGACCTGGATGTCCTCTCTGGGATCTAACCCGAACCTCTTGGGAATCCTTTCCTTAACCAGGCTTATGATCAGGTCGAGATTCTTTTTGGGGTCCTCCTGATCGATGAAATAGAAATCGTCGAGGTTGGCGGAACAAGTAGGGAGATCCGGAAGTCTCCCCTCCCTGATCCGGTGGGCGTTTGTTATGATGGAGCTTTCTTTGGCCTGACGGAAGATCTCCCTTAGCGTGACCACTGTGACGACGCCGGAGTCGAGGATATCCTTAAACACGTTGCCCGCGCCGACCGAGGGGAGCTGGTTTGCGTCTCCAACCAGAATCAGCGAACAGGCCGGCGGGAGGGCCTTAAGCAGATAATGCATAAGCAGGGTGTCAACCATCGACACCTCGTCGAGGATCAACAGCCCGCAATCCAGGGGCCATTGCTCGTTTTTCTTAAAGCCCCCCTGTTTCGTGCTGTATTCGAGCAGCCGGTGGATGGTTTTCGCTTCCAATCCGGTGGCCTCGCTCATCCTTTTGGCCGCCCGGCCCGTGGGGGCGGCGAGCAGGATTTTCGTTTTTCCGGCGGCAAAAATCTCGATGATCCCCCTTATGATCGTCGTTTTCCCCGTACCGGGACCACCGGTGATAACGAGGACCTTGCTTCGGGCGGCGGCCTTCACAGCCTCCTTCTGGCCTTCGGCCAGCTTGATGGACATCCTCTTTTCGACAAAACCGATGGCCTTCTCCGGTTCGATCCTTTTTGCAGGGCCCGGCGTCTGGATAAGGGTCTTAAGCCGCCTTGCAAGCTGGGTTTCCGCCAGGTGATAACCGGCCAGATAGACGCCCCGGAAAAATCCGGCGGAATCGCCGGGGAATCCGGTTAGATACTCAAGGACGATCCGTTTCTTTTGGGCCAGCGCAAGGATCGCCTCGCCGATTATCGCCCTTTCAATGTCGAGGATTTCTTGGCATCTGCAAAGGAGGTCTTCATAGGGGTAATAGACGTGTCCCTCACCGGTGAGTTCGTTTAGCAGGTAGATGATCCCCGCCTCCGCCCGGAGCGGGGAATCTTTGGCGAATCCCATGTTGCCGGCGATCTTGTCGGCGGTGATAAAGCCGATACCCGGGATCTCCATGGCCAGGCGGTAGGGATTCCCCTTGACCACCTCGATCGACCGGTTTCCGTATTGTTTGAAAATCCTGGCCCCCAGGCCGGAGCCGATCCCGTGGGACTGGAGGAAGAGCATGACCGACCGGATCTCCTTCTGCTCCTCCCAGGCCTTGACGATCATCGCGAGCCGCTTTTCCCCGACACCCTCCACCGAGAGGAGTTCTTCGGGCGCCCGCTCGATTATGTCCAGGGTTTTTTCCCTGAACCTCTTGACGATTCTTTTGGCCATCACCGGGCCGATGCCCCTGATGAGTCCCGAGGCCAGGTATCTTTCCATGCCCTGGACCGTCGCGGGAGTTGCGCTATGACAGAAGGAAATTTTGAACTGCCTGCCGAATTTGGGATGATTCGCCCACTCCCCGGTCATTTTTACCACCTCTCCGGGGGCGGGATTGATCAGGCTGCCCAGGCAGGTTACAGGCTCGCGGAATCCGTAGATACTGGCCGTAAAAACGGTGAAATTGTTTTCTTCGTTCCGGTAGAGGATCCTCTCTATTTGACCCTGAAGTTCCGTTGGCTCGCCGGTCATCTCGGATATCTGAAAAAACGGTCGTTTTGGTTAAATCCGCAAGGCCCGCAGGCGGCCAAGCAGTCAAAAGGAGGCATATTTCAGGGGTAAAGATTATCCTTGACCACCGATTCTACCGTTTCCCTTATCCTTTCGAGCTCCTCTTCCCGGTTGGCCTCGAAGCGCATCACTAATACCGGCTGGGTATTGGAGGCCCGCAGGAGCCCCCAGCCGCCGGGAAAGATGACCCGGACGCCGTCGATATCGATCACGGGGAAATTCTTTTTGAAATGGGCCTTGACCTTCTCGACTACGGAAAACTTGATTTCATCGGGACAGTCCACCCGAAGTTCGGGGGTGGAAAAGGTGGGAGGCACGTCGGCCAGGAGTTCGGTTAACGTCGAATCAGACCGGGAGAGGATCTCGATCAGCCGGAGCGAGGCATAGATCGCGTCGTCATAGCCGAAATACCGGTCGGCAAAGAAGATGTGCCCGCTCATCTCCCCGGCCAGCAGGGCCTTTTCTTCCTTCATCTTTCCCTTGATGAGGGAATGGCCGGCCTTCCACATGATCGCCCGGCCCCCGTTTTTTGCGATGTCGTCAAAGAGCTTCTGGGAACACTTCACCTCGCCGATGACGGCGGCGCCGGGATGCTCTTTGAGAATAAACCGGGAAAAGAGCAAAAGCAGTTCGTCGCCCCAGATGATCCTCCCCTCGTCGGTCACCACTCCGATCCGGTCGCCGTCGCCGTCGAAGCCGATGCCTGCCTCGGAGCCGGTGTCTTTCACGAGTTTGATCAGATCCTGCAAATTCTCCACCACCGTGGGATCGGGAAAGTGATTGGGGAAATTGCCGTCGGGATTGCAGTATATCTCCTGAACTTCGCATTGAAAGCGTTTGTAGAGGGGTAGGGCGAAAATCCCCGCCACGCCGTTACCGCCGTCCACGGCAACCTTGATCGGCCGTTCGATTCGGATGTTCTTGAAGAGATGATTTTCGTAGGCGAAGGCGATGTCCCGCTTGTAGCAGATGCCATTGCCCGAGGCGTACCGGCCCTGCTCCATGATCTGTCTTAAGGCCTGGATATCCTCGCCGTAGATCGTATCATGGCCGATACAGATTTTAAAACCGTTGAACTCGGGGGGATTGTGGCTGCCGGTGACCATGACCCCGCCTCCGGCGTTTAGATGACGGATGGAGAAGTAAAGCATCGGCGTTGCAATCAGGCCGCAATCGAGGGTGTTTATCCCGGTGGCAAGAAGCCCCCTTTGGAGGGCATTCAGATACTCCGGGGAAGAGAGTCGGGTGTCTCTTCCCAGGGTTATGACCTCAGCGCCCCGGGAGAGGGCGAAGGTTCCCACCGCCCGGCCCAGATCATAGACCAGCCCATCGGTGAGGTCCCGGTTTACCAGACCGCGAACATCGTATTCCCGGAATATTTCCTTATTCATTCAACTCCCCTTTGTTTGCAGAAACGACCGGTCTGAACCTTCCCCTTCCGGCTCCACTAAGGAAGGCACTTCCGCCGCCCGGGCCAGGACAAGATCGGCCCCGGCGGCGACTAACTCCGCCATTTTCGAGTAGCCGGTCAAGACGCCTATTGCATATGTTCCCAGGTCCTTGCCTATGGTCATGTCCATGGGATGGTCCCCCACCATCGCCGTTTTCTCAGGAAACGACGAGACGGCCGCCAAGGCGATCCGGAGATGATCTACGTTGGGTTTTACGCGTCTGGTGAAATCCCTGGTGATCACCGCCCGGCCGAAGTAGGCATGAACATCCGGAAAGACCACGGAAACCGCCGCCAGGCAATTCCTCGTTACCACCGCGAGCTTTATCCGCCTTTCCTTGAGGGTCTTAAGCATCTCCCTTGTCCCCTCAAGAAGACTTCCCTGTCCTGCGGATTCCACCTCGATTCTCGTTACGGCCTCCATCGCCAGCCGGGAAAACTCCTCCCCCCTTTGGTCGTCTGTCTTGGCTATCAGCGATCGGAGATGGGCGATCATCTCCAGGGTATAGAGGTTCTCAAAACCGTTCCGGGATAGGCCAAAATCGCAGGCGAGCGCGGT
>JBBIJM010000110.1:0-6552 GCA_037445955.1 Syntrophobacterales bacterium
TTGCCTCTATCTGATTTGCCTCCCCTGGATCGGTTTCTACACCTCAAACACCTTCTTCATCGCGGCAACAAGCCGCCTTCTTGGGGCCAGGGATTGGGCAAAACCGCTTATCCTGGCCTTGGGAGTTAACCTGTTTTGCTACTATCTCTTTGAAACCTGGCTGAAATTGTCCTTTCCCAGAGGATTTTTGATTTGATTAAAAGAGGGGATCATGTTTGACCAGGGCGTAATAACCCATCTGCTTTCGGTCTTTAAGCCGATAAACTTACTGGCCTGCTTTTCCGGGGCGGCGGTGGGCACCCTGGTCGGGGTGTTGCCCGGTCTCGGACCGGCGGCGGCGATGGCCCTGGTCATCCCCCTTACCCTCAAGCTCGGTCCGACGGCCGGTCTCATCATGCTGGCGGGGATTTACTACGGCTCCATGTACGGCGGCTCAACTACCTCGATCCTGGTTAACGTCCCCGGGGAACCGGCAAGCGTGGTCACCACCATCGACGGCTACGCGATGGCCCGCAAGGGCCGGGCGGGGGCCGCCCTGGCCGTCGCCGCCATCGGTTCGTTCGTGGCCGGCACGGTGAGCGTGATCGCCCTGCAGCTCTTTGCCCCTGCCCTGGCCAGATCCGCCCTGGCCTTCGGGCCGGCGGAATATTTCGCCCTCACCGTTTTGGGTCTGGTTTTGCTCTCCGGACTCACCGGCAAATCGCGGATCAAGTCCCTTACCATGATGATGATCGGGCTGATCCTCTCGACGGTCGGATTCGATCCTTTAGGCGGCGTCGAACGATTCTCCTTCGGTTTTCCCGCCGCCCAGGGCGGGGTAAGCTTCATCGCCTTAACCGCCGGCCTGTTCGGAATAGCCGAGGTTCTCTCGTTCCTTGCGACCAAGGTCAAACCCCTGGAGGTCTTGCCGGTCAGATTTCGGGAACTCTACCCGAATCGAACCGAGCTGAAACGCTCGCTTGCCCCGATGACCAGGGGATCCTTCCTGGGATTTATCTTCGGCCTCCTCCCCGGCCCCGCGGCGACGATGGCCTCGTTTGCCTCGTACGGCCTGGAACGCCGTCTTTCGAAGAACAAAAGCGAATTCGGCAAGGGGGCGATCGAAGGGGTCGCGGGTCCCGAAGCGGCCAACAATGCCGCAGCCGGCGGGGCCATGGTTCCCCTGCTTTCCTTGGGACTGCCCTTCGCCCCGGCCACGGCGGTGCTCCTGGGAGGGATGCTGCTCCACGGGATCACCCCGGGTCCGCTTCTCCTTAAAGAACGGCCCGACGTCTTCTGGGGGGTGGTGGGCAGTTTCTATCTGGGCAATATCATGCTTCTTATCTTAAACCTGCCCCTCGTCGGTCTTTTTGCCAGGATCGTCCGGATCGCCCCGAAAAACCTGATGCCGGTGGTCTTGGTCCTCTGTGTCGTCGGCGCTTACGGCGATAACGTCAATCTTTTCGATGTGTGGGTGATGCTCGGGGCCGGCGTCTTCGGTTATCTCATCAGGAAATACGGTTACGAGCCCGCCCCGCTGGTGGTCGGGCTGGTTTTGGGATCGGTAATGGAAAGATCCTTAAGGCAGGCCCTCATCATCTCCCGGGGAGAGTTAAGAGGTCTCTGGGATTCGCCGGTCTGTCTTGTCATCTGGTTTCTTCTGGCCGTTTTCCTGATCGTCCCCGTCATCACCAGGCTCCTGAAGAACAGAGTCCCGGCCTCCTAACCGAAGATTTTTTTATATTCGCCTTGCCTTAGGCCGGACAACTGTGGTAATGCTCGGACTCAATCAATAAAAAATCTTTGGAGGCCCCACTTATGTACCAGCGAGACAATTACGGAACGAAAGACGCGATGGATATGGTCTTGAAAAAGGGACCGATGAGGGTAGTGACCATAATCGGCGCCGTTATCGTCCTGGTCGCCTTTTCCAAACCCTGGATTCAGGTCGGCCCCGGCCAGAGGGGGATCGTCATGAACTTCGGAGCCGTGCAGAACCGGGTGCTCGAGGAAGGATTACACCTCCGGGTGCCGATCATGCAGCAGATCGCCATGATGGATGTGAAGGTACAGAAGGCCGAGACCGATGCCGCCGCCGCCTCGGCGGATCTCCAGGATGTAAGCTCCCGGGTCGCCTTGAACTACCATATCGTCCCGGACAAGGCCAATATCGTCTATCAGAAGATCGGGGTTCACTTCAAAGAGCGGATCATCGATCCGGCGATCCTGGAGGTTGTCAAGGCGGTGACCGCCAAATACTCGGCGGAAGAACTGATCACCAAGAGACCGGCGGTAAGCGAGGCGATGCGGACCGCCCTGTCCGAGAGACTGATCGCCCACAACATCGCCGTCGATGCCTTCTCGATAGTTATCTTCAGCTTCTCGAAGGTCTTCACCGAGGCCATCGAGGCAAAGCAGACAGCCGAACAGCTCGCCCTCAAGGCAAAACGGGATCTGGAGCGGATCCGGATCGAGGCGGAGCAGAAGATAACCGCCGCCAAGGCCGAGGCCGAATCCCTCAGGCTGCAACGGGCGAACATTTCCACCGATTTGATCGACCTCCGGAAGGTCGAGGCCAACCTGAAGGCAATAGAGAAATGGAACGGCATCCTGCCCCAGGTAACCGGGGGAGGCCCGATCCCCTTCATCGGCGTCGGGGACGTAGTCAAGAAGTAACGATCAGAGAGCCTCAGAGCGCCTCGAGAAACACTACGATAAGATTTCTGGGGCCATGCATCCCCCGGAAAAGGGTCATCTGGATATCGGCGGTCATGCTCGGCCCGGTTATGAAGGTAACCTGGGCCGGCGGATCGCCTTCCGGGAAAAAAATCCGGCCTGCCAGCTCTTCATAAACCGCCAGAAGGGAAGAGGCGGGAACCAGGGCCACATGAGAAGGGGGCGTAAGGGAAACCAGGCGCGGCTGGTGGCGGTTGTGGAGAAGAACCAGGGTCCCCGACTCGGCCAGGGCATAGTCCACCCCGGAGATTCCCGCCTCGGCCTCTTCAAATAGCACCTTCCTGCAGGCATCGTCTCCGGCTGAATCGCCGGGATAAAATACCTCGACAGCCTTATCCCTCCCCCATTCCTTAAGCGGCAGGGCGCTTATGACAGGATCCGTCGAGGCGACGATTTTTTTCCATCCCTCGCCTTCGGCAATCTCGCTCAGGGCAGACAGGGCGCCTTGATAATCCTTGACCCGATAGACCGGGACGGCCAGATCGGCGAGATTCTTAAGAAAAAGATCGATCTTTTCCTCCCCTGTCCAAGGCGGGTCCGCCAATCCCGGCCTGACCCCTCTTGCGGGGCAAACCTCTGAAACGCTCGATCTGAGTCTGTTTAAGATCAAATTCCGGCTGTCTTTTTCTTTTCCCCCCTCTTTTCTTCCCATCACATCCCTTTAGCGAATAGATATATCCTTCCAGCGTTCGGCAAAGGTCTTGCGGGCAAGGGGTGGCAGGTCCCTCTTTCTCAGCCACCCCTCAAGGAATCGCCCGAGACCTCTCGGTTTCCCTTCCCTTATCTTATCGCCTACCCAGGATCTGAGGAGTTTCACGCCCAGATCCAGGCGACCCCTTTTGGACAGGCCGAAGGCCAGCAGGGCAAAGAGGAGGCCGCGGCCAAAGACTTTCATCGTACCTGTATTTTTCCGCTCCACCTCCAGGCAGCGGTAATAAACGAGCAGGCCGGGATGATCGATCCCCGCCGGGCAGACCGATCGGCAGGCGCCACAGAGGGTGCAGGCATGATAGAGATCCCTCGTTTGCTCAAAACCAAGGAGGAGGGGATTTAAAATCTGGCCGATGGGACCGGAGTAAGCAAAGCCGTAAGGGTAGCCGCCGATCTTCCCGTAAATGGGGCAGATATTGAGACAGGCCCCGCAGCGGATACAGCGCAGGGCGTCCCGCAACTTGGCATCGGGATAAAAATCCGACCGGCCGTTATCCACGATGATGATGATCAGTTCGTCAGGCCCGTCCACATCTCCCGGACGCCGCGGCCCGTGGTCGAAGGTGACATAGGAGGAGATCTTCTGGCCGGTGCAGTTGCGGCAGAGCATCCGCAGGAGGAAAAGGGCGTCGGAGAATGTAGGGACGACCTTGTCGATGCTCATCAGGGAGATCTGGGTTGGGGCGACCCCTTTAGCCAGACGGATATTCCCCTCGTTCTCAACATTTACGATCCCTCCGGTCTCGGCTATGGCCATATTGACCCCGGTTATGCCCAGACGGAGATGATGGAATTTGTCTCTTAAGAAGAGCCGGGCGGCGTAGCCGAGTTTAACCGGATCCAGGGTGGGCTCAAGAAGACCGGCCTTGGCCAGGAAGATATCCCGGATCTCCTCAAGGGGCACATTGATCGCCGGCCCCACGATATGAAACGGGGGCCTCTTTAGCTGCTGGGCGATAAACTCCCCCAGATCCGTTTCAAAGACCTCTAGCCCCTCTTCCTCCAAGGCCTCGTTGAGACCGATCTCTTCGGTCAGCATGGACTTGCCCTTGGCGGTATAGACTATCCCTCTTTCCCTGGCCATCTTTACGACGAGATTGCAGGCCTCTTCGGCATCCCTTGCCCAGAGTACCCGGGCGCCCCTGGCCGAGGCGTTTCTCTCGAATTCTTCCAGGAGCAAGGGAAGCCTCGCCACCGCTTCCCTGCGGATGGAGGCGGCATAGTCCTGGGCCTCCTGGGGATCGGAAAACGTGGCCAGGGCGGCCTCCCTTCTCACCAGGAAAAGGTGGGGGAAATTGCTCAGAAACCGGCGGCTTCGTTCGTTTTGCAGCTCCGCCCTTGCCGCCTGGGCAAACTGCCTTGTCTTTGACCTCATCCCCTCAAACCTCCCCCGGACGGGCCAGCAGGCAGGCCAGGTGGATCGCCTTTCGCCCCGGGTGGTTTCTTTTCAGATAGCCGCCTATGTTGAGCAGACACCCGGGCTCCGAAAGGACGAGCAAATCCGCCTGAGAGGCGATAAATTTATCCGCCTTCGTCTGAATCATGGCCTCGGAAATATCCGGAAAGTCCAGGGCAAATTCACCGCCGAAACCGCAGCAATCGGTCGCCCCGGCCAGGGGGACAAGTTCGGCGCCCGCTGTCGACCTGATCAGCCTCTTGGGCTGTTCGGAGACAGCCAGAGCCCTCAGGATGTGGCAGGACTCGTGATAGGCAACCTTTCCCGCATAGGACGCGCCGAGATCGGTTATTTTAAGGACATCTACGAGAAATTGAGAAAGCTCAAAGATCCGCAGAGAAACCTCCTGAGCCAGGCGGAGCCAGGCCGCCTCGCCTTCCAGAAGTCTGGGATAATGATGTCTCACCATGGAAACACAGGATCCCGAAGGGCTTACAATGAATTCATCCTCGCCGAAAACCTTGAGGAAATGTTTCGCCAGCCTTGCCGCCCTGCCCCAGTAGCCCGCATTGAAGAAGATCTGGCCGCAGCAGGTCTGCTCCCGATGATAATCAACTGCGAGCCCCAGTCCCTTTAATATCTGATAGCTCGCCACCCCAACTTCAGGCAACAGCAGATCCACCGTGCAGGGAATGAAAAGCGATACCCTTTTCAATACTTAAGTCCCCTTTTCCATCCTTGGCGTTTCCTTAAGGATCAAGCCTTATATGCCGCGGGCGCCCCTTTCGTCAACTCAATTCTAAAATGTTGATTTTTCTTGAGGATCCGTTTATTGTTCCCCCCGGTTAGAGGCAGATTACCGTTTGATCAAGGAGGATTGCTTATGGAAGAGGTTGTCATAGTATCTGCCTGCCGGACTGCGATCGGGACATTCGGCGGCTCCCTCAAAGACGTAAATTGCGCGACCCTGGGCAGCGTGGTAATGCGGGAGGCAATCAGACGGGCTTCCATCGATCCGGCCTTGATCGATGACGTCCGTTTCGGCTGCTGCCTGGAGCCGGTGGACGCCCTCAATGTGACCAGGGTTTCCGCCCTTCTGGCCGGCATTCCGGACACGGTAAGTGCCGCAACGGTAAACCGGGTCTGTATCTCGGGAATGGAGGCGGTCGTCTCCGGTATGGCCATGATTCAGGCGGGCCTGGCGGAGATTATCCTTGCCGGCGGGATGGAGCACATGTCCGGGGTCCCTTACTCCCTTCCCGGCGCCCGCTGGGGCCTGCGCCTCCAGGATACGCCCCTGGTGGACAACATAATCCACGCCCTGCACGCAGGCTCCCATCTGCTGCCCGGACCGGAGAACGGCCCCCTCAAAGAGGGGATGCCTCTGGAGCTCTTCAAAGGCAAACCCTACATCATGGGGGTTACGGCGGAATTCATCGCCCAGATGTACAATATAAGCCGGGAAGAAATGGACGAGGTGGCCCTGAGGAGCCACAATAACGCGGAGCGGGCCACCCGGGAAGGGGACTTTGCCCGGGAAATCGTTCCGGTTTCGATTAAGCAGAAAAGGGGCGAGCCCTTGGTTTTCGACCGGGACGAACACTTCCGTCCCGGCCTTACCCGGGAGGATCTGGCCAAGCTTCCCCCGGCCTTTATCCCCGGTACTGGAAAGGTTACCGCAGGCAATTCCTCAGGCATAAACGACGGGGCAAGCGCCCTTTTGATCATGT
>JBBIJM010000111.1:0-6492 GCA_037445955.1 Syntrophobacterales bacterium
AAAGGGGTTCGCCCATCCCCAGGGCGGAAAGGAGATTCCGCACCGGCAAATCGAGATCGCAGGCCGCGCCCGCCTCCGGGGAGACGGCTCCCAGCAAGGCGGTAAGGTTTTCTTTTTTGTCGGCGATGGTGAACATTAGGAATTAAAAACAGGGGCGCTGTCCCCCTATTCTCCCAGGGCGCTTTTCCCCAGCAACTCCACAAGATGCATCACCCGCTGGGGAAGCCTCTCCTCCCTCACCCCCCAGGCGAGCTGAAGGTGGCAGCCGGGGTTGGCGGTGACGAGAATATCCGCTCCCGTCGCCGAAACGCAATCGAGCTTCCGCTTAAGGATAAGGCCGCTTGCCTCGAGATGTTTCAGGGCGAAAGAGCCCGCCATGCCGCAGCACCAGGCGGAGTCCTTCATCTCCCGGAGTTCTACGCCGGGGATCTGCCGGATAATCTCCCGGGGCGCCTGGGTGACTCTCTGGCCGTGGGCCAGATGACAGGGGTCGTGGAGAGTGACGGTTACCTCGAGCGGTTTGAGCCCTTCGCATCTCAAGCCCGCAAGGGAGAGGAATTCCGAAATGTCCTTCACCTGCGACTCGAATCGCTTTATCTTTTCCCGATCCGCCCCCGGGGGGGCGATCTCTTCATATTCCTTGAGGGCGCAGCCGCAGCCGGCGCAGTCCGTGATGATGTAATCGACCTTCAGGGCGTCGAAGAGATCGACGTTGATCGAGGCTAGCCTCGCTGCGGTCTCCCGGTTCCCCTCGGCCAAATGGGGGGCGCCGCAGCATTTGACCTCCCGGGGGGTCAGGACATCGAAACCCTGCTTTGCCAGGATCCGGGCCGTCTGTCTCGATACCTCGGGGAAGACCAGGCTCATGGCGCAACCGAGGAAAAAACCCACCCGGCCCCGCCTTTCCCCCTGGGCGGGGAGGAACTCCGGAAGCCTTGGTCTTAAGGGCGGCTCTAAATGAGGAAGGATCCCTTCCATTTTAGCCAGCACCTCCGGCAGAAGCCTCTTTAAGCCCCCCTGCCTGACGAGCCACTGCAGGCCGAGACGCTGGTAGAGCCTGACGGGGAGCAACGAGGCCTCCATAAGGGAAGGGGAGGGCAGCATCTTATCGAGGATGAAGGAGCGCAGGAAACCGCCCATCGCCCCGGGGGGGTAAAACGACTGGACCTGGCCCCGGCAGAGCTCCATCATAGGTCCCACCCGCACCCCGGAAGGGCAGGCGGTGCTGCAGGCGCGGCATTCGAGACAGAAGAAAGCCTCTTCCTTGAGGGCCGGGGTGAATTCGAGGCTCCCTTCCGCCACGTACCGGGCCAGGGCCGCCCGGCCCCGGGGGGAGGACCTCTCCCGGTTGGTCAGGGCGTACGTGGGACAGTGAGGGAGGCAGAAGCCGCAGCGCATGCACTGGATGACGGATTCATAACTCGGCGCCGGGGCGCCGGGGAAAAAGTTTCCCGGGGCTTGGGATTCACCCATGGGACGCCTCCTTGCCGCGGGATTCCCCGTTCGTCTCCGTTATGAGCTTGCCCGGATTCATGATCCCCCGGGGATCGAAGGCCCCCTTGAGCCTGCTCATGAGGTTCATCCCCCCCGGGCCGATCTGGGAGAGGAGATATTCCCTCTTGGCGATGCCGATGCCGTGTTCCCCGGAGACGGTGCCTCCCAGGGCGAGGACCTTTTCGTAGAGGTCGGTGAAGAAGGCGTGGACCCGGGCGATCTCGTCGCGGTTGCGCTCGTCCGCCAGGGCGGTGGGGTGAAGGTTCCCGTCGCCGGCGTGGCCGAAGGTGGCCACCTTGATCGAGTATTTTTCCTTGAGGCGCTCGATCTCGTGGAAGGTTTCCGCAAGGGCGCTCCTGGGGACCGTGGCGTCTTCCAGGATCGTGCTGGGGGAGACCCGGGCGACGGCCGAAAGGGCCGTCCGCCGGGCGGCGGCCAGCCGGGAGGCCTCGTCGGCGTTTTTCGCCTCATGGATTTCGTCGGCCTTAACCTCTTCCAGGACCCCTCTCACCCCTCGACCCTCCTCCTCCACCGTGGCGGGATGTCCGTCCACCTCGATGAAAAGAAGGGCGGCCATTTCCCGGGGCAGGCCGATTTTCATGTAGTCCTCGACGCAGTTGATGGTGGTGTGGTCCATGATCTCGAGGGTCGCCGGAATGATCTGGGCGGCGATGATCCGGGAGACCGCCTCCCCGGCGGTGCGGATGTCCCGGAAATAGGCCAGGAAGGTCTTTTTCGTCCGGGGCGGCGGAATGAGCCGGACGGTCACCTCGGTGATGATGCCCAGGGTTCCCTCGCTCCCCACCAGGAGGTCCCGGAGGGAATAGCCCGCCACGTCCTTGACGCACTTGCCGCCGGTGCGGAAAAAAGTGCCGTCCCCCAGGACCCCGGAGACGGCCATGACGTAGTTTCTGGTGACCCCGTATTTGAGTCCCCGGAGCCCGCCTGCGTTTTCCGCGACGTTCCCCCCGATGGTGGAGATCATCTGGGACCCCGGATCCGGGGGATAGAAGAGGCCTTTGGCCGCGGCGGCGTTGAAGAGATCCAGGGTGATCACCCCGGCCTGGACGGTGGCGGTGAGGTTTTCCGTATCCACCTCGAGGATCCGGTTCATCCGGGTGAGGCAGACGACCATTCCGGAGGAAGAGGGGACGCTTCCCCCGGAAAGACCGGTGCCCGATCCCCGGGGTACGACGGCCATCCCCTGATCCCCCGCCAGATTAACAGCCAGGATAAGATCCTCTTCGGTGCGGGGGAAGACGGCGATATCCGGCAGGGCGTGGAGCTCCGGGGTTGAGTCGTAGCCCAGGACGAGCAGGTCCTCCCTTTCGGAATAGACATTATCCCGGCCCAGTTTTGCCGCCAAATGGGAAACCAGTTTGTTCTTATCCATGTGCACCTCGTTTTATGGGTTTAAGGGGGATCGATCCCTGTGCCGATCCCCTTTCGTTTCAAACCAGCCTCTTTCGGTGACTACCGCGTCCAGGGGCTCGTCGTGCGGCTCCCGGGGAATCCTATCCACAAGCTGGATGTGGAAAGACGCCCCGACGGCGAGAACGTTTTTTCTCTCTTTCCGTATCGCTCCGAGCAGCCGGTCGTAAAATCCCTTCCCGTAGCCGATCCGGCCGCCTTGAAGATCGAAGGCCGCCCCGGGGACGAGGACGAAATCGACCTCTTCCGGCGCCACCGAAAGGCAGCGGGAAATCTTCGGTTCGGGGATGCCCCAGGCGCCCGCCTCCAGGTCCCGGTCCAGGCAGGCTACAGCGTAAAGGTCGAGAATCATGAGCTCGATGTTCACCCGGGGGAGGGCGAGCTTTTTCCCTGCCTCAAGGGTCGCCTCGAGGAAGGGGCCGGTTTCCACCTCGCTTCTGAAGCTCCCGTAGCCGAGCACCCGCGGCGCCTTCTTCCAGGCCTCGCTCCGGAGGATTAACCCGGTGATGGAGGCGCTGTATGCCTCCCGGAGTTCCCGGTTAAGACTGCCGCGTTTCTTCAAGATTTCCGTCCGGAGCCTTGTCTTATCCATAACCTGATTATCCTGCGCCAGGGGCGGCCATTTTCCTGCAATAGCCGTAATTGCCGTAAGGGGAAGTTCCCGCCGCCTTCTGCTATAGTCGAGAGACCGGTACATGTCAAGATATGGCGATGCCGTTATAAACCCGCCCAAAAGAGGCCGGTCCTCTCCGGTGAGCCAATGGTCAAGCGGTTTTTCCCCCTGTAAATTTCTCTTGACAAAACCGATGGGAGAAGATAGCCTGTTATACATCAAAAACTAGTTTCATACTCTGAAATTTTGAAAAAATGGAGATGGTCATGTCCGAATTGAAGGTAGTCCATATCAAAGACGTAAAAGGCGAGAGAAGGGAGCCGCCCCGCACCTCCTGGATTCTGGTTTCGGAGAAGATGGTGGGGGCCCAGAACCTCTCCATGGGGGTGAACGAAACCTATCCCGGAGGGATGGTGCCTGAGCACAAGCACGATTTGGAGGAAGAGGTGATGTTTTTCCTTGCCGGTCGGGGTATCTTTGTCACCAATGATCGGGAGATTCCCCTGGAGCCCGGGGTTTGCGTCTATAATCCCCCGGGGAACCTCCACAAGATCATCAACACCGGCGATGAGGTGTTGCGTTTTGTCTGGATCTATTCCCCCCAGTTGCCGGGGCATCGGGCGGGCTGAAGGCGGCCTGCGTGGTGCCCCTGGTCTTCCCGGGCATAGTCAGGCCGAAGGATAACTATCGAGCGAAAGGAGAGATTTGTGGGCAGTTGGCAGATCCCACCCCCGGGCGGCCATATGGAACGCCCCAGCGGGGTTTATTACCAGACCATGAACATGGTCGAGATCAATCAAAGGCTAAAGAAGAATGATCTCATCATTATTCCCGTAGGCAGCACCGAGTGTCACGGCGCCGGCCAGCCCCTGGGGGAGGACACCTTTCTTGTCACCCGGATGGCGGAGCAGGTGGCCTTGAAGACCGGCTGCACCGTGGCCGAACCGGTCTGGTACGGCTCCCATCCGTACAATCATCTGGGGATGCCCGGCACCGTCGTCATCCCCGAAGACGCCTTCCTGGCGAATCTCCGGGGGATCATCGCGGGGTTTTGGAACACGGGCTTTCGCAAACAGATCCTCTTAAACGGCCACGGCCAGGAAGAGGTCATCCCCCTGGCGATTCATCAGTTTGCCAAGAAGTACCAGGTCCCCTGCATCCTCGTCTCCCTCCACTGGCCCACGGTGATTCACGGGCACTTAAAGGACAAGGCCCACGGCGGTCCCTTCGACACCCCGTTCCAGCATGCCTGCGAGGTGGAGGCCTCCTATTCGCTGGCCCTCTTTCCCGAATTCATGAACATGGAACTGGTGGAGGATACGAAGCCCGAGGGCTTCCTTCCCCCGGGTCACGTGGACAAGGGCGGCGAGGTTTACCACGCCCCGATCAAGGGCCACGAGCATGTCGGGCTGGGCGGCATCGAGGTTGCCCTCTACCCCGAAGGGGTCATCGGAAAACCGTCCCTGGCTTCAGGCGAGAAGGCCCGGGCCGGAGTGAACGACCTCCTCGATTACATGTGCCGTCTCATCGGCGATATCATGACCCGTTTCCCAGCGGGGGTCCTGCCGCCTACGGAAAAGGTGACCATGCGGGACAAGGATGAGATAGACGCCCTCCTTAAAGGGCCTCTCCAGGGTGGGAAACATCTCTATACCATCGCCTATCCGCCGTGATTGAAGTTTTTTCAAGGAGGAGCAATGAAGCTGTTGCGCGTTGATATGAGTAAGGGAGAGGCTCGCTGGGAGCCGGTTCCCGTTGCCTATGAAAAGAGAGGGGGAAGATCCCTCATCGCCGGGATCCTCCTTGCGGAGATACCCCCGATGTGCGATCCTCTGGGTCCCCATAACAAGCTGATCTTCGCCCCGGGACTGCTCTGTGGGGCGGGGATTCCCGCGGCGGGAAGGATATCCGTCGGGGCGAAAAGCCCGCTCACCTCCGGGGTCAAGGAGGCCAACGCCGGTGGGACGGCCGGGGAGTATCTGGCCCGGCTGGGGATCAAGGCCCTGGTGATCGAGGGGCAGGGGCAGGCCGGCCAATGGCGGATACTGCGGATCAAACAAGATGCCGCGGAGCTTATGCCCGCTTCCGATCTCGTAGGAAAGGGCACCTATGCCACGGCGGAGATTCTCAAGGAACGTCTGGGAAAAGATCTGACGGTGATTTCCATCGGCCAGGCGGGAGAGTGCCTCCTTCGGGGGGCGGGGGTGGCCATAACCGGCGATAAGGATCAGCGGAGCAACCACGCCGCCCGGGGCGGTCTGGGCGCCGTGATGGGAAGCAAAGGGATCAAGGCCATCGTCATCGATAAACCGGCGGGGGCAAGACCTCTTGCCGATGCGGAGAAGCTTAAAAAGGCGGTGCGCTCCTTCGTCAATCAGCTCGTGAGCGATCCCAAACTGGGCAAACAGGGTTCCCAGCATCTCTATGGGACCGCCTCGATCGTCGGGGCGGTAAACGAGATCGGCACCCTGCCCACGAGAAACTTCTCCAGCGGCACCTTCGAAGGGGAGATGCAGCTACGGGGGGAAGAGCTCCGGAAACTCGTTCTTGCCCGGGAAGGCAAGATCGGGACCCGCTGTATGCCCATGTGCACCATCGCCTGCCGTAACGTTTATGTCGATGCCCGGGGAAAGGAAATCGTAGGCACCCTGCAGTTTGAAACCATCGCCTTAACCGGTTCCAATCTGGGCCTGGGGAACCTCGACGATGTGGCCCGGATCAACTACCTCTGCAACGACTTCGGCCTCGATACCATCGAAACCGGCGCCGCTTTAGGGGTGGCCCTCGAGGCGGGTTTGGCCTCCTTCGGTGACGCCGAAGGGATTATTGCCCTGCTTAAGCAGGTGGGAGAGGGAACGGTTTTAGGAAGATTGATCGGCAGCGGCGCGGTGGCAACGGGACAGGTGCTGGGTATCCGCCGGGTGCCCGCGGTTATGGGCCAGGCGATGCCCGGT
>JBBIJM010000112.1:0-6481 GCA_037445955.1 Syntrophobacterales bacterium
CTTCTCCCGGCGCCCGCAAACCCCCGCCTGGGATCTCCCCGATCAGGTGGACGAGAGGGAAAAGAACAGGCGGGCCAAGCTCTTGCGGGACATAGGCGAGAGGAAAAAAGGGGTTTATCTCAAAAGGTTCATCGGCCGGGAGCTCTCCGTTCTCGTTGAGACAGAAGGGGAAAACGGCTTAAGCAGGGGCCTTGCGGAAAACTATCTCCCGGTTCTTCTGGAAGGCGCCCCCTCCCCCGGGGGGCGGATTGTGAAGGCAGTCCTGAAAGGACTCAAGGCGGGCAGAGCGTATGGTTCGGTCGGCTGATAAGACGGATGGAAGTGCAGCCTCAGGAATGATCTCCAAAGATCTCGGCTATTGTTTTCAGGATGAGACGCTTCTTGAGCGGGCCTTAACCCATCCATCTTATGCCAACGAGAATGCCTCCGTCTGTCCGGGAGACAATGAGCGTCTCGAATTTCTAGGCGATGCGGTCCTGGGATTCGTCATTACCGATCTGATCATCCATACCCATCCCGGCTATAGCGAAGGGAGACTCAGCAAACTGAGGGCGGCCCTGGTCAACGAGCAGTCCCTGGCGGCCCTGGCCCGGGGCCTGAAACTCGGCGATTATCTCCTCCTGGGCAAGGGGGAGGCAACCTCCGGCGGCCGGGACAAGCCCTCGGTCTTGTCCGACGCCTTTGAGGCCCTCGTTGCCGCCGTCTACCTCGACGGCGGATTCGACAAAACCGTCAATATAATCAAGCGGCTTTTTGATCCGCTTATTGCCGCCACCCATGATCCGGCCTGCGGCGACTATAAAACAGCCCTTCAGGGGCTCTGCCACGCCAGGTTCAAGTCGGCGCCGGTTTACATCCTTGCGTCGGCCTCCGGCCCCGACCACAACCGAATTTATGAGATCGGCATCCTGGTCGGCGGGGAACCCGTCGCAACCGGCCGGGGCCGAAGCAAGAAGGAGGCGGAGCAGCAGGCCGCCCGAAGCGCCCTTTCTAAATTTTCCGGGGGACTCATCTCTTGCCCTGAAGGTGATTTGTGATCATCCCGATCTTCATAACGGGCAAAGAATGCCCGGGACGATGTGTTTACTGCCTGAGGGGGATCTCCGCGGGTGATGAGCGGGGGATAGGCTCGGGGCCAGAGGTGAAGAACCGGGTTCTCGGCTTCCTCGGCTCTAAAGCAACCCGCCCGGAAAAGGTCGAGCTGGCCTTTTACGGTGGGAGTTTCACCTCTCTCAGCAGGCCGGAGATGCTTGATTTCCTAGGCGCCGCCAAAGAATTGAGAGAAGAGAAACTGATCGATACGGTCAGGATCTCCACCCGGCCCGATTGCCTCGACCGGGAAACCATCTCCCTCCTGGGCAACTACGGGGTTTCCCTGGTGGAGATCGGCGCCCAGTCCCTCGTAGACGAGGTGCTCGCGCATACCTGCCGGGGGCATACGGCGGGAGAAGTGGCCCGGGCCGTGGGCGATCTGAAAGAAGCGGGATTCAAAACCGGGCTCCACCTCATGATGGGCCTTCCCGGAGACACCGGGGACAGGTTCCTTTACTCCGTCGATACCGCCATCTCCTTGAGACCTGATTGCGTCCGGATTCATCCGACCCTGGTTTTGGCCGGAAGCGCCCTTGCCCGGGCCTGGCAGGCGGGGGATTATCTCCCCCTTGCCCTTGAGGAGGCCATCGCCCTGGCCAAAGAGGCCCTAAAGAGGTTTCAGGCCGCCGCCATCCCGGTAATCCGCCTGGGCCTTCAGGGAAACCCCCTGCTTGAGGCGCCGGGGAACATCCTGGCCGGTCCCTACCATCCGGCTTTCGGGACCCTCGTCCGGGAATCCCTGTTCCTGGAGATGGCCGCCATCCTTCTTGCGGAAGGATGGGCCGAGTCCCGGGAGGCGACCTTCACCGTCTCTCCCCGGGACGAAAGCAACCTCCGCGGCCGGAAGAACGGAAATCTCGACAGGCTTAGCGCCTCTTTCAATCTGGCGAAGATCAGTATCCTTCCGGTTTCCTTACAAAAAAGAGAATCCCTCGGTTTAAGGACCAAGAACGAAGGGGTGAGGCTGATTGGAATGAACGAGCTTGCCTTCGCCCGCCTGGAAAGTATTTCACCTCTGAGAAAGGAGCCGCTATGATGGAACAAGTGATGGAGGATTTTTTCCGGGTAGAGATCCCCCTGCCGGGCAGTCCCCTCAAGAGCCTGAATTCCTACCTGATCCGCGCCGCCGATCGGAATCTCATCATCGACACCGGGTTGAATCGGAAAGAATGTCTGGCCGCCATGGAAAAGGCCCTGACCGAGCTTAAGATCGACCGCGGGCGAACCGATTTCTTCATCACCCACCTCCATGCGGACCATTTCGGACTCGTCGGGAAACTGGTGACAAAAGAGTCCAGGACCTATTTCAACCGGCCGGACACGGAGATCATCGAATCCTGGGACGGCTGGGGGGCAATGGTCGACTACGCCGGTGCAAGCGGCTTCCCCCGGGCGGAGTTGCAGGCGGCCCTCGAGAGCCATCCGGGATACCGGTTCAGTTCCGCCTGGATTCCGGAACTCAGCCTTCTTACAGAGGGCGACAATATCCAGGCCGGCGAATATCTCTTCCGGTGCGTCGAGACGCCCGGCCATACCGCGGGCCATATCTGCCTCTACGAGGAGCAAACGAAGACCCTCATCGCCGGGGATCATCTCTTAGGCGACATCACCCCAAACATCCAGTGCTGGTCCGACGAGGATGATCCGCTGAAGCATTACCTGGAAAGCCTCGACAAGGTCTTCGAACTCGAGGTGGAGCTGGTTCTCCCCGGCCATCGGCGGCCCTTCCGCAATTATCGGGAGAGGATCCAGGAGCTCCGGGAGCATCACAAGAACCGCACCGCGGAAATCCTCTTCATGCTGGCCCGGCAACCCCTCTCCGCCTTCGAGGCGGCCTCCCGGATGACCTGGGATATCGCCTGCAACTCCTGGGAGGATTTCCCCCTGGCCCAGAAGTGGTTTGCCACCGGGGAGGCCATTGCCCATCTCCGCTATCTCGAGGAGCTGGGCCTCATCGCCCGGGAGGGAGACAGGAAGATCCTCTACCATCATAAGGGGCCAAATCTTTAAACTTGACAATTCAGCTCATAGGTCGGCTTCGAATTTGGATTTGTCAAGTTTAAACGGTCTGTTGCCTAAAGGGTGATTTGGTTTAGTGTCATTATGTCCATGGTCGCCTTACATGTTCTGGGGAACCTTTGAAAAGGGAATCCAGAGAAGGGGCATTGTCCTGGAAACAAGGCATCTGTCATGGTCAAGATGCAAGGTAGCGCATAGAGGAAGGCTGTCCTCATTGCCAGGATGGTTGCGGCAATGCCTGGCCGCGGTTTGAAAGCCTGTGTGTAGAAACAAATAGAGCCAGATTCAATGCGAGCTGGGCCAAATGTCAAGAGTAAAGATTTGACCCCATTTTTTCTTGCTTGACAAAATCCCTGTTTTCGGCCATACGAAGCGGGTTTTTCGGCCCTTTCCCTGGCCTTGGGCAGGTCGCTGCTACTCAAAACGAGGGGTTGACAATGTTTATCTGGCTCTTCCACCGCCTAAGCGGAGTAACCCTCTTCATCCTCTTCGGGATCAAGATCCTCACAAGCTACTTCCTCTTCACCAAGGACAAAAAACCCGACTGGGCCTTGAGCCTGCACCGCCATCCGGTAATCGACATCCTCATCCTGGTCCTCTTCACCTTCCACAGCATCTACGGGCTTAGAACCCTGGCCATCGACCTGGGATACCGGAAGGAAAAACGGCTTCTCTGGATATCCAACATTGCGGCCTCGGTAATCTCCCTTCTTCTCATCGGTCTTTACTTCCGGGTTACCTGATTATGCCAACCCATGACGTGCTCATTGTCGGCGGCGGTTTGGCGGGTTTAAGAACGGCGGTGGGCCTGTGCGACCGTTACAACGTGGGACTCTTCAGCAAGGTTCATCCGATCCGTTCCCATTCCATCGCCGCCCAGGGGGGGATCAACGCCGCCCTGGCCAACAATCCCGACGGCCGGGACGATACGGTGGAGAAACACACCTTCGACACCATCAAGGGAAGCGATTATCTCGCCGACCAGAATGCCGTGGCCACCATGTGCACCGAGGCGGTTAAGATCGTCTATGAGATGGAGCATTGGGGGGCGCCCTTCAGCCGTTTTCCTAACGGATCCATCGCCCAGCGGCCCTTCGGCGGGGCAGGGTATCCCCGGACCTGTTTTTCCGCCGACTTGACCGGCCATGTTCTCCTCAATACCCTCTATGAAAAGGCAGTCTCCAAAGGGGTAAAGATCTATTACGAGTGGCATGTCTTAAACCTCGCCGTTACCGATGGCGTCTGCCACGGGGTTACAGCCTTCGATCTCCCAAGGGGCAAGGTAGAAACCGTAGCCGCCCGGGCCACGGTTTTCGCCACCGGCGGCTACGGCCGGGTATATCAGTACTCGACCAACGCCTTGATCAATACGGGCAGCGGCATCGGCATGGCCTATGAGGCGGGGGTGCCCCTTAAGGATATGGAGTTTGTCCAGTTCCACCCCACCTCCCTGATCGGCACCAATATCCTCATGTCCGAGGCCTGCCGCGGCGAGGGTGCCTATCTGCTCAACAACCGCCGGGAGCGGTTCATGGAACGCTACGTCCCGAAGGCCATGGAACTGGCCCCCCGGGATATCGTGGCCAGAAGCATCAAAACCGAGATGGAGGAAGGCCGCGGATTCGAACATCCCCTGGGGACGTATGTTGAACTCGATTTGCGACACCTGGGGGAAAAGAAGATCCACGAGCGTCTCCCGGGGATCAGAAACATCTGCTTGGACTTCATCGGGATCGACCCGGTGTTCGAGCCGATTCCCATCATGCCGGGCCAGCATTATTCCATGGGGGGAATCGACGTGGATGAGAGGCTCGAAACCGAGGTGAAGGGCTTCTACGCCGTAGGCGAATGCGCCTGCATAAGCGTCCACGGGGCAAACAGGCTAGGGGGGAATTCCCTCCTCGATACAATCGTCTTTGGCAAACTGGCCCCGCTGCCAATCTCCCGCTACCTCGAAGCCAATAATAAAAACCCAAGCGAGACCGTTTTGAAGGAAAGACAGGCCCAGGCGGAAGAACGGCTTAAGAAACTTAGCGGAGGAAGAGGGGAAAAGTACCATCAGCTCTTCTCCGAACTCACCAGGATGATGAGCTCGAAGGTGGAGATCTTCCGCACCCAAGAGGACCTGGAGGAGGCCCTCAAGATCATCTCGGAACTAAAGGAAAGATACGAGTCCATAGGCGTCTCCTCCGCCCGGGGGCAGATGAACTACGAACTGATGAATGCCTACGAGCTTTGCCATATGCTCCACGTGGCCGAAGCCACCACCTTAGGCGCCCTGATCCGCAAAGAAAGCCGCGGGGCCCATTTCCGCCGGGATGCGAAGACCCGGGACGACGCCAACTGGCTCAAGCATACCATCGCCCGATGCGGCCCCGGGAACCGTCCGGAGATCAGCTATAAAGAGGTGATCATCACCGATTATCCACCCCTGGAGAGGCAATATTGATCAAGGCTAATTCCTACACCATCAAGATCCTCCGCTACGACGCCCAGGAGCCGGAAAAGGAGCCCTGCTTCACAACATACCGGGTCCGGGTGATCCCGGGCCTTACGGTGCTTACGGTTCTCATGAGAATCCGGGACGAGATCGACGGCACCCTCGCCTTCCGCTCCTCCTGCCGGTCCGCGGTTTGCGGCTCCTGCGCCATGGTGATAAACGGCAAGATCGATCTGGCCTGCCGGATGCAGATAGCTTCCTTCGGAAGCGAAACGATTATCCTGGAACCCCTGCCCAATCTGGAGATCATCCGGGATCTGGTAGTGGATATGACCCCCTTCTGGGAGGCTTACGAAAAGATAAGGCCCTGGCTGGTAAGGAAAAGCCCTGATCCGGAGAAGGAACTGCCCCAGTCGGAGGAAGAGCGGGCGAGGATAGATCAGTACGTAAATTGCATCCTCTGCGCCTCCTGTTACGGGGCCTGCCCGGTTTTAAGCCGGGACGGCTCCTATCTGGGACCCCACGCCTTCGCTAAACTCGAGCGTTTTATGGCGGATTCCCGGGACGAAAGACCGAGCGGCTTTCTTGAAACCATAAACGACGAACGGGGCGTCTGGGGATGCGATACGGTCTTAAGATGCATCGATGCCTGCCCCAAGGAGGTCCGGCCCACGGATTCCATTGTAGGGCTGAGAAAAAGGCTGCTTAAGCACCGGGCAAAAAAACTACTCGGGGGTAAAGAATGCTGAAATGAAGATAAAATACTCCCTTATCACCAGAAGAACCTTTTTGAACACCCTGTTTGGGGGATGGCTGTTTGCCTTTCTTGCGGGAAGTTTTTACGCCCTGTTTCGGTTCGCCTTCCCAACCCTGGGAAAGGAGCCGGATTTCGTCATCCTGAAGGCCGCGGATTTTGTGGACATCCCCCCG
>JBBIJM010000113.1:0-6473 GCA_037445955.1 Syntrophobacterales bacterium
TACGGCGCCTATCTCTCTTCCGAGAAGGGGGGAGCGGAGGTTCCCGTTTCCATTCTGGGGCAGGGATAGATAGACAGGAGGGGTCAGTTCTTCACTTCCGTCAAGAATGAAGAAATGACCCCTCCTGTCTCAGGCCATAAATGCCGATTTCAAAGACCTGACCCCCAAAGCCTCTCCGGCATCTGCCAGATCTTTTATCGTCTCTGCCGGGACGGGAATGCCTTCCTTCTCGTATTTGAGCCGGGTTAAGTATTCCTTTTCCCCGGGCACCAGGACCCGGTCGAAACCTGGAGCCGCGGGGGTCCGATGGGTATCGTCGATGAGGAGACCGACATTCTTGCGGAATTCCCCCAAAGAGACAAAGTCCTCCACATTGATCGCCCCGAGAAAGTGGCCGAGTTCCCGGTGTTTGTCGTAATCCCCGTACATCTTGGGGAGTCTCTTGCCGAACAGGGACCCGGTGAGGGGCCCGCAGAGGATATCGAAGATGAGCGCCAAGGCGTAGCCCTTAGCCCCGGCCATGGGCATCAGGTATTTCGCCTGATGGGGATCGGTGGTGGGCACGCCGTCTGCGTCCACCGCCCAGTCCGAGGGGATCGCCTCCCCCTTCTTCTTCGCCACCAGGATCTTCCCCAAAGACGCGGTGCTCGTGGCCATGTCGAGAAGGATCGGATACTCCCGGTCCGTAGGCACCGCCACCGCCAGGGGGTTGGTCCCTACCGCGGGTTCTTTTCCGCCGAAGGGAATCACCGCCACGTCGGTATGGCTTACGGCAATCCCGATCATCCCGCGCCTGGCCGCCTGGAGGGCGAAGTAGCCGGCGATGCCGAAATGGCCGCTGTTTTTCACCCCGACAAAACCGACGCCGTTTTCCGCGAGCCGGATCGCCTCTTCCATGGCAAAGGCGCCCACCACGTGGCCCATGCCGTGCCCCCCGTCAACCAGGGCGGTTGCGCCCTTCTCTTTGACCACCTTGATCTCGGGATTGGTCTTGATGGAACCGATCTTGATCCGCTCGAGGTAATGGGGGATCCTGATCACCCCGTGGGAGTGGAACCCGAAGAGCTCGGAGGTGGTAAGGGAATCGGCCACCGTCCAGGCATGTTCCCCGGAAAGACCGGCGGCGATAAAGAGCTGTTTGATAAAATCGTGTAATTTATTGGCATTAACCTTGACTTCCGCCTCTTGCATAACCTCTCCTTCGTTGTTACGACCTTGCCCAAAACAGATGCACCCGGTTCCCCGCGGGATCCGGCTTTTTCAAAAATACCGCCTTGACTTCACTTTTGATCTTCGGCTCTTCCAATTCGACACCCCGGGCCTTGAGAAGCTCGCAGGCCCGTTCGAAGTTGGCCGCCTGCACCGCCACATGGGGCTTTTCCCCGGCGGGCGCCTTCATCACCTCGATCCGGCCTTTCCCGGAGGACGAGACGAAGATGGAGGAGTTCCCTTCGGCGGAGGCAAAGCCGAAGGTTTTCCCGTACCAGTCGGCGATTTCCTTAGCGGTGGCCTGGCCCGCCGGATAAAGGCCCACATGTTCGATGCCCGTGAAAATCGAACGTCCCCGCGCCTCGTCGATTAAGCCCAGCACCTCCGCCGTTTTTTTTGTTATGGTCTCAAAGTCCCCGGCTGCTACCAGCTTGTTTTCGATCAGGTTCGAACCGATCCCTACGCAGGCCACCCCCGCCTTGAACCAGGCGTCGATGGATTCCTTCGTGGCATCCACCCCGCCGGTGGGCATGATGAGGGACCAGGGCATCGGGCCCAAAAGGGCCTTGACAAAGGCCGGGCCGCCCACCTCCGCCCCGGGAAAGATCTTGCAGATCTCCGCGCCCAGCTCTTCCGCCTCCGAGATCTCGCTTGCCGAACCGCAGCCGGGCGAGTAGGCGATCTTCCGCCGGTTGCACACCCGGGCCACCTCGGGATTCAGGACGGGCCCAACTATGAAATTGGCCCCGTTGTTGATATAAAGCGAGGCGGTAGCGGGATCGAGGACCGAACCCACCCCCAGAATAACCTGGGGCAGTTCCCGGGCGCACCATTTATTGAGCTCCGAAAAGATCTGATAGGCGAAATCGCCCCGGTTGGTGAATTCCAGTACCCGGCAGCCGCCGGCCGCTACCGCCTGGGCGATCTTTTTTGCCGTCTCCAGATCGCCGTGATAAAATACGGGAACCAGGCCGCTATCCACCATGGCCTGCAAAACCTCCAAACGTTTAAAACGCGCCATTTGCTTTCTCCTGAAAAGTTTTAATCAATTTTCAAATCCTAACGGGACACCCGTCCCCCGACCTCGCCGGCCATGATCTTTTCCACCTCATCTACCGCGACCATATTGAAATCACCGAAGATGGAATGTTTGAGGCAGGAGGCCCCCACGGCAAAATCCAGGGCCTTCTGTCCGTCTTGCCCGTATTTTTTCAGACCGTAGATCAAGCCTCCCACGAAGGCATCCCCGCCGCCCACCCGATCGACGATATGGGTGATGTTGAAAAACGGCCCCACAAAAAGCCTTTTTCCGTCATAAAGGAGCCCGCTCCAGGTGTTGTGGCTGGCGCTCAGTGACCCCCGCAGGGTGATCGCGGCAAGCTTGAGGCCGGGAAAGGCCCTCATCAACCCTTCCGCCACCGGCCGGAATTTCTCCGCCTCCACCTTCCCCGACTGGACGTCCGCCTCCGGGGCCTTGATCCCGAACACCTTCTCCGCGTCCTCCTCGTTGCCCACGGCGATCTGGCAATGCCGGACCAGCTCGGGCATCACCTCCGAGGCCTTCTTCCCCCAGCGCCAAAGCTTGGCCCGGTAGTTCAAGTCGCAGGAGACGGTTAAGCCCATCTCCCTGGCCTTCAAGATCCCCTCAAGGCAAACATCGGCCAAGGACTCGCTGATCGCCGGGGTGATCCCGGTCCAGTGAAACCAGTCGGCATCGGCGAAAACCCTCTCCCAATCCACCATTCCCTTTTTGATGGTGGCGATGGACGATCCGTCCCGATCGTAGATCACCTTGCTGCCCCGCTGAACGGCGCCGTTTTCCAGAAAGTAGATGCCGATCCTCTCCCCGCCCCGGACGATCTTCCCGACCCCTACGCCGCAACCCCTGAGATGAGAGACGCAGGCATCACCCAAGTCATTGTTGGGCAGCCTGGTGACGAAATCCGTGGGGATCCCGTAATTGGCCAGAGACACCGAGACATTCGCCTCACCGCCTCCGAAGGACACCTCGAAAGACCCGGTCTGGCCGAAACGCAGGAATCCCGGCGGATTGAGCCGCATCATGATTTCTCCGAATGTTACAACTTTTTTCACTTAACCGACCTCCATAAAAGATAAATTTAAGGAACGAAGATAATCTTTACCCCAGGGAGACCCTACGTCCCTCTTCCGCCGAGACATAGGCCGAATAGATCACCTCCACCACGTCCCGGGCAAGATCAAACCCTGATACGGGCTCCCGGTCGTAGAGGACCGCATCAACGAAATCCTCCATCTCCTCCCGATAACCCTTTACCCAGTCGTCGTCGGGGCTGGGAAAATTCCACCCCGCCTTCGTCTCCAGTTTCTCGACGAGATATTCATCCGCAAGGATATGGGGCTCCGGGGCATAAACCTCCAGGGTGTTGCTGGGATTCATGTTCACGTTGACCACGGCATTGGAGAGATACACGTTCATGACGTTGCGCACCCCGCCTAAGACCCCGTCGGAGGAAATAATCGTGGCGTGGGCGTCGTCGTCGAAGGTGATTACCATCATCCCCCAATCTTCCACGTCTTCCCAGTCGGAAACGAGGTATTTTTTTGCCTCTTTAGCAAACGAGGCGATCTTCCCGTGGCGTCCGACCTCGGCGATCAAGGACTTGGCCCGGATTGGCCGGCCGTATTTCAACATCCCCTCGTAATGTTTCAAATGGATGACCGCGCCTACGGGATGGGCGGCCAGCCGCATAACCGCCCCGCCGCCGGAGGTTTTCCAGCGCCGCGAGTAGGCCGCCTGGGAGCCGGAATGGCTCTGCTCCGCCCGGATATCCAGGATCGTTCCGCCCGCCGCCTTGACGAGCCTCTTTAACTTCTGGAAATGGGGGGCGTAAATCCAGTTTTCCGCGTAGAGAAACTTCACCTTGTTGTCCTTTACCGCCCGGGCCACCCGGTCGCAGTCCGCCAGGGCCTCTCTGAGCATCTCCGTTTTTTTCACCGCGCAGGCCACGTTTTCCTCCGGGCGGTCTTTCCCGAAATAGCCCGTCAGGGGCTTTTCGCAGATCAGGTGTTTTCCCGCCCGGGCCGTCTCGACGCAGAAATCCGCGTGGAGGTCCGTGGGAACGCAGAGATCCACCAGATCGATATCCTTCCTTTCCAGGAGTCGCCGGTAGTCGTCGTAATAGTCCGGGATGCCGAAATCCCGGGCAAAGGCCGCGGCGTTCTCCAGGCGCCGCGAGGCAACCGCCACCACCTCCGCCTTGATCCCCAGGATCTTCGCCAGACTATTGATGTGAAACCTGGCGGAAAACTGTGAACCGATTATGCCGATCCTTACCTTGTCCATCTTTAAGTCTTCCTTCCCGATTACTGGTTTATTCTTTTACATAAATATCCGGCCGGACAAACTCCAACCCCTCAACCCTTAAGGTGATTTTGGGATAGATCAGGGGCTTGGTGATCATTTCCACCCCCTGAGCGGCAGCCAGGATGGTGTCTTCCGACTTGGTGCCCTCCAGGGAGGGGTTCCAGGTGAAGGGTTGATTTTCCCGAACCACATCGGGAGTGGCAAAACCCGTCCGGTAATCCCGCGGGGCGTAACCGATGGAGCCGCCCTGATGATGCCTCCGCCACTCGTCGGGATATCCCTTCGCCTCGTAGGCGGCAATCCCCTTGGCCAAGACATCCGCGGCCCGGGTCCCCGGCCGGGTGTTCGCCATGAAGACGCAGTCAATATGGACGTTATCCTCGTATCGCTTTTGTAGCTCCGGGGGAACCTTCCCGAAATGGATAAACCGGGTGAGGCAAACCACCAGCCCCCCTTTTCTGGCGTTGACCGAGACCATGAGCATTTTTTTGACCCGGCGTTCCGTCGGGATCGGGTGGCGGAAACGGGAGATCCGGTCGTCCGCGGCTCCCATCATCCCCATGGGGTCGATCCGGTCTTGCCACAGGTTCTCGCAGAGCCTGCCGATTACCGCCGATTCCTTTTCCCCGGGGTTCACATCGATCATGGTCTTCTCCAGGGCCAGAGAAACCGTCTCTCCCAGCCACCGGTATCTGGCAACCTCCTCCGGGGTCAGAGAGTACCGGAGCCGGGCTATCTCCTCAGCTACGACCACCGCCTCGGGGAAGGGAACGTCGCTGCCGATCTTTCCCTCTCCCGCCAGCTCCCGGACCATGGCCGCCTCCCGGTCTTCATACCAGGGATGGGACTTGACCTGGTAGCCCTGGGCCTCGAGGGCCTCCTCCTCCCTCATCCGCGGGGCCTCGATGTTGCTCGTGATCACAAATTTCTCCCGCTCCGTGATGAGGAGGCTCGCCACCCCAATCTCCGTGGTGATGCCGACGACGTTGAGGCCGCCTCCGGTCAGCCAGGCGAAATTAGCCTGGCGCTTAAGCAAAAGGGCATCCAGCCCCCTGGTCTTAAGAAATTCCCTTACCCTGCGTTCCTTCTCTTTGATCTCCCCCGCTGCTGTCATGCAAGTCTCTCCGAACCAGAAAATATTCAATAAAATGACATTTAGGGAGGGGGCGTACCCCCTCCCCATAAACTTCCTTTTGCCTATAAAATCTACTGGGCCAGGACCTCCGCCCAGGTGGTCACGGTCCAGGTGGTGCGGAAGAGGTCCTCAACCGCCGGTTTGGCCTTCTCCCGGAAAAGATCGGCGTCCGGGATCACAATCTGCATCCCCTTGCGCTGCAATTCGATAAGGGACTGCAACTCCCCTCTCTTCAGCTTGTCCGTGGCCCACTCCGAGGCCTCTTTCGTCGCGGCGATAACCAGCCTCTGATCGTCCCGGGAAAGTCCGTTTAAGAACTTGCTGTTGATCATCATCCCCCCGGTCTGAACGAGATGATTGGTGATGGTGAGATGGGTCTGCACCTCGTCGAGTCTAAACGAGGTTATCTGGGTAAGATCCCCTTCGGAGGCGTCGGCCGTCCCTTCTCTCAGCGATTTGAACAGATCCGGAAGCGGAATGGGAATGGGACTCGCGTCCATCTCCTTCCAGACGGCGATCCAGGTCTTGACCGTGGGGAGCCTGAGCTTCAATCCATATACGTCCGCGGGGGTGTAAAGGGGTTTCTTGGAGGTAGTCTGGCGCAGGCCGCGATAAACTATGCCCAGATACTTAACGTCGCCGTTCTTTTCCACCTCGTCAATGGCCCGCTTACCCAGGGGGCCGTTCCAAACCCTCATAAAGTGATCGAAGTCCTTCATAATGTACGGGGCGTTGAAGAAAAAATAGGGGGCGGCAAAGATTTCCAGGGCCCGATGGCCGTTG
>JBBIJM010000114.1:0-6408 GCA_037445955.1 Syntrophobacterales bacterium
ACCAGGGAGTGACCGTCAAAGGAGATCTTTCCCTCTTCGATCTGGTAGAAGCCGGTGACGCAGTTAAAGAGGGTCGTCTTTCCCGCCCCGTTCGGTCCGATCACGCTGTGGATGGCCTGTTCTTTAACGTCAATGTCCAAGCTGTCCAGGGCGACAAGCCCGCCGAAGCGCTTGGTTGCCCCTTTTGTTGTAAGTAACCCCATAGGTTCTCCGTCAAATTCCTTCATGTTTTTTCCAGGGCTTCATCCCTGCCGTCTTCGATAAAGTGGAGCTCCCGCTCGTGGACCTTTTCCGGCCAGAGCCCGGCGGGGCGGTAGATCATCATGGCCACCAGTACCGCCCCGTAGATGAGAAAGCGGTATTCGGCAAATTCCCTGAGGAGTTCCGGCAGGCCGATAAGGGCGGCGGCGCCGACGATTACCCCGGGGATGCTGCCCATCCCGCCTACGATAATTACGCACAGGATGTTAATCGAGATCATGACGTCGAAACTGTGCGGATAGACCGAACCGAGCTTGCTTGCAAAGATCGCCCCGCTGATGGCGGAGAATGCCGCCCCGGTGGCAAAGGCTAAAAGCTTGGTTGCGACGAGATTTATCCCCATCGCCTGGGCCACGTCCTCATCCTCCCGTACCGCCATCCAGGCGCGTCCCAGGCGGGAATCCCGCAGACGGAAAGAGATGAAGCCCACAAGCAGGCAGCCCGCCAAGATCAGGTAGTATATCTCCTGAGGCCCTCCGAATTGGAATCCTCCGATCTCTGCCCGGGGGATCCTGGCAATTCCCTGGGCCCCGCCCAGCCAGGGACGGAGAAAATCGGAGAGGACCAGGATGCGGATGATCTCCCCGAAGCCTAAGGTGGCAATGGCCAGGTAGTCCCCGCGCATCTTCAACACCGGAATTCCCAAAAGCACCCCCCAGATGACGCCCATCAGGACGGCAAAGGGAAGGGCCTGCCAGAAGTTCAGATTGAAGAAACCGAGCTCAGGCGAGGTAAGCACCGCCATGGTGTAAGCGCCGATGGCGAAGAAGGCTACGTAGCCCAGGTCCAGAAGACCGGCAAAACCCACTACGATGTTGAGGCCCAGCCCCAGCAGTATAAAAAGCCCGACGATCGTGAGCACCTCGCTCAAGAAGAGACCAAGGAGCTTAGGCAGGATAAGTAAAATCGAAAAGAGAAGGAAATAACCCGTCCAGGCAAGGGACTTTTTAGTCTTAACGGGAAGGCGACTGTAGCCTCCGGCAACGGGGGATCTGGCTATGTCCCAGAGATAGAGCAGGGCGGCCACCAGCAGGAAGATAAATATCGTGCCCGGGATGGTCATTCCGTTGGCCGTAAAGAGCCATTCGTTGATTTCGGCAAGGGGCCCCCAGGCGGCGAAAATGCCCCGGAGCAGATCCTGGAGGATCCCGGCGACCAGCACCGCCGCAAGAGGGATCAAAAGAAGTCTGCGAACCATTGCCGGCAGGCGGTGGAAAAATGCCGTCAAGGCCCCGGTGAGGATGCCGGAGAAGAGGAGAAGGGGGATCCCCGCTTCCAGCCCCCGGTCGAAGGTTAAAAAGGAGTAAAGGGCCGGGGAGGCGTTGATGAAGACCTTTCTTAAGTTTACAAGCTCGCCTAGCAAAACCAATAGAGAAAGACAGGCCGCCATGGTCAACCCTGTCACCAGGCTTGCAACCAGGATATCCTCCCGCTTGGGGAAGTTGCTCCTCGTTACCGTCTGGTGACAGAAAAAAAAGGTCACCAAGAGCACCAGGGCATGGCCCAGGGAGATGGTCTCGCTCACTATCTCCCGATGGGTGAAGGCCATGACCATGCCTACCAGGGATACGAGAATCTGGACGACCCCCCCCAATAATCCTAGCTTAAATGCTTGTTTCATATCAAATCCATATGTTAAATAGACTCTATCATCTTGATCATCAGGCCTTCTTCACGGCGAGTCTCTCGCCCAGGATGCCCGTGGGCCGGAATATGAGAATGAGCACCAGCATGGTGAAGGCGATGGCGTCTTTCAACTGATACGGGGCGATTATCCCCAGTCCGTCCAGGAAGAGGCTGGGGCCCACCGATTCTATCAGTCCCAGAAAGATCCCCCCCAGCATGGCCCCGGGGATGTTGCCGATCCCGCCTAAAACCGCCGCGGTAAAGGCCTTGATCCCGGGGATGAATCCCATGAAAAAGTGTACCTGTTTGAACATGAGGGCGTAGAGAAGCCCGGCGGCGCCGGCGGCCAGGCCGCCGATGGCAAAGGTGGTCACGATCATCCGGTCCACGTTGATCCCCATCAGGGCCGAGGTTTCCTTATCTTCCGATACGGCCCGAATGGCCTTTCCGATCCTGGTCCGTTGAATGAAGGCAAAGAGGGCCGCCATAAGCAGCCCTGAAGCTAAGATAGAGACGAGCTGGATCCTCAAGATCCTGAAGCCGCCGATAATAAAATGTCCTTCGAGGATGTTGACTATCGGGTAGGCCTGAAAACCGGAGCCGTATAGACCGCGAAAGGTATATTGGAGAAAGAAGGAGGCCCCGATGGCGGTAATGAGGGGAACCAGCCGGGGGGCCTGGCGGAGCGGCCGATAGGCGATCCGCTCCAGAAGAATGGCGATTGCCGTCGAGGTCCCCATGGAAAAAAGAAGCACGATGAACAGGCTGAAGATGGGGTGACTTTCCAGGTACCCGGAACCGTAGAGGAAGGCGGCGACAAAGTAGGCCGTATAAGGTCCGCTCATAAAGACTTCACTGTGGGCAAAATTGATCATCCTCAAGACGCCGTAAACCATGGTGTAACCCATCGCTATCAGGGCGTAGATGCTTCCCTGGGCGAGGCCGAAGACGATGAAATCAAGCCAGTGTTTGGCGGTATAGCGGCCGGCGGAGATGGTGGCGACGGATCCGATGATGATCATTAAAAGCAGGGTCCCTCCGATGAGCCACATGATGATGTCCGTCGTGGTTACCCGTTCCCGCCAGTTCTTAAGCATACGTTGCTCCTGAAATTAAGATGTCAAGCAGTCTTGCAAAAAAAGAGCCGGACGGAATCCGTCCGGCTCTCTCGATCATCAATAAGGTTTCCAGAAAGGCTTATCCGGCATGGCCAGTTTCTTGATGTTGTCGTCGGTAGTCAGGTAAACGGCGATGCGGGGATCGGCGCAGTCGCCGGTAGCACCGCAGGTGAGATTGCCGGTGATGCCCTTGAAGTCCTTCGTGGCAAACAGGGCGTCGCGGAGCTTCTGTCTGCCCACATGCAACGTTCCGTCCGGGGCCTTTTTCGCCACCTTTTCGATGGCCGCCATGATGATCATCGCCGCGTCATAGGCGTGGGCGTGGTAGGGGGCAATGGGTTTCGTGCCGTATTTCCTCTCGTGTCTCGGGAGGAAATCTTTGGAATATTTCTCCCCGAAGGCGGTTTTGTCCGGGCTTGAGTGATACATCCCGATGGCCCGTTCTCCCGCGGCCTTGTAGAAATCCGTCGAAAAGGTGCCGTCGGCGCTCATCAGGATGGTTTTCTCCAGGCCGGAGACTTCCCGGGCCTGCCTTGTGATATGGCCACCGGCGGCGATAAAGATCGGGAAGTAGATGATATCGGGCTTGCCGATGGCGATCTTGGTGAGCATCGGCCTCATGTCCGTATCGGTCGGCGAGATTGCCTCCTGGGCGGTGATGGTGCCGCCTAACTTCTTGAAGGTTTCG
This sequence comes from Syntrophobacterales bacterium, assembly GCA_037445955.1. Lineage (GTDB taxonomy): Bacteria > Desulfobacterota > Syntrophia > Syntrophales > CAMTWB01 > JBBIJM01. The sequence goes on from JBBIJM010000114.1 coordinate 3,694, forward strand.
GCGAAGACCCCCTGGAGCTGTTCTGCGTAGGGGCTTCCGTCGTGAATGGTAGCGGCGGTTTTGACCTTGAGCTGTTTGATGGCGAATTCCGCCGAAACCGCCCCCTGAACCTTGTCGTTATGGGCGGTCCTCATATAACCGTCATATTCCGGTCCCCGTTTGGCATCGGTCAAAAAGGGAGCGGTGTTGGAAGGGGAAACCGTGGTGATCCCGGCCTTCCAGAGGATCGGCGCCCCGGGCCGGGCTTCGCTCGAACAGGTGGAGCCCACGGCGGCCAGAATCGTCGGATCGGAGGCAAGTTTCGTTGATGCCGCCATCCCGCCTTCGGCGTTACAGCCGGTATCCTGACCGGTCAGCTTTATCGGGAAGCCTAAGATCTTGCCCCCCTTGTCTTCGATGGCAAGTTCGACGCCCCGTCTGGAATCCTCCCCCAGCGAGGCGTTGGGGCCGGCCACTACCAGCCAGTAGGCGATATGAACCGGTTGTCCTTTTTTGATCTTCACCACCCCGATCTTGTCGTCATACTGAAAGGCCTTCGGTTTGGGAGGGGCCTTCTTTTCCTGGGCCAAGACGGTCGTAACCATCGAAACACCGAGGAAGAAAAGAAAAAAAGTAAATAGGGCAACTGCTCGTTTCATAAATGACCTCCTTTTTTTGGTTTGTGGGCAACGGAAAAATCGTTTGCTTTTTTACAAACGCCTAAAGGCGAAACTTGCTCAAAACACCTGCTTCCGGCATATCGAGCCCGGGGCCCTGTCGAGCAGGGAATGAAATATGGAACTTGACACGATTTGGCCTGAAGGTCGCATATTTTACTTCTCCTGCACCGAAAAGAGCAGCGGGTGCGCTTCCGTATCGGCCCGATGGGCCGCCAGATCGGCGGCGACGGCGTCTATTTTCCTGCCCAGTTCAGCGCCGACGGCGTCGATCTTCTGGTCGAGCTTGTCGTGGAAGGCGTCGATCTTCCGGTCGAGCTTGTCATGGACGGCGTCGATCTTCCGGTCGAGCTTGTCATGGACGGCGTCGATCTTGAAGTCGAGAAACTCGATCTTTTCGCACAACTCTTCCCGGGTATCTCGGATCTCCTTGCGCAAAAGATCGTGACCTTCCAGTACCAGATCAAATTTGCCCCGGATATCTTCCAGCAGAATCTCGAGATAGTCTTTTTCCATGGTTCATCCCCTTACGATCAGCCAGGAGGCCGGTAGCTTCGAAAAACCGCAAGTCGTTTCGACCTTCTCCTTTTGTCATTTCAGCGAAGGGATAAATCTTGTCGTCATTTCGAACGAAGTGAGAAATCGCGCAACAACGATAAAAGAGCAAGTTGTCTCATACCCAATCCCTAAGAGGCGGGGTTGCTGGGAATGACCTTAATGGGCCACTGCATACATTAACCGCCGTTGATTGTCAAACAACAACTTCAGGGTAATTTGACCTGCCAAAAAATGACATTATTCAAAGCTTTCCATTTGATCAGCGCCTCCTCATCTGACTTGCCAATACCGGCAGAAACAGGCCAAGGGAGATCAGATCGGTCAGGAGTTTAGGTTCAACCAAAAGGATGGCGGAGACAAAAAGGAGAACCCTTTCCCACGGTTTGGCCTGGGTGATGAGCCACCCGATGGTGGCGCAGGAAAGGAGAATCACCCCGGCGGAGGCGGTGAAGAGGACCCAGAGGATCTCCAGCACCTCCCCCTGCATGAGCAGGGCCGGGCTGAAGACGAACATGAAGGGGATCACGAACTTGGCAAAACCGATCCGGACCGCCGTGACCCCGGTGGCCATCGCGTCGCTTTTGGCTATCCCCGCCGCGGCAAACGCCGCGAGCGCCACCGGAGGGGTGATAGCCGAGAGGATGGCGTAGTAAAAAACGAAAAGATGCGCCGCCAGCGGCTGGACCCCTAAATTGATGAGGGCGGGGACCGCCAGGATCGAGCAGATGATATACGCTGCCGTTGTAGGGAGACCCATCCCCAGGATCAGGGAGGCCACCATGGTGAATAACATGGTAAGGTAGAGGTTGCCCTGGGCGAGCTCGATGACGGCGCTCGAGAATTTCAGGCCCAGGCCTGTCAAGGTTACTACCCCTACGACGATACCCGCCGAGGCGCAGGCGGCAACTACGCTCAGAGAGCTTTTCGCGCCACTTTCGAGGGCTTTGGCGAAACTTCGTGGATTTAGCCGGGTTTCGGCTTTTATCGAACTTAAGATGATTGCCGAGACGATCGCCCAGAAGGCGGCAAATTGGGGAGAGGTGTACCTTATCGCCAGGAAATAGACCAAAACCAGGGCGGATAAGGCGAGGTATCCCTGGGTCTTTAAGGTTTGCCAGACCGGCGGCACCTCGTGGGCGGGAAGACCCCTCAATCCGGTTCTGCGGGCCTCGAAATCGACGGCATAGAAGATGGATATGTAGTAGAGGAAACTCGGGATGATGGCGGCGAGGCAAATCTTGATGTAGCTGATCCCGGTCATTTCGGAAATGACGAAGGCCGCCGCCCCCATGACCGGCGGCGTCAACTGGCCGCCGCTTGAGGCCACCGCCTCGACGGCCCCGGAGAATTTGGGAGAGTAGCCGGTTCTCTTCATGAGGGGGATCGTATAGGTGCCCGTCCCGACCACATTGGCCACGGCGCTGCCGGAAATCGTGCCGAAGAAGGCGCTCGAGATTACCGCTACCTTCGCGGGGCCGCCCCGGGCCTTGCCGGCTATGGC
>JBBIJM010000115.1:0-6223 GCA_037445955.1 Syntrophobacterales bacterium
AGCCCCCTTGGGAAACCCTGGTGATTGTCGTGGAAAACGAGGGGGCCCAGAAATGCCTGATGGTGGATGACCTGATCGGCAAGCAAGAGGTGGTTATCAAAAATCTGGGGAATATGCTCAAGGAGGTAAAGGGGGTGGCCGGCGCGACCATCATGGGGGACGGCCGGGCCGGGCTCATCCTGGATATTCACGGTATCTTTGAAATTGACCAGAGAATCCATTGAGAAGGACCGGCTTCCCTTCGGGATTATTGAGTCGGGGGTTATAAGTGGAGGCGTTCATCGCCAGACAGCCTGTTTTTGATCCCAATCGGAGGGTTTACGGCTACGAACTCCTCTTCCGGAGCGGGCTCGACAATTGGTTCACGAGTTCCGACCCGGACCGGGCTACAGCCAAGGTGATGGCGGACAGCTTCTTTCTCCTGGACATCGAGTCCCTGACGGGAGGGAAAAGGGCCTTCCTCAATGTCACCAGAAAAGTGCTGGTTTTGGACATGCTCCTTCTCCTCCCGAAAGACAGGATCGTAGTTGAGATTCTGGAAAACGTGGTCCCGGACGAAGAGGTCATCGCGGCCTGCCAAAGGCTGAAGAGCGCAGGCTACCTGCTTGCCCTGGACGATTTTGTCTGGGCGGAGGAGTTTCGGCCCCTGACAAGGTTGGCCGACATAATCAAGGTCGATTGCCTGCAGACCGACCGGGGCTACCGCCGGGAGCTGGCCCGGGAATTCGCCCCCCGGGGGATCAGGCTCCTGGCGGAAAAGGTGGAAACTCAGGAGATGTTCGCCTGCGCGGGAGAAGACGGCTACCGTTACTTCCAGGGATATTTTTTCGGCAAACCCCAGATCCTTGCGGGCCGGGACATCCCCGGAGTTAAGTTTCACTACCTGAGGGTGCTTGAAGAGATCCACCGGCCGGAAATCGATTTCGGAAGGCTCTCGGAGATAATCAAGCGGGAGGTCTCCCTGTCGTTTAAGCTGCTTACCTATATCAACTCCGCCTTCTTCGGGTTTAAAAAAAAGATCGCCTCTTTAAAACAGGCCCTGCTCCTCCTGGGGGAGGACGAGGTCAAGAAGTGGGTCACCCTGGTGACAATGGCCGCTTTAGGCGAAGACAAACCCGAGGAACTTCTCATCAATTCGATCCTCCGGGCGCGGCTCTGTGAATCCCTGGCGGGGCTTTCAGGCTTGAGACCCCGGTCGGAAGACCTTTTTATGTTGGGCTTGTTCTCCCGGCTCGACGCCCTTCTGGATCGCCCCCTGGATGAAATCCTCGCCGGGCTTCCCGTCGCCTGCGATATCAAGGAGGCCCTGACCGGGGGGAAGAACCCTCTGGGAGAGGTCTATGAAATGGTTCTCCTCTGGGAAAATGGGCTTTGGGAAGACCTCTCCCGGGCCGCCTCGGGGCTTGGGATCAACGAGGAAGAGCTAAGCGGCCTCTATCTTCAGGCGGCGAAATGGAGCGAGGCCTTCCGGAGAAATTGACGGAACTAAGCCAAATATTTGACATGAGCGAGGGCTTTGCATAATGTCGTTTTAAGGGGCGTAAGCGACGAGAAATCTTAATGCTTACGCCCTGATTCAAGATTCATCCCTATGGCCGGACCGACAAGATCAGCGCTTCTTCCAGGCTCTCCCGGTATTTTGGAAATCGCGCCCAGGCCACGGGCCTCAATATAAATCTTCTTTGATATCCAATTCTTGCGCTGTCCAAAATATCCCTTCCACCTTTGGTACATAAAATGCTAAAAGACCGGTAGAATCTGTCTGTTTCCCGGAGGCCAGTGGAAGAGATCGTAAGCAAAATCGAAGAAGGCTATTGCGATGAGCCGGCCATCTTTGCCCTCTACAGGGAAACCAAAAGGCAGCTTGACGAACTGACCATCCTTCACGAACTAAGCCAGAGCGCGGGTTCGGCAGCCAGCCTGGAGGAGGCCTTAGACGAGATCACCGGGAACCTCATCCGGTTCTTTCACCTCGACGAACTGAAGGTGTTCCTCTGCGACGAGACCGGTGGCCGGGGGCAGGCCTCCTCTCCTCCGTCCGCTTCCTTAAGCGAAGAGACAGGGGAGAACGCCGCCGGGATCTTGATCCCCCTCGAGGCGGAGGGAAAGACTGCAGGCTCCCTCTTCGCCCGGAGGGAATCCGCCGGGGTCTTCTCCCGGGAAGACCGGTTACTCCTGGAAAAGGCCGCCTCCCATCTGGCCAGGATCATCGAGAACGCCCGGTCCGAGCAGCGGTACCGGGCGGTGGTGGAAAGCGCCCTCGACGGCGTTTGCGTGATCGGAGAAGATTTTCGCCTGATCTACGTCAACGACCGGATGGCCTCTCTTCTGGCTGTCCAGAAAGAAGATCTCGCCGGGGCGGACCTGCTTGAGTTCCTCGATGAGAAAAGCCGGGAGTTTTTGATCGAGAGATACCTCAATCGGAAAAACGGCCTTAAGACAGCTGACCGCTACGAGATCAATCTCCTGACGGACAAGGGAGAAGTCCGGAACGTGGAGGTAAGCTCCGCCTTCATCCGGGATCACGGCGGGAACTTAAACGAAATCGCCTTTCTCAAAGACATTACCGAACGAAAAAAAATGGAGGAGCAACTCGCCCAGACTGAGAAGCTCCGGGCCCTGGGAACGCTGGCAAGCGGGGTGGCCCATGATTTCAATAACGCCCTGTACATAATCCTCGGCAATACCCAGCTTTTGCTGCTGACCACCCAGGACAAGGACAAGGTGGCGTCCCTCAAGGTGATCGAACGAACAGCCAAGGACGCCGCCGAGACCGTCCGCCGCCTCCAGGAATTCACTAAAAACAAGCTGCGGGCGGAGCTGCACCCGGTAGACCTAAACGCCGTCGCCCGGGAAGCGATCAAGAACGCCGCCCCAAAATGGCAAGATGAAGCCCGGGCCAAAGGGATAACCATCGACCTCACCACCCGCCTGGAGACGGTTCCTCCGGCGGAGGGGAACGACGGGGAGCTCAAAGGGGTAATCGGAAACCTGATCGTCAATGCCGTCGAGGCGATGCCCGAAGGGGGAAGGATAGAGATCGGCACCTTCGAGAGGGACGGCCTGGTCTGTCTTGAAGTATCCGATACCGGGTGCGGCATGTCGGAAGAGGTAAAAAAGAAGATTTTCGAACCCTTCTTCACCACCAGACCCTATACCAATACCGGCCTGGGGTTGAGCATGGCCCACGGGATCATTAAAAGGTCCGCCGGCCGGATCGGGGTGGAAAGCGAGGCCGGCAAAGGCGCAACCTTTACCGTCTACCTTAAGCCGAGCCGCCGGGAGAAAGACGAGGGGCCCGCGCCGGCGGTCAGGAAACACGAAGGGGCGAGGATCCTGGTGATCGACGACGAGGAGGAGATAAGGAAGATGATGGTCCACGGGCTCTCCCTGTTCAACTACCAGGTCGATACCGCCTGCGACGGGGAAGAGGGGTTGAGGCTGTTTGCAGAGAAGAGGCACGACGTTGTTCTCACGGACCTGGGGATGCCCAGCCTCTCCGGCTGGGAGGTCTGTAAGGCCATCAAGCAGCTCAACGTGAAAACCCCCGTCGGGATGATCACCGGATGGGGCATGGAGATGGACGAAGAGAAGGAACGGGAAAGCGGCGTTGATTTCATCGTCTCCAAGCCCCTCGATTTTGCCAATATTTTAAACATCATATCCCGATCGCTTGGCGGATTGTCCCAATAATTGCCTTGAAGAGGCCGCTTTTTTGCATTACAGTTTTGAGCAAAAGGATTTCCGATGACCGATCAGGATAGGCTGGCCGCGGAAAAAGAGGAAATGCTCAGGGCCTCGGAGGAGAAGTATCGAAGCCTGATCGAGGAATTGCCCGTTGCCTTTATAATTTCCACCCTGGACGGCAGGATTCTGGATATCAACCAGGCCGGGGTCAGACTCTTGGGTCACCAATCCAAAGAGGAGCTCCTCAAACACCTCGGGCAAAAGGTTCTTTTTCCCGTCCGGGAGAGGGAAAAAATCAGGGGTCTCATGGAAAAACAGGGTTCTGTGTCCGATCTGGAACTGTCCCTGCGGAAAAACGAAGGGCGGATATTTGTTCTTTTAGACGCCAAGGCAATTGCCAACCGGCAAGGGGAGGTGGTTGGCTATCGGGCGTTCCTTAGGGACATTACGGAAAACAGGATCCTGGAGGAAGAACTCCTCCAGGCCCAGAAGATGGAGGCCATCGGCATGCTGGCCGGGGGGGTGGCCCATGATTTCAACAACCTCCTGACGGTCATCCAGGGAACCATCGAGATCGGCCTGATGAAACTCGATCCCTCCCATCCCCTCTACGACCACCTGATAAAGATCGAGGAGGCGACTCAAAAGGCCTCCGGCCTCACCAGGCAGCTTCTGGCCTTCGGTCACCGGCGGATATTGAACCCGAAGGCGCTCAATGTCTCCGATCTGATCGGCAACCTTTCCCGGATGTTCTCCCGGCTGATCGGCGAAGATATCGAGTTGCGGCTGGAGTTCCGGCCGGGCGTAAAACCGGTTTTTGCGGATCCCGCGGCGATAGATCAGATCCTGATGAACCTGATCGTAAACGCGAGGGAGGCGATGCCCCGGGGGGGGATCATGACCATTCAAACGAGCAATACCCTCCTCGAAGAACAATTCACCCGGACCTACCCCTTTGTAATCCCCGGTGAATATGTTAATATTACCTTCATGGATACGGGCTTGGGAATGGATCAGGAGACCATCGCCAGCATCTTCAAACCCTTCTTCACCACCCGGGAGAAAGGGATCGGGCTGGGGCTCGCGGTGGTTTACAGCATGGTGAAACAGAACAAGGGCCATATCTTCGTCTCAAGCGAGCCGGGCCAGGGAACCCGCTTCGATCTCTACTTCCCCGCCTGCCAGGAAGACTGTCATAAGGACATTCCCGCGGCATTTTCCAAAGACCTCCCCCGGGGGACCGAGACTCTCCTTATCGCCGAAGACGACGGCGAGATCCGGGAGCTCTTCCGGCATTTCCTGGAAGGGCTGGGCTACCGGGTCCTTGTCGCCTGCGACGGGGAGGAGGCCCTCGCTCTTTTCTCGGCCCACCGGGAAAGGATCGCCCTGGCCGTCCTGGATGCGGTGATGCCGAAACTAAACGGCCCCCAGGTTTACGAAATGATAAGCGTTTCCTCTCCCGGTCTGCCCTGTCTATTGCTCTCCGGCTACAGCGAAGAGATCGTCCGGAGGAAATTCAGCAGGAGCTTCGATGTCCCCATCCTCCAGAAGCCCGTGGCCATGAGGGAGCTCGCGGAGAAAATCAGGGAAGAATTACGGGGATAGTATACTTAATTCCCTTACCGTCCTTCTTGACTGACTTCAAAAGTTACTCCTCGACCGCAGGGAGAAATCTTCAACAACTCGAGGGCCTTAAGATTTCTCGTCGCCTGCCCCCCTCGATATGACCTTATTCAAAGCTCTCAGATAGACTGTCCCCGAAACTACCGTTATTTTCACGGCCCCGCCCTGATTGCCCTCAAGAAAAAGGCAGGACCTGCCGATAAGCTGTTTGCGTGGTCAGTTACACGATGGAGGAGTACATCTATCCTATGGGAGTCGTTTCGCTGGAGGCGATAAAACCGGGGATGATCTTATCCGAAGCGGTCAGGGACCGAAGCGGCCGGGTGCTTCTGGCCGAAGGCGCCCTGGTGACGGAGAAGCATCTGAGAATCTTCAGGATGTGGGGCATCGCGGCCGCTTCGATTGAGGGAGACCAGGCGCCCGTCCCGGCGCCCGGCGCCCCGGAGATTGACCCGGAGCTGATCCAAAAGATAAATAAAGAGGTGGCGGACCTGTTTTGCAACAACGATCCGGCCCATCCCCTGCTCAGGGAACTTATCCGCCTCGTTCTCCAGGATCGGCTCGAGCAGGTGAAGGAGGGGAGCGTTGGTTGTCGAGCCTAAAGACCTTTTACAGGGCTATGGGAGTATCCCCTCCCTGCCGATGATCTATTACCGGATCGAGGAGACGATCAACCGATCCGCCTCCTCGATGACCGATGTCGGCAAGATCGTAGGCCGGGACCCGGGATTGACGGTAAGACTGCTCAAACTGGTCAACAGCGCCTTCTACGGATTTCCCCGCCGGATCGAAACGGTCTCCCAGGCCCTCGTCGTAATCGGTTTAAAGCAGCTTCAGGACCTGGTTCTGGCCACCTCGATCATCAACCTCTTTCAGGGGATCCCTAAGGATCTCGTCAGCATGGAATCGTTCT
>JBBIJM010000116.1:0-6115 GCA_037445955.1 Syntrophobacterales bacterium
ACTCGTTGCCAGGCTTTGCTTGTAGCGTTCCGCCCCGCCCAGAAAATCATAAGTCTTGTTTCCCCGGGCCAGATTATACCGGATGGCCTCGACATGGGCAAGGAGGCCCGGTTTCAGTTTTCCTTCTCCGGGATAGTTAAAGCCGCCCTGGTAGAAATATACCTTTTCCCTGTAGAGGAAATTATAAAGGCAGCCTACGGTCTTGCCTGCAACCAGGATCCTCAGCAGTTGGATCTCCTCATGGGGAAAGCGTTTTTCAATCAAACGCCGGTGAAAACCGTAGAGGTAGGGAGACGAAAAGGCCCCGCCCCGAGCCCGTTTCCGCCAGGTCGCCTCATGAAGGGAGACAAGCTCATCAAAGATCGCAAGCCCCTGCTCCAGATTTCCCGCCGCTTCCAGCTCCACCGGTCCGGCCTCTTCCCAGAGACGGTAGGCCTTGTTGATCTGTCCCCGGGTGTTTCGGGAAAGCAGGGAAAGATAATCCCCGCCGCAAGCCCGGATCATATCCAGATCTACAAACGGGGACAAGGTATCATGATCTATGACGAGCGAAAACGGGAGATTGTTAAGGAACAATCGGTCCTCGAGGATCGCCGCCTCGATCCCCGGGAGATGGAGTTCCTCCCAGTCGCCGGGGAGGTGATTGATTATTTCCGCCCACAGGGCCGGATCCCGTCTGGCTGAGAGAAAACCGTTGTATTCGATATGGATCCGGTCCAGATGGGGGTCTCCCGTAGCGTTTAGAAACCGGCCCCGTCTTCTTATGAGATACCGGCCGCAGTACGCGCCAAAGGTGGCTATCTTACGGCTGCCTGTAAAATGAGGAAACAACCTTGCCCCCAGCGTCCTTTTCCCCAGGAAGAAGGCGGCGTAAGGCCGGTTGTCTTTAAAAAATACGACAAGATCCGGGCTGTCCTGTTTTTCCGTGCAGGCCAGCCAGTTTTCCATCCAGCCCCAGGAGAGGAAAAAGGAGGAATCGCTCCGGGCTTCGAGTGCTTCCCAGATTTCCCGGGTCTTACTGAGATTAATCAGCGGATCGATGATTTCTATCTTCACCGGCGGCCGCCTCCTGCCTTATGGGAGGGCTCAAGTTTCCTCATCCCGATTCACCTTTGGCTCATAGCCGGTTTTAAAACCGATCCTTCCCTTAAGGGAGGCGGGCAGGAGGGGCGCCGGTTTTAAAACCGATCCTTCCCTTAAGGGAGGCGGGCAGGAGGGGCTTCATTATTCGATAGAGTTTCCAGAGCCAATAGAGGGATATCCCGAAAAAAGAGGCGTTAAAGAGCCAACAGGTGGATTTTCCGATGGTCTTCGGGTTCCAGTCCTGGTGCCAGGGGGTGTCGGTGACATAATTGAGGCTGTCTAAAGCAGGGTCCTCGATACAGCTTTTAAGCACCAGATCAACGAGCACCTTCCCCGGCGCATACCGGTTGAACGCCTCGTCGTAGCCGATTTTCAGCATGTAGGCGACGCCGCCGGCAAGAAGGTAGAATTGGGCGGCGATAGCCTTTTCCCCGGCCTTGAGAACGGCTATCATAAGCTGCTTGGCCGGGGCAAGCTCCCGGATCAGTTCCCGGTAAAACGAGGTAAGCCCCGGATGCAGTTTGATGGCGGTGCCGCTCCCTCCTTCCCCCTTCCAGCCGGAGGCCTCCACCTCGAGGAACATCTGAAAATTTTCTTCCAGCGGCGGGCCTTCCCGGGCGAAAGACACGGTTAGAGCGGGAAGTTCCGAAAGGCGCTTCCGGGCCCGTTTCAGGTTCCTCCTGGCATTATGGGAGAGGCCGGCGATGAAGGATTCGTAGGGGATCGTGGTCTCGCTGTAATCGCAGCCCCCTTCGGGCCGGGAAAGGAGCCTCCGGCATCGAGACAGGCTTAATATTTTATGCGCCGCCGAATCGGCAAGCAGGTTGGGGAGGATCAGCACGTCCCAGCCATATCCCATCTTCTTCAAATGATCCTCAAACAGATCGAATAGAGGGAGCTCTATCGCCCCGGGGCCCAGGATGATATCTGCGATCGGCAGATGATCATGGGCGGGCAGGGAGAGCGATTTCAATTTCAGGCCGCCTCTTCCGGCCGTCCCGCAGGCCAGGGGGAAAATGGCCAGGGGCGAGTTTTCCTGCTCAAAAAGAAAGAAGAGAAGATCTTCCGGCTCCGGGGCCAGACAGGAAAGATAGGCAAAGTGGAAGCCCCAGAGATGCCAGAAACAGGGGCGGGTCATCCCGGCGACGATCCTCTCCCAGGACGGGCGGAGGGCAAGGAGACCGGCCTTCCCCCGGAATTGCCTTATCTCGATGTTTGTAATCCGCGAAACCTCGCTCATAGGTTTTAGCTTCTTCTAGTCAGGGCAGGGGCAGAGATAGGCGGTAAGGGGCAATCCCGGGACGAAGGCGATGGTGTTGATGTTTACCTTGGGGATTTCCTGTGGCACCCTGAGGAAGGAATTTGCCCCGTCGTAACTCAAGAAGAGGCCCTCGACGGCCCTTACATCGTAACGGAGGCTGCCCGCGAGAACGACGCCGGGCCGCTCCGGATGAAAGGCCAGGCTGTATACGGCGAGCTGCGGCGAGGTACCCGCGGGCAATTCAACCTCTCGCCAGTTCCGGCCCTCGTCCTCCGACAGGAGGATCGTCCGGCCCGCCTGCCCCGCCGCGATTCGGGAGGGGTTTTGGGGATCGATGGCAAGGCCAAAGCAGAACCTCTCCCCGGATGTCAGCCGCTGCCAGGAGCCGCCGCCGTTTGTAGATTTATAAACTCCGCCGGCCAAGGTGGCGGCAAAGAGGATATCAGGATTCCCCGGATGGATGCGGAGGGCCCCCGGCCCTTTGATGTAGGGGGTGGCAAGTCCGGTGTTTACGGGAGACCAGGTCTTCCCGCCGTCCGTCGTCTTATAGACCCCGAAGCCATTGGTGCCCACGTAAATGGTTCCCGGGGCGCGGGGATCGAGTTCCACATTTGTGGCTGTTCCATCCAGATAACCCCGTTTGGGGAGGCTTGCCAGGGGGGGCAGGGCAAAGCCAATGTCTTTCCAGGTGGCGCCGGAGTCCCGGGATTCGTAGAGGAAAACCCGGTCCTTGCGCTCCCAGGGATTCACGAGGAGAACCAGCCGGGCGGGAACGGCGGATATCTCCACCTCCTGGGCATGGCCGTCTGCCACCCCCTTCATCGCCCGCCGCCAGGTCTTGCCCCGGTCTTCGGAGATCATGAGCCCGTTGTCGTGGGCGCAAAGGTAAATCATCCGGGGATTGCCGGGATGCACCTTGATGTCGTTTACCACGGTGTTTTGCAGTCCCCGATGCCTTTGGGACCAGAGGTTTCCCCCGTCTGCAGTATGCCAGAGATTCCACCAGTCCGCCAGGAAGATCCCCGGGGGTGTCCCCGGCGCCAGGGCCAGCTCTTCCACCCCCGCCAGGGTATTGATCCAGTTGACCGGCGCCTCGGGGTCGGTTTTGAAATTTGTCAGGGACCGCCAGTTAGCCCCTCCGTCCTGCGACCGGTAGAGGGAAAAAGGCCAGTCCTCAGGATGGCTTCCCAGATAGACCAGCTCCGGCTGGCCGGGCAAAACGAGCAGGGCTTTGTACCCCTTAGGGGCCGGGGACAGGCGGACGGGACGATGTTCAAAAGAACCTGCGGCCTTCTCCAGGCGGTAGAGGCCTTTTTTCTTTTCCACCACATAAAGGGTGTCCCGAGAGGAGGCCAGGTCGGTGATATAAAGGGTATCCCGACAGGAGGCCAGGTCGGTGATCTCCAGGGCCTGAGGATCGAGTCCCTGATTCTGCCGTCTCCAGGCCTGATCCTCCCGCCGGAAAACCCCCCGGTCGGTTCCCGCGTAGAGAAACCCGAAGGCCGCGGCCAGGGCGTTTATCTTTACGTTTTCCAAACCGGCGACGGACTCCGGGGTGGCCTTTAGATTGTTTAAGGGCAGCCGGAAAACCCCTTTACTATCCGTGGCGATCCACAGGGAACCGAGGGTAAAGAGGAGGAGCCGGCTCCCGAAGAACCGGGAGGGGTAACTGACTTCCCCCGAGACCTTAAGCCAGCTATCCCCCTGATTGAGGCTTAGATAAAGCCCGTCGCCGGTAAGCGCCGCCACCTCGTGGGGCGGCTGGGGGTTGACGGCAAGATCGGCGACGGAAAAGCCCAAAAGCCCCAGGCCGGTGATCTCGAAACGCAGGCCGCCGTCCCGGCTGCGGTAGATCCCCGCCACATCCGAGGCGGCATAAACGATCCGGGGGTTTTGGGGGTGGACGGCAATGCTCGTGAAACGGCCGCCGCCGCCGTAGCCCGCCTCCTGCCAGCTTGCCGCCCGATCGGCCCCCCGGGCCGGGGAGAGCAAGAGGATAAACGTCAGGAGAAAAGATGTTATCCCATACCGGAGGCTCATTTCTTCAGTTCCTGCCGGGGTTCCAGATTATACGCCCTCAGGCCGTGCAGACGGGCCGAATACGTAACGAAGGCCTTCTCGACGAAGTCATATCCGCTCATCCAGACGGTTCCCGAAACGAAATTGGAATGAACCTTCAACTTGAGCTTCCCCGCCCTAGCCTGGATCAGGGTGGGCAGGGCCGTTCTTTCCGCATATTTCTTCCCGGAGGAGTTCCGGGCTCATAAAGATAAAGTGGATCGGAGAGGGCTTTACATAAGTCCTTTTGATCTCGCAGGTTATATCGTTGGCCACCGAGATCATTTCGGTAAATTCGGAATTCCAGTAAAAGCTGTTTCGGGAATTCCGCTTGGGGTATCCCACTATGACCACCTGGTAGGGGTTGGGCGCCCCCGGCGCCGGCGGCATCAGATAGAGGAGCGCCTGGGCGCCGGTGAAGTTTTCGTCCATCGTCTTGCCGGAGATCTCAAGGAGGTAGAGTTTGGTATATTGGGTCCCCTCGAGGAGATCCTGGGCCGACGAAGAAACCGGGAGAACCCCTTTTGCAAGAAGAAGGGCCATTCCCAGGATAAAATAGGCCGACAGATTCTTCATGTCCTTTTAGGTTCTTGACTTCCCGCCCGGGTTTCCTGCCACCTCCAGGCGGCAGCGACAATATCCTCAAGATCGGGGTAATGGGGCCTCCAGCCCAGCAGGGAAGAGGCCAGTTCACCCCGGGCGACCAGAACCGGTGGATCCCCCGGGCGCCTCCCGCCGGTTTTATAGGCTACGGGTTTGCCTGTCACCTTCCGCACCGCCTCGATCACCTCGAGCACCGAATGGCCTACACCGGTGCCTAAGTTCAAACAGAAATTCTCTCCCGATCCCCGCAGGTATTCAAGGGCCAGCAGGTGGGCCCGGGCCAGATCGGTCACATGGATATAGTCCCTGATTGCCGTCCCGTCAGGGGTGTCGTAGTCGGTTCCGTAAACCTCGGTGTAAGGACGCTCTCCCAGCACCGTCTGAAGCAGCAGGGGAATCAGGTGGGTTTCCGGATCATGTATCTCGCCGGTCTCTCCCTGCGGATCCGCCCCGGCGGCGTTGAAATAACGCAAGATGGCCGACCGGATCCCGTAGGCCCGGCTGTAGTCTTTGATGATCTGCTCCATCATGAGCTTGGTCCGGCCGTAGGGATTTATGGGAAGCTGGGGGTGATCCTCGGGAATGGGAATCTCTCCGGGGATGCCGTAGGTGGCGCAGCTGCTCGAGAAGACGATGGTCCCGCAGGAGTTGCGTCTCATGGCCTCCAAGAGGGCCAGGGAGCCTCCCACATTGTTTCGATAGTAAAGCCCGGGCTCCTCCACCGACTCTCCTACGTAGGCCAAGGCGGCAAAATGGATCACCGCACAAGGCCGATAGGCCGGGAATACCTGATCCAGCAGGGCCGGGTCGGCAATGTCCCCTGAGACAAAAGGCCCCCACCTGACAAGACAGCGCCGGCCCCGGGAAAGATTATCCAGGGTAACAGGCAGATATCCGCAAGCGGCGAGGGCCTTGCAGGTATGGCTGCCGATGTAGCCTGCGCCTCCCGTTACCAGCACCGTTTGAGTCATCGGAAAGAACCCCCAACTCGTTTAGATTTAACAAAATCTCTAATGACGTTACGGCATTGGATTGCATATATGAAAGAGCGGATTACATGTCAAGAGGAAACATGTGCCGTAACGTAATAAATTTACGGAAAATATAGAA
>JBBIJM010000117.1:0-6028 GCA_037445955.1 Syntrophobacterales bacterium
GAATCAGCGACCCTGCCGGTTTCATAGTTGAATCCGGCGGCCTTCTTCCGGGGGGGCAGGGCAAAGATCCCGGGATTTGTCTTTTCCAGCTGCCGGTAGTTTTTGATGATGTCAAGCAGGGCCTCGACCCGGGTCTCCAGCCCCGCGTCGGCGACATGGGAATCAAGCTCCAGGAGCAAGAAGGGCTTCCTGCCCATCTTCTCCCGGAAGTAACCCCCGATGAACGAATCGGGACCGCAGGAGAAGTTGCTGATATAGCAGCCGAAAAGCTGGGGGTGCCGGGAGACGAAACCGGCCCCCTTCAAGATGATCTGGCCCGAAGACCAGTACATGGTATCGTCGATCGCCTCGTCGGCGAGGGGAAGAAAATCCACCGGGATCACCCCGATCCCCCGGGAGGCGAATTTTTGGGGTATCCCCATATTCGCCTCGGTGACATAGGCGTTGTACGAGCGGCCGAATATCACCACGGCAATACGATCCGGGTCCCGCGCCAGCTCCGCGAGAAACTCCCTTCCCAGCTCCCTGCGTCTGGCCCGGAATTCCTCATAAACACCCCAGGCCGCCTCAAAGGCCTCCCGGGCCTCCGCCGGGCTTCGGGAAAGGTCAAGACCGATCCTTACGAACTTTTTCTTCAGCTCGTCCCGGTCCCGGGAGAAGTCCAGAGCCGGCCTGAGTATCCCCTTCCGGCAGGCAATCTCCGTAAGCGCCGGATGATCCCGGAAGGTCTGGCTCAGATAGTAAGGCTCCCCCTGGGAGATGGGGCAGGCGGTCTTGTGCCTGGCCCCGTTTTCCACATAAGTCCCCTTGACCTGGGGGAGGAAGATATAATCCGGTTTGCCTCCCAGGAGGTTTAAGAAGAACCCGTGGGCGATCTCCGCGGGGTAGCAGAAGGCCGCCCGCTTCTGATCCACCCCGGCGGGGTCGATCTCCCCGGGCAGGACGACCCTAAAGCCGAGACGGGAGAAAAAATTAAAGAACAGGGGATAGTAGGAATTGGTGAAAAACGACTTGTTGATCCCCAGAGACCGGGCGGCCGGGGGCAGGACAAACCCCTCAGGCAGGCGGGCGTACCTGTCGAACACGAGTTCTTCGTGTCTCCTTACCAGGTTCAACCTGTCCGCATCTACCGCGAGGTTGAATCTTTCGTTGTACCAGCGGTTGCAGGCCCCGCCGAAGGGATAGCCCTTTCCTTCGATCCTGATCCGGGTGATTTCACACTTCCTGTCGCATCCTTCCCGGCCGCCGCGGCAGATAAAGGGTGATTCCCGGACAATTTCCCTATCCCGCAGGGCGCCAAGAGAAAAGCTCTTTTCTTCAAGCAGGCCGATTGCCAGCCTTCGTTTGATCTCCAGGGCCACCCCGAAGGCCCCGATCAAGCCGGGATCCGGGGGCACCACGATCCTTTGCCCCGTGAGGGCCGCCATGGCCAGGGGGACGGCGGCGTTATAACAGACCCCGCCCTGCATGAAGATGTTTCCGCCCGCCTGCCGGTTGCCCTTAACCCGGTTGTTGTAGTTCTGGCAGATCGAATAGACCAGCCCGGCGACTACATCCTCCTGGGAGATGCCTTCGTGGAAGGCGTTTTTGATGTCGGAGCTGATGAAGGCGGCGCACTGGTCGTTGAAGTTGGGGGGTCTTTTGCCTTTCAGGGCGATTGCGGCAATTTCCTCCATCTTAAGCCCCATGGTTTCCTTTGCCGCCTCCTCGAGGAACGAACCGGTCCCGGCGCTGCAGGCATCGTTCATCGCATAGTCCGATGGCACCCCGCCTCGGATGAAGGTATATTTGGCGTCTTGTCCGCCGATCTCGAAGATGGTGTCCACGGTTTTATCGAAGTGCAGGGCGCCTGTGGCATGGGCGATGATCTCGTTTATGATCCCCCCGGTCAGGGCGTGGAGGCCGGCGATCTGCCTTCCCGAACCCGTCACCCCGAGACCGATGATCCGGATGTCATCGGCAAGGGGGCCTAGCTTCTCCAGGAGGATTCCGTAGCAGGCCCGGGAGGCGCCCACCGGGTCGCCGCCGGTGCGGAGATAAACGGAATGTAGAATCCGGTCGTCGGAAATACGGAGGAGCACCGCCTTGGTGGTCGTCGAACCCACGTCGAGACCCAGGATGCACCGGTCCCCTTCCCGGGGCAGGCCCCGGGGGACGGTCTTGAAATCGACCATCTCCCGGAAGCTCTCCAGGGGAGGCAGGAAACTGAACGAGCTTACCTTGTCCTTAAAGATATCCTTTACCGGGGGCAGGGGCAGGGTCTCCCGTTTCAGGGCCCAGAGGGCGGCCCCGAAGGCCTCGAAATAGGCGGCCTCTTTTGGAACCTGCAGGTTTTCTATCTCTTTCTTGAGGGACTTGATCATGAGGGGGTTCCGGGCGGCCCCGCCGATGATCAACATGTCCCGCTTCGGCAACTGCTTGAGGATCTCGAGGATCTTGCCGGCCATCATCTCGCAGAGGCCCGCGGCGATCCGTCCCTTGGGCACCCCCTTGTTGGTGGCATGGGTGCAGTCGCTCTTGCAAAAGACGCTGCACCGGCCGGAGACCCGGTAGGGGTTCTCTCCTTCCGCCAGAATAAAGGCCTCGTCCAAGGAAAGGTCGATCCGGCGGAGCTGCTGAATAAAGAACTCGCCGGTCCCCGAGGCGCACTTGTTTCCCGTCTGGACCGACGATATCCGCCCGTCGCTTCCCACCGGATAGACGATAAACGACTCGCCCCCGGCGCTGATGACGGCGCTTACCGCTTCGCCCCGGCCGTTTAAGTAGAGCAGGGCCTCCTCCACCGCCTCCGGCTCGGAAAGAGAGCTGGCTTTCAGGAAATGCCTGAATTTCCGGCCTGTTATAGCAATCCGTTCCGCCCGGTCCGCCTCCATCTCGTTTAGTATCTTAAGAAACACCTGCCGGGGATTGCCCTGGTGAGGTTTGACTGTAACCCGGGCGACCTGAATCTCCCCGTTTTCGGTCCTCACCACCTTTACCGACGAGATGCTCGAGGCGCCGACGCAAATTCCGATACTATTCATAAACCAAAACCTCGCAGCCTGTTTATCCAGAGACTAAGGGAACCGGTTCCTTGCATAATTTATGCGATCTGAAAAAGAAGGTCAAATATTTATTGATTGCCCCGGCCGATCCGGCTTGCACATTTAAGCCCGTTGGGCTAGGATGGCCGGGGAGACGAAAGCCATGGAGGCAGCCGGGGGACTAAATCAAGGCAGGCGAAGGAAGCTGGGCGGGCTCAGGGTGCCGGGCTTGCTCATTATCGCGGTTTCCCTGATATTGGCCTCCTGCCAGAAGGACAGGCAAGAGGCTCCGGCCAGGGACCGGCTCAGGGTTATCGCCACCATCTTTCCCCTCTATGACTTCGCCCGCGGCGTGGGAGGGGATAGAGCCGAGGTGACCATGCTCCTGCCCCCGGGGGTGGAACCCCACGGCTTTGAGCCGCGGCCCCGGGAGATCAGGAGGATTCAGGATGCCGATGTTTTCCTGTTTACCCACCGGGAGATGGAACCCTGGGCCCTCAAGCTCGCCCAAGGGGCAGGCGGGGCAAAACTCCTTATCATCGATGCCAGCAGGGGAATTGAGCTTCTTCCGGCCGGTGGGACGGTTCATGTTCACCGGGAGGGGAAAAAGGAATCGAAAGATCATGAACACCGAGTTGATCCCCATATCTGGCTGGATTTCGCCCGGGCGGGCCGGATGGTCGAGGCGATCCTGGCGGGTTTTATCGCCAAAGACCCGGCAAACGCCGCCTATTACCAGGCCAACGCCCTGGAATACAAAAAGAGGCTCGCCCAGCTCGATGCCCGGTTCACAGAAGGGCTTCGCCTCTGCAAGTCCCCCATTATCGTAAGCGGCGGGCATACCTCCTTCGGCTATCTGGCCAGGAGGTACAACCTGAAATATCAGGCCGCCTATCCCCTCTCGCCCCAGGCGGAACCCAGGCCGAGGGAACTGGCCGGGCTGGTCAAACTGATCAAGGGGCTAAACATCCGCCATATCTTCCATGAGGAGCTTCTCGAGCCCCGGATCGCCCAGACCCTGGCGGCGGAAACCGGCGCCTCCCTCCTCAGGCTCCACGGGGCCCACAATGTCACGAAGGAAGATATCTCAAGAGGGGTGAGTTTCCTCTCCCTTATGGAAGAAAACCTAAGGAACCTGCAGATCGGCCTTTTATGTCCAACACGGTAATCCAGGCAAGGGAACTCGGTTTCTCTTACAATTCCCGGGAGGTCTTAAGGAATGTCGGCTTTTCCCTCGAGCGGGGCGACTATCTAGGGCTTGTCGGACCGAACGGCTCGGGCAAATCGACCCTTCTTAAGATCATCCTCCGGATCCTCGCCCCCTCCCGGGGCGAGGTGACCCTTTTCGGCGAGCCTTTAAGGGATTTCAGGCAGTGGGCGAGGATCGGCTACCTGCCCCAGAGAACCGACTCGTTTAACCCCTCGTTCCCGGCCACCGCAGGGGAGGTGGTGGCGCTGGGATTGCAACCTTCCGCGGGAAGGGGGAAAAAGGCGGTGGATGAGTCCCTGGCCCTGGTCGGGGCCGGGGACTTGCGGGACAAGTTGATCGGGGAACTCTCCGGCGGAGAAAGGCAGCGGGTCCTGATCGCCCGGGCCCTGGTCGGAGCCCCGGAGATCCTCATCCTCGACGAACCCTCTTCCGCCCTCGACCCGGAGGCCAGGGAGAGCTTCTTCGGCCTGTTGCGGGAACTCAATGAAAGCCGCCCCGTTACCATCGTCCTTGTCACCCATGATCTGGGCAACATCGGCCGCTACGCCGGGAAGCTCCTCTATCTCGACCGGGAGGTGCTTTTCTTCGGCAGCTTCGCCGACTTCTGCCGATCCGAGGCCATGACCTCCCTTTTCGGCGCCGCCTCCCAGCATATCATCTGCCACCGGCACGGCCCGGAGGTGGAGGGATGAGCCTGGCGGAATTTTTGGGCTTCGCCTTCATCCAGAAGGCCCTTTTCGCCGGGGTATTCTTGGCCCTGGCCTGCTCCCTGCTCGGGGTTGTCCTGGTGCTCAGGCGTCTGTCCTTAATCGGCGACGGCCTGGCCCATGTGACCTTCGGCGGCCTGGCGGCGGGGCTCGTCCTCAACGTCTACCCCCTGTACGCTTCTCTTCCCATAGTGATGATAAGCTCCGTGGGAATCTGGCGTCTGACGGAGAGGGCGAGAATCTTAGGGGATGCGGCAATCGGGATCGTCTCGTCTTTAGGGATCGCCTCCGGGGTAATCCTGGTGAGCCTGGCCGACGGGTTCAACGTGGATCTTATGAGCTATCTCTTCGGCAACATCCTGGCCATCACCGGGGGCGAGGCGGCGAGCGCCCCTTTTATCGCCGCGGCGGTGGTGGCCTTCATGACCGTCTATCAAAGGGAGATCCTCTCGGTCTCCTTCGACGAGGAATTCGCCCGGGCCTCCGGGATAGATCACCGGAAGATAAACAGGACGATCATCCTCCTGGCGGCGGTGGTGGTGGTCTTTGCCATGAAAATGGCGGGGATCATGCTCGCCTCGGCCCTCCTGATCCTGCCGGCGGTGACCGCCCTCCAGTTTGCCTTGGGGTTTAAGGCCACCCTGGTCCTTGCCGGCTCCTTCGGGGTGCTGGCGGTGATTGGCGGGATAGCGGCCGCCTTCTTCCTCGATCTGCCCGCCGGGGCGACGATCGTCCTTGCCAATTTCTGCTTTTTTCTCCTGGCCCGGATAGGAGCGGGGTTGGGGAGGGCTAAAGGTCCTTAAGCCTGCCCGGTTGGAAAAACGGCTGGGTGTTTTTTCCGGGTTTATCCATCCTGAAGACCGCCCGGTGGACTGGCCGCCGTTTCATCCAGCGCCTCCCTCACCTTGCTAAGCAGCCTCCCTTTGGTGAAGGGCTTCTCGAGGAACCGGATCCCCGCCCCCAATACCCCGTGCCGGACGATGGTATCATCGGTGTAGCCGGACATGTAGAGTACCTTGGCGCCGGGATGGAGGGCCGTAAGCCGCCGGGCAAGGTCCGGGCCGCTTAAGCCCGGCATGACCACATCG
>JBBIJM010000118.1:0-5649 GCA_037445955.1 Syntrophobacterales bacterium
TTGACAAAGCTGGGCCATGTTCCCCCCTCGAGTTGATCTAGAAGGGGTGTTTTAGATTCCGCCATGATCTGCCTCCTTTCGCTGAATATAGTTATAGATTTAAAGAACTTCGTTTGCCGGCCGGTTTACTGATCCGTTTTCTCAACGTATTTCAACATACTTTACTTTAAAAATGCTGTCAACTGATTCCGATATTGACAAAAGGTCTATTAATTATTATTGATACCCGGGAAATCTAAAAAAACCAGGATGACCGCAATGGAAAAAGATATCGAAAGATTGAAGAATAAGTACAAATGCAGAAAGACCGGAGAATTAATCAATGAGGCCTGCCTCGAGGCGGTCTGTGAATGGCGGCTGAAAAACGAGGATTTCTTCAATTGCACCTGGGTCGCCTGTAACTACGGTCCCTTCACCCTGGAGGAGGTCGGGGAAATGATGGGGGTGACCCGGGAGAGGATCCGGCAGATCGAGGCGAAGGCGATAAAAAAATTGCAGCACAAGAAACGCAGCGATCAGCTTAAAGACTTCGCTTTAAGCGAGAGCGAATCGGACCGGTATAACTATATCTGATCGTTTCTTCTGAAGAGTGGGTCTTTTTGGGTTCGATAAAGAGGCTTAGGTCCTCTTTCTCTTCTTTAGGTCCTCTATGAATTTTTCCATATGGGCCTTTCTCTCGGATCGGGAGAAAAGCAGGGCGGAGATGTCGAGCTCAAATTCGAGGGCGGCCCCCTTGTCCAGCCGGGGGGCTATGTCGGAAATCCTCTTGACCGCTTCCAGGGCTGAAGGCGATCTTTTGGCCAGCTCTTCGGCCATTGCCAGGGCCACGTTCAAGAATTCGCCGGGAGGGGCTACCTTGTTTATCAGCCCGATCCGAAGGGCCTCGTTGGCGCCGATCGGCTCGCCGAGCATGGTTATCTCTTTTGCCTTTGCCGTGCCCACAATATCCTTAAGCGGATTAAACAGTGGATTCAAGCCGAACCGTAATTCCGGATGGCCGAAGATGGCGCTTTCCGAGGCGATGATGAGATCGCAGACCGTGGCCAGGTTAAATCCCCCGCCCAGGGCTATGCCTCCCACCGCGGCGATTACCGGTTTTTTCAGGGTGTAGATCTTGGTGAGATATCCGGTTATGGATTTGAAGTACTCGTCTATCTCTCCATCGGGGAGATTCGATAGTTCTTTGATATCCAGACCGGCCGAAAAAACATAACTTCCCCCGGTCAGAACGATGGCGCCGATTTCCGGGGAGGCCTCAAGCTTGAGGAAGCAGCTCTCAAGCTCCCTGCGCATTTCCGAGGACAACGCATTCATTTCCCGGGGCCGATTCAGGGTTACTAAGGCATAGCCCTTTTCGGAGGAAACGAGGATGGTTTGATAGCCGTCCATAACCGATGCCGTTTGCGAAAGCCTCCGGCGCCTTTATTTCTCCTTCGCCTTCAGAAATACTGGTAACTGGCCGCGGGATGGAGGTGCTTCTTAAGGAGAGTGCCGGTCTCGGAAAATCGACCGAAGATCAGATCCCAAAGAGAGGCAATCCGCCTCTGGGCGTAAACAACCTCGGGTTCTCCTTTTATGCCCGCCAGGCGCCCCGCCAGCTGGATCGCGAAGGGAAGGTCGCCCAGATGATCGACGAGCTTTAAGTCTTTGGCCTTTTTCCCGGTGAACACCCGGCCGTCGGCCACCTTTGCTATCTCTTCCCGGGGGATCTTTCTTGCCTCAGCTACCGCCTCGACGAACTGATCATAGATATCGTCGACGAGAGCCTGAAGGAGCGCCTTTTCTTCCGCCGTCATTTCCCTGGTGGGGGAACCGATATCCTTGAATTTCCCGCTTTTCACCACCGTCGATTTCAGCCCCAGCTTTTTGAAGAGCTCCTCGACATTGGGGAATTGCATGATTGCCGAGATGCTGCCGGTAATTGTCCCGGGGTTGGCGACGATCTCATCCGCTCCGCAGGCGATGAGGTACCCGCCGGAGGCGGCCAGGGCCCCGAGGGAGGCGACAACCTTCTTCTTCTTTTTCAACTCGGCAATCCCTTGGAGAATCTCCTGGGAGGCGGCCACCCCGCCCCCCGGGGAATCGATCCGGATGACCACTGCCTTGACTGACCTGTCGTCTCCGAATCGTTTAAGCTCATGAACGGGGCCTTGAGGGTCCGTTATGATCCCGGAGATAGCGATTACCCCGACCTTTTCCGAGAAGGAAAAATGACCGAAATCCCCGGATGAGGAAACATAAACCAGAAGGAAAAACAAGGCGCTTACCGCTGCCAGCAAGATAATCCCGAGAACGAAGGGATGCCTTTTCATCTTTGGCCTTAAATATTGTTGTCCGTACCTTGAATCCTGACCTCTGCCAGGGCCCTGCTTAAGTTGGAGCCGACGTTCTTTCTGTTGTTAATATACTGTTTCGCCGGAGAGCTTTCCTGAGAGCCTTCGTAATCTTTTATGCTCAGGCGAATCTTGCGGTTTTTCGCATCGATACTCTTGACGACCGCGCTTACCTGATCTCCGACGCTGGTTTCCACGGTTCCTTTATGTTTTTTCGGGCCCAATTCGGAGACATGGATCAACCCCTCGATGCCCTCCTCGATCTCTACGAAAAGGCCGAATTCGGTTATATTGGTGATCTTTCCTTGCACAACGGCGCCGGGAGGGTATTTGGCGCTCAATTCCTCCCAGGGATTCTTGTCGATCTGCTTAATCCCGAGGGAGAACTTTTCGTTAGTCACATCGATGTTCAGGACAACCGCCTCGACCTCCTGGCCTTTCTTAAACAGTTCCGAGGGATGATTGATCCTCTGTTTCCAGGACATGTCGGAGATATGGATCAGGCCGTCGATTCCCGACTCGATGCCGACGAAAACCCCGAAGTTGGTGATGTTCTTGATCGTGCCTATAATGACCGTGCCTTCCTGATATTTCTTCTTCACCTCTTCCCAGGGGTTTGGCTTAGTCTGCTTTATCCCCAGAGAGATCCGTTTGGTTTCATGATTGATATCGAGGATCATCACCGAGATGGCCTCCCCTACGGACACTACCTTCGAAGGATGTCTGATTTCCCTCGACCAGGACATTTCCGAAACATGGACCAGACCCTCCAGGCCGGGCTCGATCTCGACGAAGACCCCGTAGTCTTTAATATTGACTACCTTGCCTGAAACAATCATGCCGGAGGCGTACCGGTCCTTTATCTTTCCCCAGGGATTTTCCATGAGCTGCTTTAAGCCTATAGAAACCCGCTCCTTCTCCCGGTCGAAAGAGAGCACCTTGACCTGTATCCGCTGGCCCTTGGCGAAATGATCCGCCGGTCGGGTTATCCTTCCCCAGGAGAGATCTGTCACGTGCAGCAGGCCGTCGAGGCCTCCCAAATCTACAAAGATCCCATAATCGGTGATATTTTTGATTGTTCCCTCCATGACCTTGCCCTCTTCTATCAGTTCGAGGGTCTGAGTCTTCTCTGCCTCCCTTTCCTTTTCAATCAGGGTCCTCCGGGAGAGAACTACATTGTTCCTTTTCCGATCGTATTTGATGACATTGAAGAGGAAGGTTTGCCCCAAGAACTGGTCGAGGTCCCTCACCGGCCGGATATCGAGCTGAGAGCCGGGCAAAAATCCGATAACCCCGATATCTACCGAGAGTCCTCCCTTTACCCGCTCTTTTATCGTCCCCTTCAGGGGGATTCCCTGTTCCGAGGCCTTCTTCACCTCGTCCCAGACCTTGATTTTCGCCGCCTTTTCCCTGGATAGGATCAGGTTGCCGTCCTGATCTCGGCGGTCAACGAGCACCTCCAGACTGTCCCCTACGGTTACGATCAAATTCCCCTCTTCGTCTCTTATCTCCTTGATGGGGATGTACCCTTCGGTTTTCCATCCCACATCAACCATAGCCGTCTCCGCCGTAATCTGAACGACCTTGCCGGTAACTATCTCGCCGAATTGCATATTTTGCAGGCTTTGTTCGTAGAGATCTTTGAAACAAAAGTCCTGATCTTTTCCTTGGGCCTCGGTATCTTCCGATGCTTCCATAGTTCCTTTAGCCTCGCATTGTTCCTGATCCGCGTTATCGTTGTTAAACATCAAAACCCCACCCCCTCAAATATTTGTCGGACTGACTATCATGCCACCTTCTACCGCTAGCACAGGGAAGATCAAATATCAAGAGTTTTCCGAATGTCCCGGCGGGAGGTGCCGGCGGACATCCGTCCGGCTGAAAATCTCCTGTCTGTCGATGGCGGCGAGCATTGTTTTCAGACATTCCTCGACGGAAAGCCTGGTTGTGTCTATAATAATCGCATCGGAGGCCGGTTTCAAAGGCGCCGTATCCCTCTCCCTGTCCTGCTTATCCCTTTCGAGGATCCCCTTGGCCAGATCTTTGTACTCAATGTTTTCGTTGCGCAAGATCAATTCCCGATGCCTTCTTCTCACCCTTTCTCCGCTTTCGGCATCGAGATAAAATTTATAATCCGCATCGGGAAAGACCACGGTGCCGGTGTCCCGGCCTTCGGCTACTATTCCCCCGTCTTGACCCAGCCGTCTCTGCAGGGAAAGAAGGGCTTGTCTGACCAGCGAATAGCGGGAGATGTTCGAGGCGGCAACGCTAATTTCTTCCGTCCGGATCAACCGCGAGACGTCTTTCCCATCGCTTAGGACCGACAGGCCCCCTTCCTCGTTTACGATTTCAAACCTCGACCTTGATGCGAGCCCGGCTAGGGCGGCTTCGTCTTTCAGGGATACGCCTTCGTCGAGGGCCTTTAAGGCCAGGGCCCGATAGAGGGCGCCGGTATCGAGATAGATATACTCAAGAGACCGGGCGAGCATCCGGGCCACGGTGCTTTTCCCTACCCCGGCCGGTCCGTCTATGGTGATGACATATCGATTCTTCACAGGCCGACTCCGTTAACCTCCCTTGAGATCCTGATCCGCTGAGGCCCGGCAACGGGCCAGGAGACCATTCTTCCTCCAGAGCCGACAACTGTCAAGCAGGAGGGGCAGGTCCTTATCGTCTCTGTGATTAACCGGCCTGGAGAGGGATTCAATCTCCCGGCAATTGGGAAGCCAAACGGCCGGCATTTCGCCCTTGACGCTGCTAATGATGAGGTGCGGCGGGAATCGGTCATCCTGACCGTCAGTTGCTGGCTAAACCCCGGGGGACGAAAAATGCCTGAGGCATAAAGGTAGTGGCCGAAAAAACGTTCATCCGAGAGGGCACCCTCGATCAGGATCTCCCGGTTGTCGGTCTCGAAACATTCTATAGCCATAGACCGGGCATGAATCTTTTCCCTTTTCGTAACCTCACCGCCGGCAGGAAATGACCGGCCTTATATCATCATTCCCTCCCGCCGACCAACAGAAAACGTGAAAAGAGGTTGATTTTTTAGTGGGAAGCTGATCAGATCGGCTTGACGACGGGTATTTTTTTATCCGGGAGCAGGCTAAGAAGGAGGGGGATGGGGAATGAATGAGTTTTTGAGCCCGAAAGATCTTGAACAGATCGCCTCAGAGGATATCTCTCTTTCAGAGATAAATTCTCAAATGGAGATGTTCAGACGGGGAATGAACAAGGTCTGCCTCAACAGACCCTGCCGGATCGGCGACGGGATAGAGACTATTGACCCAAGAGAGGCCGAAGGCCTGATTATCCATTA
>JBBIJM010000119.1:0-5535 GCA_037445955.1 Syntrophobacterales bacterium
GCAAATCGTCATCCCCGCGGCGATCAGGAAGAAATACGCTATAAAACCCGGGAATCAAATTCAGATGTTCGAGTATGGGCGACTGATTTATATTGTACCCCATGCCGATGATCCCGTCCGCAACGCCAAGGGCTGCCTTCCGACATATTCATTTGCATGATGAATCTCGGTGAGATTGTTTATCTAACCAAGCGGCGTTTCGGTGATGAGAAAAAATCGAAGTAATAAGCCGGATCTATCAGCTTGGATTAACGGTATTATCCGTCACTGATTCCCTTGTTTTTCAGGCCGCCGAACTCAAGGCAAAAATACCCCCTTTCCTATGCCGATTGTTTTGCCTTGGCCTGAGCGGTCAACCATTCTGCGAATCTGGTCACGGGAGATCCCGAGTTCAAAACAGTTTCCCACCTGATCGAGATTTCATGGATCCGCTAATAGGGGGAGAGCAAGGCGTGGGGTCAGGTCTTTAAAATTGACTCCGCGATGATGCGCCGCCAGCGTCCGTCGCTTAAGAGCACCCGGCTGGTTTCGCCGGGTCGCGGGGGTTGTTTATGGGCGGTGATGCCGTATTCGGGATCGTGAGGGAACCTTATCCCCACCGTCTGGCCGGTGGAAAAAACCTCCGGCAGGAGGGCGGGGATTTCTTTTTGCGAGGCATCCCTGAGCAGTTCCCCCCCGGTGGCGTAGGCGCTCAGCTCTTCCAGTATCTTGATGGTGGGGGGCATCAGGGTGATTGCTCCCTCCTCATGGCTTTCCAGCGCCCCCCGCGGCGTCTGCCAGAAAGAGGCGGCGAGCTCGTTTTCGTCGTGGAGGGGGATCTGGCCCGCGGGGAGGGGGGCGAGAAAAAAACGGGTATCGAATCGCCTCGTCTCGAGGCTGGGGGTGATCCAGTGGGCGTAAGGGGTAAGGAGCCGGAAATCGAGGTTGAGACCCTCTTTTGCCGGCAATTCAAAAAATGAGAGGTCTCTTTCCTTTAGTTTCCGGCGCGCCCCGGCAAGCCGTATCCGGCCCGTTTCGGTGTCGGTAAGCGGTTTCCCCGAGGGGAGGCAGGCAAGAAGGACCCCGGTCTCCTCGAAGGTCTCCCGGATCGCGGCCAGAAGCAGCCCCCGGGCCCGGTCCAACGAGAGATTTCCCTCCCTCAGCCGGAATTCCTCTGCCAGGTGAGAGGCGTAGATGTAGGGGATAAAGGCGGGAGCGCAGTCTTCGTCTTCGAGGCGGCCGCCGGGGAAGACCGAGGCCCCCGCCATGAAACGCTGCCGCTCGTGCCGCTTCAAAAGGAGGACCTCCCAGGGGCGGCCAGCGATTTCCCTGAACAGGATGACCGCCGCCGCGTCCGCCGGAGCCTGCGGCTGGATTTGCTCGCCGTAGCCCAGGGTTTTGAGATTGATCATAGGAATGCTCCGGAGTAAAGTCTAAAGACCGGGGGTTTTAAATAAGGTCATTTCCGGGAGCGCCCGCGGTGAAAAGAGACCTTTGCACAACCCCCCCTTTGGTCATGCCGGACTCGATCCGGCATCCAGAAACTGACGGAGACGGTCAATTTACATGGTTGTTCAAAGCTCTCATCTCATGAATCCCGAGCCCTTTCCGCCCTTCTATAGTGATCCCGAAGGAAACTGTCAAGGAGTCAGATGACAACAACAAGCCTTTCCGCTGTCCCGGGAGACGCAAAACCCGACCTGCTTTCCCGGGTCCTCCTCCCCTTCGCCCTGGGGTACTTCCTGTCTTATCTTTTGAGGACGATCAATGCCATCATCGCCCCGGACCTTATCGCCGCCTACCGCCTCAGCGCCTCGGAAATCGGGCTCCTCACGAGCGTCTACTTCCTCGCCTTCACCCTGTCCCAACCCCTGTTGGGGGTGCTCCTGGATCGGTTCGGCCCCCGCCGGGTGGAGGGCTATCTCATCCTTTCCGCCGGCGCCGGTTCCCTCCTCTTTGCCTGGGGAGAAACGGTATCCCAGCTCATTTTGGGCCGAGGATTGATCGGTCTCGGGGTATCCGCCTGCCTGATGGGCGCCTTCAAGGCCAATACCCTCTGGTTCCCCCGGGGGGAGCTGGCCGCGTACAACGGATTGATCCTTGCGGCAGGGGGGCTCGGGGCGATCTTCTCCACGGCGCCCGCGGAGTTTGCGCTTCAATGGATCACCTGGCGGGAGCTTTTCACCGTCTTTGCCCTGGCATTTTTTTCCTTAGGCCTGGGGATTCTCCGGTATGTCCCGGAGCGGCCCGGCACCGGGGAACGCACCTCGCTTCCCGACCTCTGGCGGGGTTTCGCCGTAATCGGGGGGAGCAGGGTCTTCTGGAGGGTGGCCCCTGTCGCCATGCTGTCCCAATCTACCTACCTGGCCATCCAGAGCCTCTGGGCGGCCGGCTGGATGCGGGATGTGGGCGGATTCGGCCGGGAGGAAATTGCCCTGTATCTGTTTCTTGCCGCGGCGGCGATGGCGGCGGGCCACCTGACCATGGGGAATATCGCCACCCGGCTGGAAAAAAGGGGCGTCACCCCGAGCTATGTGGTCGGGGTCGGGGTAGGGCTTGCCATTGTCGTGCAGATGTCTTTCGTCTGGGGATTTGTCCGAATCCAGCCTGTCGTCTGGTTTCTCTTCGGGTTCCTGGGCACCGCCGGAACCGTCAGCTTTGCGATCCTCGCCCGGCAATTCCCCCTGTCCCTATCCGGGCGGGTGAACACCGCCCTTAACCTGCTGATCTTCATCGCCGCCTTCCTCATTCAATGGGGCATGGGGCTCGTAATAGATCTCTTCCCCCTTCCCTCAGGCGGCAACGCGAAGGAAGGATACGCCCTTGCCTTCGGGATTGCCGCATTTCTCCAGGCAGTTTTCCTCTTCTGGTTCTTTCGAAAACTGCCACCCTGCCCCTCTCCCTGAGACCTGCACCCTCCTTCCGGTAAAAGCCCGGAATTTTGAATAAAGAGAGCCTTGAACAATGAGAGACCTTTGCACAACCCCCCTTTGGTCATGCCGGAGACGATCCGGCATCCAGAAACTGACGGAGACGGTCAATTTACATGGTTGTGCAAAGCTCTCGACAAAAACATCGGTTTTGGAAGGCGCTCTTTGAGAAGTTCCCCAAGCCCGAAATCGTCCCAGTTTTTTCTTGACACTTTTTTTTTATCAAGTAGAATGTGAAACTACATTTCGTATAGAGGAACATATGGAGACGGATAAAGGGGCCAAGCCCAACAATCTGGTTCAGACTATAGGCCGGGTATCTTCCCTCCTGGATTCCCTCGCTGCCAGTCCTCACGGGATAAGCATCCGGGATCTGTCGGAGCTCGTCGGTCTTCCCAAGGGGACAACCCATCGTCTCCTCTCTTCCCTGGCCTATTTCGGCTATGTCCGCCAGGATCCGAAGAGCCGGGACTATTTTCTGGGCCTGAAACTCCTCGAACTGGGGCAGGTGATCCTGGGCCAGTTCGATTTGAGAAGGTATGCGGAGCCGCATTTGCGGACTCTTGCCAATCGGACGTGCGAGACGGTTCACCTGGTCGTCCTCGACCGGGAGGAGATTGTCTATATCGACAAGCTCGAAGGGGATCAAAACCCAAGCGGCCTAAAGATGGCATCGAGAATAGGCTCGAGAAACCCGGTGCACAGCTCCGCGGTGGGGAAGGCCCTTCTGGCGTCGTTTCCGGAGGAGGAGGTGAACCGGTTTTTGAGGAAGAAGAATCTCCCCCGGCGAACGGATAACACCCTGACGGATCCGGTGCAGTTCAAGGAGCACTTGAAGGGGGTCCGCCGGCGCGGTTACGCGGTGGATAACGAGGAAAACGAGATGGGTATCCGCTGCGTCGGCGCCCCGATCTTTGACCAGGCCGGAAGGCCGGTGGCGGCCCTCAGTATCTCCGGGCCGGCCTTCCGGATCACTCTGGAGCGGATAGAAGAGTCTTTGAGTAAAGAAGTCACCGAGACGGCGGCCAAGGTATCGCAGCTTCTGGGTTTCAGAAAGTTGTGAAAAGGAGAGGCCCATGAGGTTTTCAGGTAAGGTGGCCATTGTCACCGGCGGCGCGGCGGGAATCGGGGCGGCCATTGCCGGGGCCTTCGTCGGGGAGGGGGCGCAGGTGGCGCTCGTGGATGTGGCGGAGGCGAGGCTTAAGGCGGCGGCCAGTCTGGTCAATAATGGCGGCAGGGTTATCGCCGTCCCCTGCGACATCACGAAAATGACCGAGGTTAAACGGATGGTGGACAAGGTTAAGGAGACCTTGGGCCGCATCGACATCCTCGTGAACAACGCCGGGATCATTAGGCGGGGCACCATCGAAACGGTCACCGAAGAGGACTGGGATCAGGTCCTGGCGGTCAATCTCAAGGGGGCCTTCCTCTGCTCTAAGGCGGTGGTTCCGGTGATGAAGGGACAGGGAGGAGGGAAGATCATCAATGTCTCCTCCATTGCGGGCAAACTCGGAGATATCACCTCGGCCCCGGGCTACGGCTCGTCTAAGGCGGGGATGGACGCTTTAACCAAGTCCCTGGCCCGAGGGTTGGCGGGATACGGGATCAATGTGAACGCCGTGGCCCCCCATGCCATAGCCACGGAGATGAGTGCCCAGTGGTCCGAAGAGAAGCGTAAAGAAATCATCTCTTCCATCCCCCTAGGACGTTTAGGGAGCCCCCAGGACGTGGCGGAGGCGGTTTTGTTTCTCGCTTCCGAGGCGGCCTCGTTCATTACCGGGGAAATCCTTGATGTCAACGGCGGGGCCTTGATGGATTAAGAGGACTGAAAACCAAGGAGACGACGATGAAAAAGGAAGAATCCATCTCGGGAGTTGTGGTCTTTCTTTTTGGGCCTGGTGACGATGCTTGCTTCCCTTAAGATGCCCCTGGGCAATTTCCGGACGCCCGGCACCGGGCTCTTCCCCTTCAGCCTGGGGATTATCCTGATGACGCTGGCGGCGATGTTCGTGGTGAAAGAGCTTATCTCCCGGCAGGACGTAAAAGGACAGATCCAAAGGGCCGCCGGCGCCAAAAAACAGCTCCTCCTTTCCCTGGGTGTCCTGATTCTCTCGATTGTCCTGCTCAATCCTCTTGGCTACTTCCTCGCGGCTTTTTTTCTCATGGCGGGACTACTCTGGATTCTGGGGGTACGGGGCCGGCTGTTTGTGGCGCTGATCTCCCTTTTTGCCGCCCTGACCTCCCACGTCCTTTTCGTCTTGTGGCTGAAGATACCCCTGCCCCGGGGCATCTTGGGTTTGTGAAGGATGTGTTCATAATAATCCCCGGGGAGAGAAGCCATGATTGAATCCCTTGAACAACTGGCCTTTGGTTTTAAGGTCGCCTCGACCCTGAGCAATCTCTTTTACTGTTTCACCGGGGTCCTCGTGGGGACCTTGATCGGGGTCTTGCCGGGGATCGGACCGATCGCGGGGATCGCCCTGCTTATTCCCGCCACCTTAAGTCTCGATCCCACCGCGGCGATTATTATGTTGGCCGGCATCTATTACGGGGCCATGTACGGAGGCTCCACCACATCGATCCTTCTCAATGTGCCCGGCGAGACCGCCTCGGTGATCACCTGTAT
>JBBIJM010000120.1:0-5320 GCA_037445955.1 Syntrophobacterales bacterium
AGAACCCCTCAGAATCTTATCTTCAGAAGTTCGAAATGAACGGTCTGCGGACCCTGCGAAGGGGGCGACAGGTTATTTGCCGTCGTTAGAGGAAGGGGCGCAGGATAGCCGATCTGCCAGCCGCGGGGGCCGTGATTGAGCAGGGCGGTCAGGTCGGATTCCTTCAATGGGGACACCATCCCATGGTGTCCCCCTGAGGCCGAGGCCTGAGCGGCGATGCGGAAAAAGAAATAGATACCTCCCGCCACCCCGCCTGCGGCAACGGTGAAAACAATCCTTGTCTCCGCCTTCGCCGGGGAAGGTAAGAAGGATAACGAAACGACGAGGATTAAGATAATGATCCCCGGTATTCGAAAGAGTTGCCTGGTCATCCTTCCCCTCTGAGGTATCGGCATCCTTACCCTGGTTCCTGAGAAAGGGCGCTTTCCTTCTTCATCTCCCGTAACAGTTCCGCTACCGGGTGCTTGGCTATCGCCAGGCCCGGTCCACCTCTTTCCCTGGCCAAAAGCATGATCAGGGGCAGCGGGAAGTGATTCGGATCGCCGTCGCCAGAGGGATAAGTTTCTCAAAGTCCGGCCCCTCAGAAGATGTGAGCTCTTAACCTTTTCAATGAGTCAAGCGGGGTCACCTTGATCCTGTCTGTCTCTCCCCCTCCGGTTCCCGAAGGCGCCAGGCAGGACATAAAGCCCATCCGGGCCGCCTCCCTCACCCTCAGATCCGGCTGAGAGGTGCCCCTGACCTCGCCGCTTAGGCCCACCTCACCGAAAACCATCAACCCGTCCGCCACGGGGCGCTCGAGAAAGGCGGAGATCAGGGAAGCTGCGATTCCGAGATCGACCGCCGGTTCGGCTATCTTCATCCCTCCCACCACGTTTAGGTAAATGTCGCAATTGGTAATCTGATAACCGCAAATCTTGTCCAAGACGGCGACAAGCAGGGAAACCCGGTTGTGATCCACCCCGTTTACCGTCCTCCGGGGGAGCCCGAAGGCGGTCGGCATCACCAGGGACTGGATCTCGACGAGGAAACATCTCGTTCCTTCCAGGGTGGCGCAAACCACCGAGCCCGGGGCCTGCTCCGGCCTGGTGCTAAGAAAGAAGGTGGACGGATTGCCGACCTCTGCGAGCCCTCCTTCCTTCATCTCGAAGACCCCGATCTCGCTTACCGGTCCAAACCGGTTCTTCATCGCCCGAACTATCCGGTAGTGATGGCCCGAGTCGCCTTCGAAATAAAGAACCGTGTCGACCATGTGTTCAAGGAGCTTGGGACCGGCTATGACCCCTTCCTTCGTTACATGGCCGATCAGAAAAACCGGGATCCCCCTTTTCTTGGCAAGCACAACGAGCCTTCCTGCCGCCTCCCGGATCTGCGCCACGCTACCGATTGCCGCCGGGGTTGTCGAGGAGACGACCGTTTGAATCGAATCAATTACCACTACCGCAGGTTCGGCGGCCTCGATCCTGGTTATCATCGAATCGAGATCGATCTCCACGAGAACGAAGAGGTTTTCGGAAAGGGTTCCGATCCTTTCCCCTCTCATCTTGATCTGCAGGAGGGACTCCTCGCCGCTTATGTAGAGCACCTTCATCCCCCGGCGGGCCATCCGGTCGAGGATCTGCAAAAGGAGAGTGGACTTGCCGATCCCCGGCTCCCCGCCGACGAGGACCGCCGATCCCCGGACGAGGCCGCCCCCTAAGACCCGATCCATCTCCCCGATTCCCGTGGGTAGCCGGGACGTGTCTTCCGCGGTGATTTCCGTAATTGAGGTGACCTTCGACCCCCCCTCCCCGGAAAGACTTAAAACGGAGGCAGGGGGGCCTTCCACCTCCTCGGTGAACTGATGCCACATCTCGCAGGCAGGGCATTTGCCCAGCCATTTGGGGGATTGGTGGCCGCAGTTCTGACAGAAAAAAAAGGTTCTCGTTTTCTTCAACCCCAATCCTCGCCTTCCCTTTATTGTTATCTCGCCCCTATTAGATTGCCCGAACACCAAACACCTGGGCTGAAATGTCAAGAGTAAAGATTTGACCCCTCAAGAGCCTCGAAGTTCTTAAGAAGCCTTTTCCTTAAGGCCCGGACCTCCTGTTTAGCGGGGGGCCTTCCCTCTTTGAGCATCGCCGGCCAGCCCTTGAGAAACCTGTCCCAGGAAGGGAGATAGGGGAATTCCCCGAGGTATCTCTCCCCCAGAATATCCCGAAAATACTCTCTGTTGAGACCCTTCACCTGGGAGGCGGCCCTTTCCTTCTCGCTTAAGACGACCCCGGCGATTTCGATGCCTCGCGCCTCCAGGGCCTGGAGGGAAAGGAGGGTATGGTTGATCGTCCCCAGCCTGTTCGGGGCGACCAGAAGGACCGGGTATTTCAGATCCTCTATCAGATCGATGAGGAAGATTTTCCTCTCCAGGGGCACCATAAGACCGCCGGCCCCTTCGAGCAGGCAGAAGGATTCGGCGGCCAAACTGTCTTTAATAAAAGAGAGGCTATCCCTGTAGCCGATCGGGCAGCCGTCGAGAACCGCCGTCTGGTAGGGGGCCAGGGGCTTGCTAAAACGGAAGGGGACGATCTCTTCAATCGGGCAGGCCAGATCCAGAAATAGCCTGTAGAGCGAGCCGTCCAGGGGCATCATTCCTTCCTTTCCCGGGAGGCAGCCTGTTTCGAAAGGCTTGAGAACCCTCAAGGGAACCCCTTTGTTCTTAAGCCAGACCCCCAAAGCCACCCCCACCGCGGTCTTGCCCGCATCTGTATCCGCTCCCGCTACAAAGATCCCTTTCATTGTCGCTCCTTCTGATAGGCGCCGATGGCCGCCCCGGTTATTTGTACCAGTTTCTTAAGATCGCGCTCCGAGATGGAAAGGGGCGGCATGATGACGATAACGTTGCCCAAAGGGCGAAGAATCGCCCCGCGTCTCCTGGCTTCCAGGATTACCCTGATTCCGGCCTTTTCTTGAAGCGGGATCTCTTCCCTGGTTTCCCGGTTGGCGACAAGCTCGATCCCGACCATCAGACCCTTCTGCCGGATCTCCCCCACCGGATCGCGATCGCTTAAGGGCTTGAGCAATTCGGTAAGGAGCTGCGATTTTTCCTCTACCTGCAAAAGCAGGTTCTCCTCCCGGAGGAGACGGAGATTCTCCCGGGCTACCTCGCAGGCCAGGGGATTGGCGGTGTAGGTATGACCGTGGAAAAAGGTCTTCAATTCCTCATATTTTCCCAGAAAGGCCCGGTAGATCTCATCGGTGGCAAACGTCGCCGCCAGGGGGAGATAGCCGCCGGTTAAGCCTTTGGCCACGGCCATCAAGTCCGGCGAGACGCCGGAATGGCCACAGGCGAACATCTTCCCGGTCCGCCCAAATCCCGTGGCCACCTCGTCCAGGATCAAAAGGACCCTATGCCGGCTGCAGAGTTCCCGGACGGTCCGGACGAAACCCTCGGGCTGGGTGATCATCCCCGCCGCCCCCTGCACCTCCGGCTCGAGGATAACCGCGGCTATCTCCCCGGCCTTTTCCTTAAGAAGATTCTCAAACGGGATGAGACAGGCAAGAAAGCAGGAAGGCCAGGTTTGCCCCAGGGGACAGCGGTAACAATAAGGGGCCGCAGCTTGATGCACGGGAAAAAGAAGGGGTTTGAAAATCTGGTGAAACAGATCCATCCCCCCGACGCTTACGGCCCCCAGACTATCGCCGTGATAGGCGTTCCGGAAGGAGATGAATCCCGTCCTCCTTTCCCCCTTGGCCTGCCAGTATTGAAAGGCCATCTTGAGGGCAATCTCCACGGCGGTGGATCCGTTGTCCGAATAGAAGACCTTGCTTAGCCCGGCCGGGGCGGCCTCGACGAGGTCTTGCGCAAGCAGGATCGCCGGCACGTTGGATAGCCCCAGGAAGGTGGAATGGGCCACCTTATTCAACTGTCTTTGGATGGCCTGATCCAGTTGTCTCTTGCGGTGGCCGTGAACGTTTACCCAGAGGGAAGAGACGCCGTCTAAATATTTCCGCCCGCAGGTGTCGTAGAGATAGGAACCCTTTCCCCGCTCGATGATAAGAAAGTCCTCCTTGAGCCAGTCCTGCATCTGGGTGAAGGGATGCCAGATATACCTCCGATCGAGGGCCTTGAGTTCTTCAGATTTAGTTGTCCGCTTTTCCCGGATATCTGTTTCCATTTTCCGATCACCTTTCCTTGCCGGAGGCCTGATGATGAAGGTCAGAAATGATTTCCAGGCGCCTTCCGCACTTGACGAAGGCGGCCAGGGCCTCTTTAAGGTCCTTTCTGCCGTGGGCCGCGGAGATGGTGATCCGGATCCGGGCGCTGCCTTCGGGGACCGTGGGCGGCCTGATTGCCTTGGCCAGGATGCCCTCCTCGAAGAGGGCCTCGCTTAAGGCGGTGGTTTTCAGGTTATCTCCGATCATAAGGGGGATAATCGCACTTGAGGTATCGGGGATTCTGTAGCCTAAGGAGCAGAGGCCGTCTCGCACGAACTTAATGTTTTGCTTGAGTTTCCTGATCGGGGCGGTCCCCTCGATCACCATATCCAAGGCGGCCTGGTTTGCCGCCAGGACCGTAGGCGGCAGGGCGGTGGTATAGATCAGGCTCCGGGCGCGGTTGATCAGAAAATCTATCGCCGCCCTGCTCCCGGTGACGAAGGCCCCGTAGCTTCCCAGGGCCTTGCTGAAGGTGCCCACGGAAAGATCGATTGAGTCTTCGACCTGCAATTCCTCCCCGGCGCCCCGGCCGCCTTTCCCCAGCACCCCGGTGGCATGGGCCTCATCGACCACCAGAAAGGCGCCGTACCTCTTCTTAATTTCGACGATCTCCCTCAAAGGGGCGACATCGCCGTCCATGCTAAAGACGCTGTCGGTGACGATTACCGGGCGTTTTTCCCGGGAACTCCCGCCGATCAATTGTTCCAGGTGGCGGTGGTCGCCGTGGCGATAGATGTAAACCTGCGCCCTTGCCGTCTTGAGGCCGTCGATGATGCTGGCATGATTCAGTTCGTCGGAAAAAACAGGGGAACCCGCCTCAACCAGGGCGGTGAGGACGCCCAGGTTTGCCGTATATCCGGAGGAAAAGATCAGGGCGGCCTCCTTCCCCTTGAACCGGGCCACCTTTTCCTCGAGGGTTTCGTAGAGGCGGTGGTTCCCCGTAATAAGCCGGGAGGCGCCCGCGCCGACCCCGAAGCGGGAGGCGGCCAGACGGGCCGCCTCCTTCAGCGCGGGGTGCTGGGAGAGACCCAGATAGTCGTTTCCGGAGAGGTTCAGGCAGTTTTTGCCGTCAAACTCGATACGACCGGAGGGGAGTTGAGATGCCGGATGGATCTCGCGGTATAACCCC
>JBBIJM010000121.1:0-5280 GCA_037445955.1 Syntrophobacterales bacterium
GCAGACCTCGACTATCCTGTCTATCCTGGCCGACGCCCCACACATGTGCACCGGGATCGCCGCCTTCGTAAAGGGGGTTATCTTTTCCTCGAGGGAGGCCGGAGACAGGCACAGGGTCTCGTCGATATCGGCCATTACGGGAACGGCCCCCACCTCGAGCACCGCCTCATAGGTGGCCACGAAGGTAAAGGCCGGCACTATAACCTCGTCCCCCGGTCCCACATCCATCGCCTTCAGGGCCACACTGAGGGCGGTAGAGCCCGATGACACCCCCAGGGCATGGGAGGCGCCAAGGTAGCGGGCGAAGGCCTCCTCGAATTCCCGCACCTTGTAAACGCCGCCCCGCTCCTTGTCGAAACCGTATCTCATCAGAACGCCGGTCTTCATGACCGCCATTACCTCATCCATTTCCTCCCTGCCGATCAACTCGTAACCAGGCATCTCTTCCTCCTCATCAAGGGTCTTGGTATATCTTCGCGCTAGTAGGCGTCGTGATAAATGGCCACGGCATCCTCCCGGGTGATCCTGCGGGGATTGTTTGCCAGGGGCCGGGCCACGGTCAAGGCAATCGCGGCCAGTTCGGGAAAATCATCCGGTGAAATATTGAGCTTCTTGAGAGACCGGTCGATCCCGCAATCCTCGATCAAGGCCTCCACCGCCTCGACTGCAAGGAAAGCGGCGTTTCGCACCGGCTCCCCTTCCCCGGCCTCTCCCAGGATCCCGGCGATGAGGGCGAACTTCTCCAGGGCCGCCGGCAGATTGTAGGCCATCACCGCGGGCAAGAGGACCGTATTGGCCAGGCCGTGACCGATGCCGTATTTGCCCCCCAGGGGATAGGAAAGGGAGTGGACCGCCGTAACCCCGGCGTTGGCAAGGCCTAGCCCGGCATAGAGGCTCCCCAGGAGCATGCCCTCCCGGGCATCGAGATCCTGGCCGTTGTGGACGGCCTTCCTCAGATTGGCCCCGATCAGGTCGATGGCCTCGAGGGAAAAAAGCTCGCTCATCGGCGAGGCGGCCAGGGAGGTATAGGATTCAACGGCGTGGCAAAGGGCGTCGAGCCCTGTCGTCGCCGTCGGCTCCGGGGGGAGTGTTACGGTGAGCAAGGGGTCAAGCAGGGCGACCTCGGGGTAAAGGAAGGGGCTGTTCATCCCCTCCTTCTTCTTCAAGTCCCGGCGGATAAACACCGAGGTGAAGGTCACCTCGCTGCCGGTGCCGGCGGTGGTGGGCACCATGATCTTGGGCAGGGCCGGGCCGGGGATCCTGTTTAAGCCGAGATAATCGACGGCCCGCCCGCGGTTTGCCGCGATGGCCGCTACGGCCTTGGCGGTATCCATCGCGCTTCCCCCCCCGATGCCGACGACAAGATCGCACTTCTCCCTGAGGGCAGCCGCCGCTCCCTCGTCCGCCGCCTCCAGGGGCGGCTCCGGGCAGACCTGATCAAAAAAGGCAAGGTCAAGACCCGCGCCTTGCAAGATCGCCCCGATCCTCTCCTTTAAGCCCTGCTCCGCCAGGGTGCGGTCCATAACCACGAGCGGCTTTTTACCCCGGAGGTCCTTAATCTCGATTGCCAGGGACTCGAAGGCCCCCCTTCCGAAGACGATCTTTTTCGCCCCGGTGAAATTGAACGTTTTCATTTTTTCTCCTTCTTATCGCTCAGGCGCGTTATTAATCTTACCCTGGTGACCCGCTGGCATAGTAGTTCATGAGACAACCCGCCAGGATTATTTCCCTCTCCTGGGAGGAAAGTTCTCCCAGTTTCAGTCTGAGCGATCTTTCCTCCTCACCCCGGATGAGGAACGCCTCGACCTCCGCCATCCCGTTTTCTATAGCGGCGCGGAGGCCGGGAAGATAGAGGAGGTCGTCCACCTGAAGCGAGGCGAGGTCCTCCGCCGCCGCGACAAACGGGAGCATCCCCCAGTTGATCAGATTGCTCCGGTAGCGTTTGGTGGCGTATTTGACGGCAATATTCGCCTGGCCGCCCAGGACCTTCTGGCAGGAGACCGCCTGCTCCCGGGCGGAGCCGTCGCCGGGATTTACGGCAACGATCACGCTGGCAAAGGAAGTCTCCCGGATCAGCTTCTCCCTATCCGTTTTGGGACCGCCCCCTTTGCCTGCGATAAGATCAAAATCGGCGAAACGCCCCGGGGTCTCTCCCCCGGCCGCCGCCTCAAGCCTCCTCCTTTCGATCTCGTTGATCGCCCTGGCCCGGCTCACATAGGCGGGATCCTTCCTAGACAGGGTATATTCGGCCAGCTTCAGAGGATTGGACCGAAAGACCGAGGTCTCCCCCGAGGGGATCAACTCATCGGTGGTGGTCACCGGGTCCCGGATCACCGATGCTACCTTGAGGACAAGATTTAGGGAAAGCGGCAAGATCCGCGGCCAGTCCGCGATGTTCGGGCCGAACCGGAGCGGCTCCTCCGGCCTGCCTTTGCCTGCCCCCCGATAGACGCGGTTTTTATAGACCTCCTGATCGAAACGGTAGGTCTCCGGAACCGGTGGTACATCAATCTCGAAAGCGGAGGTAAGCAGCCCGCCGTTTAAGGCGGTGGCGGCAATGGACCGGGCATCCATG
This sequence comes from Syntrophobacterales bacterium, assembly GCA_037445955.1. Taxonomy (GTDB): domain Bacteria; phylum Desulfobacterota; class Syntrophia; order Syntrophales; family CAMTWB01; genus JBBIJM01. The sequence goes on from JBBIJM010000121.1 coordinate 2,576, forward strand.
AGGGCGACGCTGGCGAGCTGACCCTGGGCCGGGATCGATCCCTCCCGGTTGGGGAAGTTCCGGGTGGCATGACGGATCGAAAGGGTTTGATTGGCCGGCACGTCCCCGGCCCCGAAACAGGGCCCGCAGAAGGCGGTCCTGACAATCGTCCCGGCCTGAATCAGCTTTTCGGCGGCCCCTCTTCTTAACAGCTCGAGATAGATGGGCTGGCTTGCCGGATACAGGCTAAGGACGAATTCCCCGTCGCCCGGGGAACGTCCCTTCACGATCTCAGCCACGGTGAGGATGTTTTCGAAGGTTCCTCCGGCGCAGCCCACCACGACCCCCTGGCCTACCTTGAGCCTCCCCCGGATGAGCTTGTCGGTCAATTTGAATCCGGACTTTTGGCCCAGTAGTTTTTCTCCCGTCCGCTCCACTTCCCGGAGGATTTCCCCGGCGTACAGGTTCAGCTCAGAAATGGGCCAGGCGTTGCTCGGGTGGAAGGGAAGGGCGATCATCGGCTCTATTTTGTCTAGCTCGACGGAAACGAGCCCGTCGTAATAGCAGATCTCCTCAGGCTTCAGTTCCCGGTAGTCCTCGGGCCTGCCATGGGTTTCATAAAAAACCCGCACCCGCTCGTCGGTCTGCCAGATGGACGAAAGGGCGTTGGCCTCGGTGGTCATCACGTCAATGCCGCTTCTGAAGTCCACGGAGAGCGTTGATACCCCCGGGCCGATAAATTCCATGACCTTGTTTTCCGTATAGCCCGCAGGATAGACCGCCCTGATTATAGCCAGGGCCACATCCTGGGGGCCCACGCCCGGGGCGGGCCGGCCGGTTAGATAAACGCCGACCACCCGGGGATAGGGGAGGTCGTAGGTGCGGCCCAGGAGTTGTTTGACGATCTCCGGCCCCCCCTCGCCGAACCCCATGGCCCCCAGGGCACCGAAGCGGGTGTGGCTGTCTGAGGCCAGGATGAGTTTTCCTGAGCCCGCGATCATCTCTCTTAAATACTGATGGATCACCGCCAGATGGGCGGGAACCAGGATGCCGCCGTATTTCCGAGCCGCGGAAAGGCCGAAAAGGTGGTCGTCCTCGTTGACCGTACCACCCACGGCGGCCAGGCTGTTGTGGCAGTTGGTCAGGATGTAGGGAACGGGAAACTCCTTGAGACCGCTTCCCCGGGCGGTCTGGATGATCCCCACGTAGGTGATGTCGTGGGAGGCCAGGGCATCGGCCTTAAGCTCAAGATCGTTCAGGTTGCCCGAACGGTTATGAGCGGCCAGGATCTGAGCGGTGATGGTGCCTTTGCGGGCGGTCTCCCTTCGATAACGCCCCGAGCTTACGGCAGGCAAACCCAGCCCGGCAAGCCTCTTATCCGCCTCTGCCTCATTTATCAGTTCATCCTCTGCAAGCAGAATTCCCCTTTGAAGATAGACGCCCTGATCTGACAACCTTATCATCAATCCACTCCAATGGGCTCTGTTCTCTGGGAACAGGGCGCCTCAACAATGTCTCAATAGCGGAATACCGCCGCCAGCGGTTTGCCTTCGGGCATTTCCCCGGAGGTGAGGGTAAACACCTCGCCTCCGTTCAAATATGTTTCCACCGCCGCCAGATCGAGGAGATCATCGCTTGCGGACTCTTTCTTTACCTGGAGCTTGACTAGGTCCCGGTCCCGATCAAAAACACCCCACTGCTGCATCACCGGGTTGACGAAGAGATAACCTACCCGGCCGTGCCGGGCGGCAGGCAGGATATCGCCGGGCTCCGCCGAGGCCAGGCCCGTTCCCACGGACTGCCGGTAAAGGGCCAGGGCATTGAGACGGGTTCTTTCAAAATAAGGCTTCACAAGCTGCCAGGCCTGCTTATGCAGCTCTTCCTGGCTCATGCCCTTTGGGTTTCCCGCGGTCCCCCCTTCCACCAGATAGGGATAGGTATTGGCCTCTTTATAGATCGGCATCAGGTAATCCACACAGGCGACCACCAGCGGCGCCTTTTCGTCCTTGAGGATATCTCTCAGGCCCCGATCGATGATCCGGAAATATTTCAGCAGGTTGTCCTTGGTATCGTCCAGTTCGGCGCCGTGGCCGGAAACCATCCCGCCCCGTTCGCCGGAGGCGCCGGCGGAGCGGAAACGGACCTGCCTCTCCGGCTCGTCGTAATTGAGGGCCTCGGCAATCCCCCGGGGAAGCTTCTCTTTCTCCAATTCGCTTAAGTTATTAATGGTGCCATGAAACAGCCGGGGTTGATTCTGGCTCAGGGAGAGGACATAGAAATGCCAGCGCTGCCCGAGCAGGGGGAAAAGGGGCTTGAGGTGATAACGGTCGGAAACCACGATCAGTTCCTCCACCGGCACCGGAAGGGAAAAGTGATGAAGGTCGTCCCGGGAGGCAAACAAGGCCAGGCTGTCGATCTGCTTGCGCAGAAAAAGAGGGTTTTGCAGAAGATTCGAAGCGGGGGCAAGGAAGCTTCTGGCCTCCGGGGCCTTCGCTCCCAGGGCAAGCAGATCGTCTTCAGCCTGTTTGAGCAGATTCTTGAAGCGGATCTGGCGCTGCTTGCCTTCTCCGGCGGTCCTTTGACCGGGCAGAAAGAGGGACATACAGGGCTCGCCCCGTTTAACGATCAACATCTTTAATTCCTCATGGGATAAAAGATTCATCTCGTCCTCCTCTCCTCTCTTTAAGGATTGTAAAACCACCGGCAGACGATCCCCCCGGGCAGGG
>JBBIJM010000122.1:0-5129 GCA_037445955.1 Syntrophobacterales bacterium
GAATTTGGGAGAGTAGCCGGTTCTCTTCATGAGGGGGATCGTATAGGTGCCCGTCCCGACCACATTGGCCACGGCGCTGCCGGAAATCGTGCCGAAGAAGGCGCTCGAGATTACCGCTACCTTCGCCGGGCCGCCCCGGGCCTTGCCGGCTATGGCGTTGGCGAAATTGATGAAGAAATCACCCGTTTTCGTCGCCTCGAGAAAGGCGCCGAAGATGACGAAGAGGATCACGAAACTTGCGGAAACCCCCAGGGGGATCCCGAAAATTCCTTCCATGGAAGTGTACATATGGGTGGCTATCCTCTCCAGGCTGTATCCCCGGTGGGCAAGGATGCCGGGAAGGTAATTCCCGTAGAGGGCGTATAGCAGAAAGACCACGGCGACAATAACCAGCGGCAGCCCGATCACCCTTCTGGTCATTTCCAGTACCAAGGCGATGGTAAGCAATCCCATGACCACATCCCACCTGGTCGGGAGACCCGCCCGGTCTATGATCGCGTCCATGCCGATCAGGATGTAGAGGCCGCAGGCAAAACTGAGAACAACCAGGATAACCTCAATTAAAGAAATCCTTAAACCCCTCTTTGCGGGAAAGATCAGAAAGGCGATAGCCAGTCCCAAGGTAAGATGGGCAACCCTCAGGGACCAGGGATCGACGGTGCCCAGATAACCGTTGTACAGGTGGAACAGAGACATGAAGGCGGCAAGCGAAGCCGCGCAAGACGCAAGAACCTTGTCCATTGAACCTCCTTGAGTCTAAACGGGGTCAGACTTGAATATTGAGTTATTGTTCGTCTAAACGGCGTCAGACTTGAAAATTGAATGTAGGAATAAAGGGACCGTACCCTTTAGTGCTCTGATTACCCCAACTCAATATTCAAGTCTGACCCCGTTTATGGTTTCCTCCCCTTCTCCCCCATCAGGGGGGGAAGGGGAGGGGCGGATGAATCTTACCTGGCTGCGCCTATCTCCTTGAAGTAGCGGAGGGCGCCGGGATGAATCGGGATGGGGCTTGCCTTGACCGAGGTTTCCGGGGTTATGAACTCGGCGATCCGGTGGGTGGCGGTGAGCATCTTCTTGTTCTCAAACAGGGTCTTGACAACCCGGTAAACAACGTCCTCCGGCGTGTCCCGGTGGCAAACGACCGAGTTCCAGACCCCCAGGGTTACCACGTCATCCTTCTGATTCTGATACGTGTTTTTGGGCAGAACCGCATCGATGTAGAAAGGGTAGATCTTCTGGACCCGATCGCCTTCCTCGATGGGGATGGGGATGAACCGGATGTCATGGGCCGTGGCCAGGTCGATTATCGACGAGGTCGGCGGGCCTACGGACCAGATCCCCGCATCGATCGTCCCGTCCCTTAAGGCGGCGGTGTTTTCGGTGAAAGAAAGCCTAAGCACCCTCATATCGGAGTAGGGAATGCCCAGGGCCGGCAGTACCAGGGCCGTTTTCGCCTCGGTGCCGCTGCCCGGCGCCCCTACCGAGACCCTTTTGCCCTTGAGATCGCTTATCCGGTGGATCGGGGTCTTGCTCAGGGTGACTACGTGGTAGAGGTTCGGATACATCTGAATGACCGTGCGGAGGGTGTCGATCCTGGAGTCCTTGAATCTTCCCTCCCCGGCATAGGCCTGATGCACAACATCGTTCATGGCCATGGCGAAGGTGACCTCTTTCCTGCCGATGAGCCGGACATTCTCCACCGAGGCGCCGGTGACCTCGGCGGTGGCTTCGGTGAGGGGGATCTTCTGATTGATGATCTCCGCCATTGTTCCGGCCAGGGGATAATAAACCCCTCCGGTGCCTCCCGCGGCTATGGTAAGCCGAAGCTTACCCTGGGCCGCTGCCTCGTTAACTAAAACCAGCGCTAAGGCGGTAAATAGAAACACTGCAAGCAATCTTTTCATGGGACCCCTCCTGTTTTTGGTTTATTGGTTCTTTACATGACATCCCGTCATTCGCGCGAAAGCGGGAATCCGGAAATACCCTGGATTCCTGGTTGCGCCCGGAATGACGAAGCACACGGGATTCTTGTGGTCATGTATAAAAAGCGGTCATTGCCGCCGGTAGAGCAGTCGCAGGAGGTCGGCATTAGTGAGCCGGAGCGTGAGGCGGCGGTCTTTGTATCCGTCGATGATCAAAACGGCATAACCGTTTAGGCTCAAGTGAAAATCCCGTCCGGAGCTGTTATGAAAGCTGATCTCTCTCCATGCCCGGCGGGGAATTTCGTCGGTTAAGCCGTAGTATTCCTTTATTCCCGGTGAATCGGTCATCACCTCCTTGAGAACAAAGTGGCCGTCCTTGATTTCCAGGATCTCGGCAACCTCTTCCTGGTAGATTGAGTTGAGGTGTTTAAGGACAACCCGGCAACCTTCCGCCGGGTAAGTGCGATAAATCACCCTGCCGTCGCTTGAAGTGATGGAGAAAACGTCAAGAGGCGCCAAGACGGCAAGGGCAAAAAACCCCAGGAGGATCAGGGAGGTCATGAGCCGGCCCGGATCTCGGGATCAATGCACCTTCTTTTCATAACCGATCCAGTATTGGTCCCGCAAGGTCTTTTTTTGGATCTTCCCCGAACCGGTCCTGGGGAGGGCATCAATAAAATCCACGCTTTTCGGGGCCTTGTAATGGGCGATCCTTTCTTTGCAAAAAAGGATAATCTCCCCGGCCTCGGCGCTCATGCCCGGCTTCAGAACCACGATTCCCTTTACCGCCTCTCCCCATTTTTCGTCGGGAACGCCGATGACCATGCACTCGAGGATTGCCGGGTGCTGGTAGAGGACATTTTCCACCTCCGTCGAATAGACGTTTTCGCCGCCGGACAAAATCATATCCTTCTTCCGGTCGACGATGGTGACGTAACCTTCGGCGTCTATCACCGCCATATCCCCGGTATAGAGCCACCCTCCCCTGATGGCCCTGGCCGTCTCCTCGGGCAGTTTCCAGTAGCCGTCGGTTACGGTATCGCCCCGGACGATTATCTCCCCGACCTCCTTTTCGTCGTTCTTCACTTCTTCCCCCTTTTCGTTTACCACCTTGAGCTCCACCGCGATAAATTCCCGGCCTGTCTTGGCCTTGAAACGGAGCTGTTCTTCGGGCAGGCGTTCTTTCAGGTGTTCCTTCAGGAGGGAGAGGGTGAGATAAGGACTCGTTTCGGTCATGCCGTAGGTTTGGATATAGTCGCATTTAAAGGTGGTTACGATCTTCCTTACCACCTCCGGAGCGATGGGGGCCCCGCCGCTCAAAAGGACCCGGAGGCTGGAATAGTCGTACTTATCCGCCTCCGGATGATTGACCATGAGATTCAGCATGGTGGGGATGAGATTGGTGATGGTCGCCTTTTCCCTTTCGAAGATCTCCAAAACCTTCTGCGGGTTGAACTCCCTGACGATGACATGGGTTCCGCCGACCCAGGTGACGGCCCAGGTCGCCCAGGCGTCCGCCAGGTGGAAGAGGGGGGCCGCATGGACCCAGACATCCCGGTCGGCAAGGTTCAGCTCGGCGATGGTTCCAAGGGCATGGATGTAAACATTCTTATGGGAAAGCATCACCCCTTTCGGCCGGCCGGTGGTGCCGCTGGTGTAATAGATCTGGGCGGTGTCTTCCGGTCGGGCCGGCGATACCAGCTCTTCGGAGGCCGGGAAGGCGGCGAGAACCTCTTCGTAGATCAGATCCGCCGGGGCGGGCCTTGGCCCTTTTCCGGTCCAGACGACCTGCAGGCCGGGTTTCTCCCCTTTTCTCACCGCTTCTACCGGGCCTGCGAACTGGGGATCGGCGATTAGTATTTTCGCTTCGGAATCGGCGAGGATATAAGATATCTCCCGGGGGGAAAGCCGGAAGTTCAGGGGCACCGAGACCGCCCCCAGGCAGGCCGCGGCATAGTAGCTCTCGAGGAAGACATGACAGTTGGGCAGAAGAATCGCTATCCTGTCGTCCTTCCCGATCCCCAGGCCCTTTAAGGCCCCGGCCAAGCCGTTGATCCTGCGGGCGAACTCCCCATAGGAAAAGATCTCCTCACCGCAGCGGATGGCCATTTTTTCGGGGAAGAGCTTAGCCGCCTTGTTCAACAATTCCGTAAGAATCATAACCCACCTTTAGACATTGATTATCTGGTCTCTGGTAAAGAACGGCCCGCTTTGGAAATGGGTTTCTCGGCAACTGCCGACGGAATATATCCGATGATCCGGCTCGTTGCAACAGGAATTAGGGGGGTCAGACTTGAATATTGAGTTGGGGTAATCAGGGCACTAAAAGGGTACGGCCCCTTTATTCCTACATTCAATCTTCAAGTCTGACGCCGTTTAGACAAACAATAACTCAATATTCAAGTCTGACCCCGTTTAGCGCTAAAAAAAACTTGACAAAGGAAAAAAAAAGGCTTTATGCTCCCAACCGTTCATGTGCCCATGCCGACGAGGTCCGCTTGCTCTTGCGAGCCGAGCGGGAATACGTTATCAAGTATCTTTAGAACAGACAACCCAATTGCCTTGGCCCTTTAGGCGGTGTAACCACGTAAGTAACCACGTAAGTAAAAAACAGGCGCGCTGTAACGGGGGAGCCTCTTTTATGCGGGCAGGTTCGTATGCGATGCTATCGTTTTCCAGAGGGGGGTCTTGCCCTGCGGATCCGGACAAACCAGACAGTCAAGTAGCTCGACGTTGTTATCTTCAAGGCGGATCGAGTCCTACATAAGTTCTTAAGCGCGAAGGAGGATGCGGTGAAGAGCCAAATTGCAAAAGCCATGATCATGGTTCATATCTCAGTTCTGGTCTTTCTCTCTGGTGTGGCCTGGTCCCAGCAGATTCCCGGAGAGGCAAGACCGGGGGCGGTGGAAAAATCCCTTCAGGCCGCTCCTCCTCCGCTGCCGGCCACCCTGCCGGAGATCCCCGTGGACGAGGACGAGCGCGGCGTTCTCAAGGGCGGCGAGGGCGTGAAATTCACCCTGAAGGACGTCACCTTCGCCGACAACTGGATCTTCTCCTCGGACCAGTTGAAAGACCTGGTAAAGGAATATCTTGGCAAGACCATCGAGGTTAGCGATCTGGTCAAGCTCACCGCCCTCATCACCGACTTCTACAAGAAAAACGGATACTTCTTGAGCCGGGCCTACATCCCCCCCCAGCGGATCA
>JBBIJM010000123.1:0-5071 GCA_037445955.1 Syntrophobacterales bacterium
ATTTACATGGTTGTGCAAAGCTCTCAAGGTATTCATGCTGTTTACGATTTCTCCCTGCGGTTGAAACGACCTGATCACCGGTTTTTCAAAGCTCTCTTATGTATCCGCCGCCCGAGCCAAAGCCGGAGGCCGGCTTGCTTAAACAGGTACGGGAATGACGATTCTCCTTGACGAAGCCGATTATATCGCCCAAGAGACTTACAACCTGAACCGGGCACAACGTTTGAGGCTCAAGCGCTTTTCCATGGCCCTGGCCACCTACGGGATGGCCGTCTTTGTAACTTTCCTAGTCACCCATCTGGGTCTGGGCTCGTTGACTGTCTCTCAATGGGCCCTCTTTCTCGGCGTGGCCTTCTTCGGCAACGGGATATTCTTCCTGCTCTTTGCCTCCGGGCTCAACCTGCGCTTCCAGGATCCTTCGCTGACCTGGCTGCAGATCGTCTTTTCGGCCTCCTGGGGGACGATCCTCCTCTACCTGCTGCCCGCCGCCCGCACCATTATCCTGATGTTCTACCTCCCCGCGTTCAGTTTCGGTATGTTCAACCTGAACCGGCGGAAATATCTGAGCGCCCTGGTCGTGGTTCTGGGGATGTACGCCTCGGTCATCGCCGTGGAACATCTCCAGGAGCACCCGGGATTCCGGCTGGAATACGAGCTCTCCCTGTTCGCAATCTACAGCATCCTTCTGACCTGGATGGTGATCTTCGGGGAATACGTCTCCAGGATGCGCAGAAACCTGAAGACCAGGACTATGGAACTGGAGAATACCCTGGACTCGCTCCGCTGGGAGATCGAAGAGCGCCGCCGGATCCAGGGGGAGAAGGACATACTGATCGCCGACCTTAAACAGGCCATGGCCGAGGTCAAGACCCTCCGGGGACTTATCCCCATCTGTTCCTCCTGCAAGAACATCCGCGACGATCAGGGCTACTGGAAGCGGATAGACACCTATCTCAGCGACCATTCCGAGATGGTCTTCACCCACGGCCTCTGCCCGGAATGTCTTAAGAAACTCTATCCCGAGGTGGATCTGGGTTAAGGAGAAAACCCGGCGCCTCCCCTGTCCTTCGATCGACCCTGTCTGTCCCTCTTGCCTCCGCGCCTTCTCAGGACAGGATATTGTAGTCTGTATCCCGCCTCGCCGCCTGGAATCCCGCCTCGTGGATCAGGGCAACCAGTTCATCCTCTGCGATGGAATTGACGAAATTAGCTGCCCGATGGACATTTTCCTCGAGGAGGATCCCGCCCAGATCGTCGGCCCCGAAGTGGAGGGCCGCCTGGCCTGTCCTTTTCCCCTCGGAAAACCAGGAGGCCTGGAGGTGGGGAAAGTTATCCAGATAGATCCGGGAGAGGGCGAGGATGCGGAGATAGCGGGAGGGGGAGGCGGTCTTCCCCGCCTTCGCCCCCAGGGGGGAGTTGGCCGGCTTGAAGCTCCAGGGGATAAAGGCCCTGAAACCACCGTACTCATCCTGGAGAAGGCGGAGGCCGTACTCATCCTGGAGAAGGCGGATGGCCTCAAGGTGGGCGATGATCTCGGAGTCGTCTTCGAGATGGCCGAACATCATCGTCGCCGTAGTCCGGAAACCGATCCGGTGGGCGGCCCTCATCACCTCAAGCCACCGGGACGAGGTCCCCTTGCGGGGGCTCACCAGGGCCTTCACCCGATCCGACAGGATCTCCGCCCCGCCGCCGGGGATCGTTCTCAGGCCCGCCGCCCAGAGGGACTCAAGCACCTCCTCCACGGCAAGCCCGGAGGAGTTCGCCATCCCGATAATCTCCGGGGGAGAAAAGAAGTGCGGATGGAGCCCGGGCAGTGCCCGGCGGGTCGCCTCGATCAGTTCAAGGAAGTAGCTAAACGGGATCGCCGGGTTGATCCCCCCCTGGAGAAGGACCGTGGTCGCCCCCTTTTCCGCCGCCGCCCGAAACCGCCGGAGCAGCTCATCCCGGGAGAGCAGATAGGCGTCCCGATCCCCCGGCCGCCGGAAGAAGGCGCAGAAGGAACATTCGTTTACGCAGATGTTGGTGTAGTTGGGATTGGTGTCGATGACGTAGGTTGCCCGCTGCTCTGGATTGTGGCGGAACCGGGCCTCCCGGGCTAAAGCGGCGAGGTCGAGCAGTTCCCCCTTCCGCAAAAGGGCGAGGCCCTCCGCAGGGGAGAGGCGTTTGCCGCTTTTAATCTTAGCCGGGAGGGACCTATTCATGAAGAAGCCTTTCGAAAAGCTCGATCGCCGCCCGTTCCCGGTCTCCCAGACGATAGCGGAAGGAGGACAGATAGCAAGACGCCTCGGACGGATCAAGGGCGCCCCGGAGAGGGTATAACGTCTTCGGATCGGCCAGTTCCCTTTCCCCCTTTTGCAAAGACCTCTCCAAGGTCCTCTGGAGGTCCCGTTTAACCCGCCCGGGCAGGTCCCTTCGCACGGCCCAGACGGCGAAAACGAAGGGCAGCCCCTGCCAGTCGTTCCACTCCCAAGCCAGATCCATAACATGGGGAAACCCCGGCATTCCCAGCTTTTTTCTCCTCAAGGCCTCATCGCCTATGAAGAGCAGACCGGAGTAATTGCGGAAGTCCCGCTGTGCAGGCGCTAAACGGGAGAGTTTGGCCTCGATTCGAAACCTTTTCTCAAGGAGCACCTCGAGGAGTTTGACCGAGGTGGCGGTGTCGTCGGTGATCCCGATTACCCCTCCCTCCAGCCGCCCCGGGGGCCTCCGGCTGAACAGAAGGACGCTTCCCGCCCAGGCGGGGGAGGCAATGCAGAAATCCAGCGACTCCAGCCGGTTTCGCTGGCCCAGAAAATCAACCAGAGAAAAGGGACCGGCCATGATCTGTCCCCGGCGGGAGAGGATTCCCATATGACGGGGAGCCAGAGGCAGCACCGGGTATCGCCCCTTCGGGAAGTGACGATAAAAGGGCACCGAATTCAAGTAGGGGATCTTGCCTACCACCTCCCCCGGAACAATCTTCAGGGGATTGTAGAAAACATCCCGCTCCACCGCCACCAGGCCCGCCTCCCTGATGATTTCGATAATCCGGGACTCGGTGAGCTCCCGCGGCGTTTCCGCCCCGGCGGCGTGGGCGATCCTTTCGCCTCCTACCGTTCCGTCCAGATCATCGGCGCCGAAGGAGAGGGCCAGGGCGGCCCCTTCCGGGGTCATCATCACCCAGTAGGCCTTGATATGGGGGATGTTGTCCAGGATCAGGCGGGAGACGGCGACGGTCTTTAAGTCATCGACCGCCGAGGGACCTCCCCCGGAAGGCCTGATTCCGGTTGTCCCGGATTGAAAGGGCAGGGGTATAAAGGAGATAAAACCCCCGGTCTCATCCTGGAGATCCCGGAGGGCCAGGAGATGCCCGAGCCGCTCTTCATAAGTTTCCAGATGACCGTAGAGCATCGTGGCGTTCGTGGGAATTGCCCGAGCCGCTCTTCATAAGTTTCCAGATGACCGTAGAGCATCGTGGCGTTCGTGGGGATCCCCAGCCGGTGGGCCGTCCTGTGGATCGCAAGCCACCTTTTGTGGCCGATCTTGCCGGGGAAGAGTCTTCTTCTGATCCGCTCGGAAAACACCTCGGCGCCCCCGCCGGGGAGGCTGTCGAGGCCGGCTTCCTTGAGTCTCCCCAGGATTTCCCGGACGGGGATCCGAAAGGCCTTCCGGAAATGGTCGATCTCGACTGCGGTATAGGCCTTGATCCCCACGGAGGGATGGGCCTTTCTGATCGCGGCGACAAGATCGAGATAGTAGCTGAAGGGCCGCCCGGGATGCAGGGAACCGGTGATGTGAACCTCTCTTATCCCCGGGGAGATCCGGCTTAAGGCCTCCTCGATGGACAGATCATAACCCTCCGCCTCCCCCGGCCGCCGGGAAAAGGCGCAGATCTTACAGTGAAGCCGGCAGATGTTCGAGGGCTCGATCTTCAGGTTCAGGGCATAATATACCCCGTCGCCGCTCTTTTCATACTTTACCCACCGGGCCATCTTCCCCAGGGCAAGAAGATCCGTTGAGGCAAAAAGGGTTACGCCGTCAGCCGGGTTGAGGCGGCAGCCTGTTTGCAACTTTTCCCAGATGGGAATCAGCCTGGGGTCACGAAATATCGGTTCCATCATTTAAGGACCCTGAGGAATAACATGGAGTCGCCTTAATGCCGGGAGATGGCGATCACCTCCCGGAGGATCCGGGTCATTATCTCCCCGGCGCTCCCGGAGATTACCACGTCCGCCAGGGAATCGTAGGGGGTTTCGTCCCGGTTGACAATCACCAGCTTCGCCCCGCCTTCTTTGGCGTACATGGGCAGATAGGCCGCGGGATAAACGACCAGGGAAGAGCCGATCACGATGAAGAGATCGGCAATACCGGCCAACTCCGTGGCTTTCTGTAAGGTCTGTGCAGGCAGGGCCTCGCCGAAGAAAACCACCTCCGGCTTGAGAATCCCGCCGCATTGCTCGCAGGCCGGGGCCTCCGTCGCCTCCCTTTGCCCGGCGCGAACCTCCTCCAGGGAATAACGGCCCCGGCAACTCAAACAGTTGAGCCATCTCATGTTGCCGTGCAGCTCCAGGACCAGCTCCGGGCTGTTGCCCGCCCGCTGATGGAGGCTGTCGATGTTCTGGGTGATGACACAGGACAGCTTCCCTAAGGATTCGAGCTTAGCCACGGCCAGATGGGCGGGATTGGGCTCCATCTGATCGAAAAAGCCGCCTTCCAGAAGGAGCTGCCAGTGTTTCTTTCTCACCTCTTTACTGCGGAGAAATCTCTCGATGGTAAAATCCTCGGGATCGAACCGCGACCAGATTCCGCCGGGGCTGCGGAAATCGGGGATGCCGGATTCGGTGCTTACACCGGCGCCGGTGAATACCGCCACCCTCTCCGCATGGACGATGAGCCTGGCTGTCTCGTAAATCTTCTCATTAATTTCCTTCATAGCTTCACCGATCTTTTGATGTCTCTTGAGAAATAATCGCCCCGGTCCCTGTCAGCGCTCCGAGGGCGCGCCTTTCGCTTAGTCGCTTTATTTGCTCTTGTCAAAGGGATTTTTACCGGAAATTTCGAGCCCCTCTCACCAAGCTCCCATCTCCGGACA
>JBBIJM010000124.1:0-4933 GCA_037445955.1 Syntrophobacterales bacterium
TGAAACATATCGAGGCAAGCGGCCTTATCCTTAAGCGGAAGCTCGATTGCGTTTCGGCGACGGGAGCGGATATTCTCGTCACCGCCAACCCCGGCTGCCACCTTCAGCTCGCCTGGGGGGTGAGGGAGGAGGGGCTTCCCCAGCGGGTGATGCATCTTGTCGAGTTGCTGGGGAAAAGCGCCCTGGGAGAATAGGGGGACAGTGCCCCTGTTTTTAATTCCTAATGTTCACCATCGCCGACAAAAATGAAAACCTTACCGCCTTGCTGGGAGCCGTCTCCCCGGAGGCGGGCGCGGCCTGCGATCTCGATTTGCCGGTGCGGAATCTCCTTTCCGCCCTGGGGATGGGCGAACCCCTTTTCTTTGCGGAAACCGGCCCCCCCGATCTTACCCCCTGGACCCTGGTCATCGTGGATGAGGCCCCGTCCTCCCAGTACGACGCCCTCCTGGCCGCGGTCAGGGCCGGCCTTCACCTCCCCTCGCCTGCGGCGGCCCTGGCCCTCACGGGCAGGGACTTTCACGGACAGAGAGGCCGTCCCTGGCGAGCCCTCCGGGGCAACCTCCATCTTACGGTCTATCTCAAGGCCGAGATCCCCGCCGGTCCGAACCAGGCGGGCCTCGTCGCCCTCCCGGCGCTTGCGGCCAGGGACGCCGTCTCATCCGAGGCCGGGCGGGACTTCGGTCTGGGGATCAAATGGGTCAACGACCTCCTGATCAGCGACCGGAAGATAGGCGGAGTCCTCACCTCAACCCAGATCCAGGGAAACCTCATCAAGGGGGTCATCTTCGGCATCGGCCTCAACCTCGCCCAAGCCCCCGCCCTGGATCCTTCGCCCTTTACCGGGGAAAGCGACTGCCTGGGAAGGCACACCAACATTTCCTTAAGCGACCTCCTCCTTAGGCTCCTTGCGGAATTCCAGAGGCGCTTTTTCGATCTCGCCCAAAACGGCCCGGCCGCACTCCTTGAAGATTACCGGCGGCACTCCCTCCTTTTAGGGCGGGAGGTCTGCCTCTGGGACGAGGAGGCCCCGGGAGAATATGGAGACCTGAAGGGCCAGCCCCTGGGCTGCGGCGTCCTCTCGGCCATCGGCGACGACCTCTCCCTCGAGGTAGGCGGAAGGATCATCTCCCGGGGAAGGGTATCCCTTGCCAGGCCCTGCGAAAGGTTCCCCCTCCCCTGCCCGTTCAAACAAGACCTGTGCCACTGACGCACCTGCCGTGCTCTTTGCGCACTTTTGATTTCCCCCGGTCTTGCCGCAAGGCCGAGACGGAAAGGGACGGCGGATATTTCCCGGCCCCGTCTCCCCTGCAGTGGCTTCCGGAAAGGGGGCCGGCCGAGCCGGGGGGGATTTCAAATTACGAAATGGCGAAGAAACTTGACAATCCCCCGGTTTTCTCCTAAGGAGGTGGCACCTGTTTTGCTTGAACTCTCACCAAAGGAGGATGAAAAAGGGGGCCGCCCTTCGAGGCCCCTTTTTGCGGAATAAAAATTTAAAGGAGAATGGAATGAATATCTTGACCATCTGTATCATCGCCTTTTCCCTGGTCATTACGACCCTGGGGATCATGGCGGTGGTAATGCGTTTGATCTCGATGGCCTTCCCGGAGCGCTCCGCCGAGGCGCCGGTTTTTGAACCGGCCCTGGTAAATGCCTTGGGCCAGGCCGCAGGAGGTTACCTGCCCGGGGCAAAGGTGACGATAATTGAAGAATTAACCAAGAAAAACAAATAGATGACAATATTCAACGAAAGGGGCGAAACGTGATTAAAGCAGCAACTCCTAAAAAGATTCGGGTGATGTTTACACCCTTCCGTGACGGGATCCAGAGCGTCTTCGGAGGAAAGGTGCGGTTTTCCGATATGATCCCGGCGATCGAGGCCGCATCCAGGGCGGGGATCAGGCATTTCGAGTTCGGCGGAGGGGCGAGATTTCAGGCGCCCTTTTTCTATCTCAACGAGGATCCCTTCCGCTGCATGTCCGAGTTCCGCAAGATCGCAGGCCCGGAGGCCCATCTCCAGATACTGACCAGGTCCGTCTCCGGGGTTACCCTGACGAACCAGCCGATCAAGGCCCTGGAGCTTCAATCCCGTTTGATGAAGAAACACGGCACCACCTGGGACCGCAATTTCGACTACATGAACGATGTTGGCAACCTGGTGAAAACAGGCCAGGCCATTGTCGATGCGGGAATGCACCATCAGCTCGCCGTGGCCCTGATGGGCCTGCCCTTCCATTCCGACAAGGTCCACACCCCGGAATTCTACATCAACGTAGTTAAGGAATTTATGAAAAGCGGCGTCCATTTCGATTCGGTGGTTCTCAAGGACGCCTCCGGCACCACCGATCCCACCACCTGCTACGAAACCATCAAGGGGATCAAGAAGATCCTGCCTCCGGAAATCCCCCTCTGGCAGCACACCCACGACACCGCTTCCATGGGGGTGGCCTGTTATCTGGCGGGTATCGAGGCCGGCGCAGACGGCATCGATCTTTCAGTTCATCCCCTGGCCTCCGGCACCTCCCAGCCGGAGGTGCGCTCCATGTGGCACGCCCTGAAGGGAACCGGCTACTCTCTGGACATCGATCATACCAAAATGAGCGAAATCCAGCGGGTCCTCGAGGAGTGTCTCAAGGATTACGAATTCGATCCGGTCACCACCACCGCCGACGCCCGGGTGGTGGGCTTCCCCATGCCCGGCGGCGCCATCGGCCCCAATGTCCACATGATGAAGGAGGCGGGGATCATCCATAAGTATTCCGAGGTGTTGGCGGAGTTCCCCGTGGTGGTCGAGGCGGGCGGGGCCTGGACCAGCGTGACCCCGGGAAGCCAGCAGTACTGGCTCCAGGCCTTCAACAACGTCCTGCTCGGCAGGTGGAAGAAGATCGAGGCGGGCTACGGCCGGTCGGTTCTGGGTTATTTCGGGAAACCGCCCCTGCCCCCTGATCCCGAGGTGGTCAAGATCGCCTCGGAACAGTTGGGGCTCCCGGTCTTCAACGGCGATCCCCTGGAGGCGGCGCCGGATACGGTGGCCCTGGCGGAGGCGGCCTTAAAGGAGCGGAACCTCCCCTTAAACGACGAGAACATCTTCCTCGTTGCGGCCTCGATCGTCCCGGGCAAGAATATGGATCTCAACGAGGGGATCCGGTTCTTGAACGGAACCGCCAAGATATCCCTTCCCCTCAAGAAGAAACCCGAACCCAAGACCCCCCCGGCCCCGGCCGCGGCCTTCGCCTCCCCCTTCGAGACCACCTGCCAGGTGACCGAAGGGGAAAAGACCCGGGTCTTTAAGATCCGGATCGAGCCGCCCCAGGCGGGGGCCCTGACCGCGGCCCCCGCGGCCCCGCAGCAGCAGGCTGCCGCGGTTCCGGCGGCAGCCCCCGCGGGAAAGCTTACCCCGGTGTACTCCCCCTTTGAAGGCAAGGTGGAGCTTGTGGCCCTCAACGTCCGCCTCGGCGATTACGTCACCGCGGGTCAGGTGGTGGCCGCCGTCGAGGCGATGAAGGCCAACCATGACGTCAAGGCCCCGGTGGCGGGCCGGGTGGCAAGCATCGAGGCCAAGCCGGGTTCCGAGGTTTCCGCCGCCCGACCGATCCTGACGATTGGAGAGTGAACATGGACCTTATTCAGACACTGATCCAAGAGGGCGGGTTCCTCAATATTTCCTGGCAGAACCTGGTCATGTTCACCGTGTCCGGGATTCTGATTTATCTGGCCATCACCAAGGGCTATGAGCCGCTCTTGCTCATCCCCATTTCCTTCGGCGCGATCCTGGCGAACCTGCCCAAGGCGATGCTCAGTTCCTCCGGGGAATGGCAGGCCGTGGAAGGGCAGGCGGCGCCCCTGATGCAGTTTCTCTACAATATCGGCCTTAAAACCGAATTCTTTCCGCCCCTGATCTTTCTCGGGGTCGGCGCCCTGACGGATTTCCGGCCCCTTTTGAGCCGCCCCCTCACCTTCATCCTCGGGGCCGGGGCCCAGTTCGGCGTGTTCATCGCGGCCGTCGGGGCCGCTTACCTGTTCGGTTTCTCCCCGAAAGAGGCCGCCTCCATCGGGATCATCGGCGGGGCGGACGGGCCGACCTCGATCTACCTCGCCTCCGCCCTGGCGCCTCATCTGCTCGGGGCGATCGCCGTGGCTTCGTACAGTTACATGTCCCTGGTTCCCGTGATCCAGCCGCCGGTGATGAGACTCCTCACCACGAAGAAGGAACGGGCAATCCAGATGAAGATAGCCAAACCGGTTTCCCGGACCACGGTTATCCTCTTCCCCATCATCGGGGTCATCATGACCTCCCTTTTCGTTCCTTCCTGCGCCCCCCTCATGGGAATGCTCTTTTTCGGCAATCTCATCCGGGAATCCGGGGTGACGGATCGATTGAGTCAGACCGCCGGCACCCACCTGATCAATGTGGTCACCATTTTCCTCGCCTTGACCGTAGGCTCGACCATGGACGGAAACACCTTCATCCAGTCCCAGACCATCTTCATCATGGTCCTGGGGGCGGTGGCCTTCACCTTCAGCACCTTCGGAGGGATCGTCTTTGCCAAGGGGATCAATCTGTTCCTGCCGGAAGGAAAGAAGATCAACCCGTGCATCGGGGCCGCGGGGGTTTCGGCGGTGCCCATGTCCGCCCGGGTGGTCCAGAAATTCGTCTCCGAGGAGACCGGCGGCCGGGTGAACCCCCTTTATGCCGCCATGGGACCCAATGTGGCCGGGGTGGTTGGAACGGCGATGGCCGCGGGCATCTTCCTCGCCCTTCTCAAATAGCGTAGGCGGTATTGTGTCGGGCCGGCGCTATTCACCGTTCCCGTTGCCCTGGGAAGCCATAAAAAAACAAGGCCTGCGCTCCTGACAGGAGCGCAGGCCTTATCGCCTTATCCTTCACAATCAGCCCGAATTACCTTGACAGAAGTTGTCTTTATTCATATAAAAC
>JBBIJM010000125.1:0-4758 GCA_037445955.1 Syntrophobacterales bacterium
GCTCATGCCGCGGACGAGATAATTTCCACCATACACTCGGACATCCGGGATATTCGTCTGGAGATCAGGGAATTAAAGGCCTTGATAAAAAGGTAGCGTGGGCTTAGGATACTAGAGGCGGTAAATGCCAAAATGTCCTTGACTTATCTTAAGTGTTGACATAGACAGACAAGTCCTGAGGTGCGCAGATGAAAAAGGTATATTTCGATCATGCGGCGGCCAATCCCCTGCTGCCGGATGTTTTGAAGGCAATGGTTTCCTTCATGGAATCGTCCTACGGAAATCCGGCGGCCATCCACGATTGGGGCGACGATCCCCGGGAGGCTCTCGAGGAAGCGCGGAATCAGGTGGCAAGCCTCATCGGCGGCCGGCCGGAGGAGATCATATTCACCGGCAGCGCGACGGAAAGCAACAATTTCGCCGTTAAAGGGCTAGCCCTGGCGAGGAAGAAAAAGGGCCGGCATGTGATCGTCTCGGCGATCGAGCATTTCTCAGTCCTTTATGCCGCAAGGACCCTCGAGAAATGGGGGTTTGAGGTTTCCTTCGCCCCGGTGGATGGACATGGCCTCCTTGATCCGGAGGAAGTGCGTCGCCTGATCAGGAAGGAAACGACGCTTATTTCGGTGATGCACGGAAACGGAGAGGTGGGCACCGTCGAGCCTATCGAAGAGATAGCCAAAATAGCCCGGGAACATGACGTCGTCTTTCATACCGATGCCGTTGCCACCGCCGGGACGATCCCTGTTGATGTGGACAGGCTGGGTCTCGATGCCCTGAGCCTTGCGGGCAATCAGTTTTACGGGCCGGTAGGGGCCGCCGCCCTCTGGGTGAGGAAAGGGGTGCGGATCATGCCTCTGCTTGACGGCGGGGTGCAGGAAGGCGGCCGCCGCGCCGGAACGGAGAATATCCCCGCCATCGTCGGTCTCGGGGTGGCGGCAAAACTGGCCCGGGTGGAAATGGAGGAACGGTTGAAAAAACTCACGCCTTTAAGGGATCTGCTGATCGAAGGGATCCCGGAAAAGGTCAACAGGGTGGTATTGACCGGTCATCCTACGATCAGGCTTCCCAATCACGCCAGTTTCTGCGTAGAGTTCATCGAAGGTGAGGCGATGCTGATGCTTCTCAACTCAAGCGGTTTTGCCGCCGCCAGCGGGTCCGCCTGCACCTCCCGGGCCTTGAAGGCCTCCCATGTCCTCCTGGCTATGGGACTGCCCCATGAGCTGGCCCAGGGTTCCGTTGTTTTCACCCTGGGTCTGGAGAATAACCGGGATGAGGTGGAAGATCTCCTGGGGTCCCTGCCGCAGATAATCGGGAGACTGAGGGACATGTCACCGCTTTACGCAAAATTTCTGAAAGGAGTTAAGGGTTAGAAGATGCCGATCTATAGCGAAAAGGTAATGGATCATTTCAACAAGCCCCGGAATGTGGGAGAGATAGAAAACGCCGACGGACTGGGGGAGGAAGGCAATCCGATCTGCGGGGACATGATGTCCTTTTACATAACCGTCAAGGACGATCGGATCGAGGATGTCAAGTTCAAGACCTTTGGTTGCGGGGCAGCCATTGCGGTATCGAGCATGGTCAGCGAGATGGCCAAGGGCAAGACCCTTGAGGAAGCCCTCAAAATCACGCCGGAGTCGGTGGCCAGAGAGCTCGACGGCCTGCCCAAGGCCAAGATGCACTGTTCCAATCTCGGCGCCCAGGCGTTAAACAAGGCCATCCGTAATTACCTCGAGAAGAAGGAAAAAGGAGAATAATCATGACCCATCACCATAAACCTGAATCTTCCTGCTGCCCCCTTTGCGATCAAGACGTGCAGAAGGAAGGGTTCCCTTTCTGTAAGCCCTGCGGGGTCACCATCTTCACCTGCCCCTCCTGCAAGGGCAAATTCGATAAGGATCTTGAGAGATGTCCCGAGTGCGGGGCGAAGATCAAGGTTAAGTGAGACGGTCTTGTGGATATGATCGAAGCCGATGAAACCCTCGATTGTATAGGTTTGTATTGCCCGATGCCTATTGTGAAGACCGCGGAGAAGATCAAATCGCTAAAACCGGGGCAGGTCCTGGAGGTTCTTGCCGATGATGCGGGGATCAAAGAGGACATGCCGACCTGGTGCCGGGCCACGGGTAACGAATTCCTCGGCACCTTTGACGGAGACGAGGAGATCAAGGTTTACGTAAGAAAAAAAGACCTCTAGGACTTAAAGACCGCCGATCGAATTTTTAAAGCTTATCCCATCTCCCCTCGTCACTCCTCAAAAACCTTGTTCCGCTTCCGATATAAAACCGGGGTGCTTGCCGCTATCAGGGCCAATAATCCGATTGCCAGCAGCGTGGCGCTGATGGGGCGTTCCAGGAACACCATGGCATCCCCCCGGGAAAGGAGCAGGGCCCTTCTTAAGTTTTCTTCCATCAGCGGGCCCAGAATCATGGCCAGAAGCAGCGGGGCCGGTTCACAATCGAGCTTCATGAATATATAACCGAGGACCCCGAAGAGGGCCATGAGAAAGATATCGAACTCGACATTCTTCAGGCTGAAAACGCCGATGGCGCAGAAGACAAGGATCGCCGGGTAAAGGAAGCGATACGGAACCATGATCATCCTGACCCAGATGCCGATCAACGGGAGGTTCAGGATGAGAAGAAAGAAATTACCGATCCACATGGACACAATGATCCCCCAGAACAGGGAAGGCTGGCTGGATATCACCAGCGGCCCCGGCTGGATTCCCTGAATTATCATCGCCCCGATCATCAGGGCCATCACCGAGTTGGACGGGATACCCAAAGTAAGCATCGGGATAAAGGAGGTCTGGGCGCCGGCGTTGTTGGCGGACTCCGGGGCCGCCACCCCCTCGATTGCCCCCTTTCCGAATTCCGCCGAGTTTTTCGAGACCTTCTTTTCGATGGCGTAGGCGCCGAAGGCCCCCAGGATAGTTCCGCTGCCCGGTAAAACCCCCAGTATGGAGCCGATGGCCGTTCCCCTCAAGATGGGCGCAACCATCCTCTTCCAGTCCTCCCGGGTCGGCAGGAGGCTCGTAATCTTCGCTATCCCGGTTAATTGCCGTTCGCTCTCTAAATTGCGGATGATTTCGCCCAATCCGAACATGCCCATCGCCACCACCACAAAGCCGATCCCGTCGGCGAGTTCGGGAATATCGAAGGTAAACCTCTCGATGCCCGAATTGACGTCGGTTCCTGCCAGGCCGATGAGCAGCCCCAGCAAGACCATTCCGACGGCATGGAGCAGGGATCCCTGGGCTAAAACGATGCAGGCGATGAGTCCCAGCACCATGAGAGAAAAGTAGTCAGCCGGCCCGAACTGAAGGGCCACCTTTGCCAGGGGCGGGGCAAAGAGCACGATGAGCAGGGTGGCCACGGTCCCGGCGAAAAAGGATGCTATCGCCGATGTGGCCAGGGCCACCCCGGCCCGTCCCCGGCGGGCCATCTGGTATCCGTCGAGGGTGGTGACAACGGAGGCTGCCTCTCCGGGCAGATTTACCAGGATCGAGGTGGTCGAGCCTCCGTACTGGGAACCGTAGTAGATTCCCGCCAGCATGATGAGCGCCGAGGCCGGCGGGAGGATGAAGGTGATCGGCAAGAGCATGGCGATCGTGGCGGTCGGCCCCAATCCGGGCAACACCCCGATCAGGGTGCCGAGGAAAACCCCGATGAAGCAATAAAGCAGATTGAAAGGAGATCCGGCCAGAGAAAGACCCAGCCATAGATTTGAAAGGATATCCATAGTTTCCTCTCTATCCCTTATCTTGCTAACCAGGTTCCCAGGACCGGCAGCGGAACCCCGAGACCCTTCAGGAAGACGAGGATACAAAATAAGGTCAGCCCGGCCGCCAGGGCAAGGGTTGACGGCAGGCGGAATTGATGACTGGCGTAGGCGCTCACGATGATCAGGACCGGCAGTGCGATAATCAGGCCGGCGCCTCTGGCGATGATTCCAAACAGCACCGTTGCCCCGACGACGAGGATCAGGCCCCGGACAGCAAATTCTCCGAACGGGGTCCCCGATTTGAAGAAGGAGCGGAGGAGGGCGATCAGTCCGATGATTATCAAGAGCGCCCCTAATATCCTGGGGAAGTAAGCGGGGCCCATCTTGCGGGCGGTGCCCAGCTCATAGTCACCGGAAATGATCAGGGCAGCGGTACCGCAGGCGATATAGATGAGACCTGTCCAGAAGTCCTTCCAGTTTCCGATAAAACCGAGCAAGATATCCTCCTTGACTGAAAAGATTCAGGATCGCCATCGGGCTCCCCCAATGTTTGCGGGAGAGCCGGATGGCCGTCAAACAACCCGTCAGTCGGCAAAAACGCCCGCCCTCTTGATGATCGGGCCCCACTTGTCGATTTCCGACTTCAGTTGAACCCTCAAGGCTTCCGGGGTAACCTTGGCTTCCGGTACCGCTTCCATGCCCAGTTCTAAAAAGCGTTGCCTTAGAGCCGGATCCCTAAGGGCTTCCTGGAGAGCCCGGGTCAGTTTGTCTATTATCGGTTTAGGCGTACCCCTCGGGGTGTAGATGCCGTTCCAGACGGCGACCTCAAAATCAGGAAGGCCGGCTTCGTGCATAGGGGGTACATGGGAGATAGCCGGCACCCTGGCTTTCGTCGTTACCCCGTAGACATTGACCGTGCCCGCCTTTATCTGGGGAGTTGTGTTGACGGTCTGATCGCACATGATATCCACCTGGCCTCCCATAAGGGCCAGCATCGCCGGTCCCGTTCCTCCATAGGGGACGGTGGTGAGA
>JBBIJM010000126.1:0-4617 GCA_037445955.1 Syntrophobacterales bacterium
GGTTCTCTTGCATACTGAAAGGCCTGCCTCCATAGCTATCGGGCTGGTTGTATCAAGGGACATTGGCAGCTTCACCACTGCTTCAATCTTTTCTGCAAGCCATTTCATTACATCAGGGTCTTTTCTGGCAGGACCAATGTTGAGATCAATATAATGCACCCCTGCCTTTTCCTGCTTTATGGCTAGCTCTTCTAGCGGCTTTTCATCTCTTGCCTTGATGGCAACATTGACCACCTTGGAAAGGATATGAATGTTTTCACCTATTAGTATCATTGAAACTCCTCCTCTTTTAAGAAAAAATTAAGGTTGTTTTCTAAATCTCAACAGTTGCTATTCAGGCAAAAATCCTGTCCATCATCTCGTTTAGCTTCACCACTGCCGGACTTCCCTCGTCCAGTTCGAGAATCGAACCGCCGCCCAACTCATAGAGACTGATGGCCCGATCTTCGGGAATAACCCCGAGGAGTTTCAGGCCGAGCCGATCGATCTCCTTTAAGAGCTGGGGCGGAGGCTCTCCCTCCACCCGGTTTAAAACGAGCCCGCCCCCGCCCACCTTGAGGCCCAGTTTCCCGACCAGATCCTCGAGCTTCTTGCAGGTCCTCACCCCGCGGAGGGAGGGATCGGAAACCAAAAGAAGCACATCCAGATTCCCGTTAGTCCTCCGGGAGATGTGCTCCATGCCGGCCTCATTGTCTATGACCACGTATTTGTAGTTGGCGGCGAGCTTTTCGATGTAATTCCTTACAATCGAATTGGGGTAGCAGTAGCAGCCCGGCCCCTCGCCTTGCCCCATGCTCAAAAGATCGAATCCCTTCTCTTCGGCGAGGATCTCCGAGAGCTTCTGGTCTATCATGGCCTCCTTCACCACACCCGGGGAGACCTTTTCCTTATCCTTGAGAAACTGATCGAGCACCTTGCCTACGGTATTTTCCACCTCGATCCCCAACGTCTCGCCCAGGTTGGCGTTGGGATCCGCGTCGACCGCAAGAACCGGCCGGAAATTCTTCTTAAGCAGATACCGTATGACTAAAGCGGCCAGGGAGGTCTTCCCGGTGCCACCTTTCCCGGAAACGGCAATCTTCATCCTAATCCCTTCATCTGATCCCCGCGGCTACCTTGGCCGCCTTCAGGGTGTTCATCATGAGCATGGTGATGGTCATGGGCCCGACACCCCCGGGGACCGGGGTGATGGCGCTCGCCTTCTCCTTGACCGTCTCGAAATCCACGTCGCCGCAGAGTTTCGCCTTCCCCTCGGGGGTCATGCCGATTCGGTTGACGCCCACATCGATTACCACCGCCCCCTCTTTAACCATGTCCGCGGTGATCGCCTTGGCCCGCCCCGCCGCAACGACGAGGATGTCGGCCCTTTTCGTATGGGCGGCGATGTCTTTCGTCCCGGTATGGCAGATGGTGACCGTGGCATTGGCCCCTTTTTGCTTCTGCAGGAGGATATTGGCGATCGGCTTGCCGACAATGTTAGACCTGCCGACAACAACCGTCTCGGAACCCTCGACCTTGGCCCCGCTTCTGATCAAAAGCTGCTGGATCCCCGCCGGGGTGCAGGGCAGGTAGTCCGCCTCGCCGATCACCATTTTGCCCACGTTGACCGGATGGAAGGCATCCACGTCCTTTTGGGGATCAATAGCGTAGAGAACCTTGGTTTCATTGATGTGTTTAGGCAGGGGAAGCTGGACCAGGATCCCGTGGATCTTGGGGTCGTTGTTGTATCTGGCGATCAAATCGAGCAGGGCCTTCTCGGTCAGATCCGGCGGCTGATTGTCCTGAATCGAATAATACCCGAGCTCCTTGGAGGTTTTCTGCTTGGCCGTAACGTAGCTCACCGAGGCCGGGTCCTCCCCGACGAGGATCGTAACCAGCCCGGGAACCAGCTGATATTTCTCTTTGAGCAGGGCGGTCTCAGCCGCCAGCTCTTCCCTGATCTGCCGGGAAATCTCCACACCGCTTATTATCTTCGCTGTCATCTTCTTCACTCCTTTTGGGATGTTAGTGGCAAACGGGCCAAACCCTGCGTCTTGGGGACGGCCAACCTAAGACAAGCTGGTCGATCAATATTTACGGGTAAATCAGGTGCGTTTTTATCCCGGCCCTGGCCCTGCGCCCGGGCCGGGGCGGCAGAAGGCTTCCTCGGAAGGACAAAAATAAAGCGGCCCTTGGGGCCGCTCCAAATATCACTTATACTACAAATGGTGCTACCGGCTTCCGCCGCTACAACAGATTTAGGGTATCTCTCGCCCCCTCCTCCCGCAACCCCTCCAGCACTGGAATAGAAAACCGCTTTTCGTCTGGGCATCGGAATTCAATTAAAAAAACCGTTCCCCTTCCGAGGAAGGGGAACTGTACGGTTATCGTTAGAAGAGACCCTTGACCTTGCCCGTCTCCACATCCACATCGATCCGCCGGAAGGCCGGGTCCGAAGCTGTCCCGGGCATCAGTCTGATCTCTCCGGCCACCGGCACCAGGAACTTGGCCCCGCCGTAAATGAGGATGTCCCTGATGGGGAGGATCCAGCCCTTCGGCCGTCCCTTCAAATTAGGATCGTGGCTCAGACTCAAATGGGTCTTGACCATGCAAGTGGCAAAATCCTGAACCGAAGGATCGCTTTCGAACTTCTTGGCCTTCTCCAGGGCAAGGGGCGAATAGGTGACGCCGTCGGCGCCGTAAACCTCTTTGGCCACCCGCTCGATGCGCTGACGGATGGGCAGGGAGTCCTCGTAGAGAAGCTTGAAGTTCGATTTTTCCTCGCAGGCGTCGATCACCGCATCGGCAAGTTCCAGGGCGCCCTCACCGCCCAGGAGCCAGTGCTGGGAAAGGGCCACCCGGGCGCCGGCCTGTTCGGTCATTCTCCTTAAGAGGGCGATCTCCTCTTTCGTATCCGTATGGAAACTGTTGATGCAGACCACCGGGTTGATCCCCGCCTTCTTGACCGTCTCGATATGGGCCAGGAGGTTGACGAAGCCCGCCTCGAGCAGGGGAAGGTTCTCGCTGGTGTAGGCCGGATCGAGGGGCTGACCCGGGGCGACCCGGGGCCCGCCGCCGTGCATCTTGAGGGCGCGGATCGTCGCCACGACGACGGCGCAATGGGGGACGAGCTTGCTCAGTCTGCACTTGATGTTCCAGAATTTCTCAAAACCGATGTCGGCGCCGAAACCGCTCTCCGTTACCACGTAATCGGCAAGTTTCAAGGCCACCTGGTCCGAGATGATCGAGTTCTGCCCGACGGCGATATTGGCAAACGGCCCCGCGTGAACAAGGACCGGCTGGCCTTCCAGACTCTGCAGGAGATTGGGGTTCAAGGCCTTGACCATCCAGGCGGTCATCGCCCCGGCCACGCCCAGTTCCTCCGTGGTCACCGGCCGGCCCTGCTTGCTGTAGCCGACGATGATCCGCCCCATTCTCTCCCTCATGTCCTTCAGATCGGTGGCTACCGAAAGGATGGCCATAACCTCGGAACTCACCGTAATGGCGAAGCCCGAGCTCATCATAAAGCCGTCCATGTTGCCGCCCTGACCGATGATGATGTCTCTTAGGGACTGGGCGCAGAAGTCCATTACCCATTTCATCTGGACATTTCGCGGGTCCACATCGAGACGTTTGAGCCTCTTTTTCGCCAGGGTCGCATCGTCGTAATTGAACTCGTGCTGCATCCGGGAGGTGAGGGCCACCATGGCCAGGTTGTGGGCGTTGGTCACGTTATCGATATCGCCGGTTAAACCGAGGGAAAAGGGGGTAAGGGGGATACACTGGGACAGGCCGCCCCCGGCCGCGCTGCCCTTCACGTTGAACGTCGGCCCGCCGGAGGGCTGGCGGATGGCGCCGCAGACTTTCCTGCCACGCTGGGCCAGGCCCGGGACAAGACCCATGGTGGTCGTCGTTTTCCCTTCGCCCAATGGCGTCGGGGTGATGGCCGTGACGTCGATGTACTTGCCGTTAGGCCGGTCTTTGAGTCTCTTGAGAACCTTGAGGAAATCTATCTTGCCGATATGATGACCCATGGGAATGAGTTCATCATCCTGCAAACCCAGATCCTGGGCCAGTTGAAAAACGGTCTTCATGTGTTTTTCCGCCTCTTCCGCCACCTGCCAATCTTGCAGCTTCCTCGGATCCAAATCAGTAATCTTAAACATCAGCACCGTTCCTCCTTAAGTAGGTTTATGATGATAGATGCCATCGAGACCAAAAACACTCACCAACCGGGTAATGTATTAATAGAAATTATTTTTTTGTCAAGGGCTTTTTGAAAAGATGTAGCGAGCAAATGATATGTCCTCACCCCCAAACCGGACAAGTCTATTTGCTCTTGACACAAGAGATGTTTTCTGTTGATGTGGGACCCCAGTACGAAGGCGAGACTGTACGTAAGGAAGACTTTCAAATCGAATTCGGCGGGCCGAAGCATAAGTTCAAGGGGGAGCTGGTTTCCGTAAATACGGCCGACGAGGTGAAGGACGAAAAGATCCAGATCGTAAGCCAGGACATAAAGAATTTTCCCGAGGGTGCCTCCATTCCCCTCTTCGTCAAGATCGCCGTGTCCGGTGGCGAGCTGGAGCTCGATATGGAGCCGGTGTTCGAACGCCGGATCCACATGTACATCAATTA
>JBBIJM010000127.1:0-4457 GCA_037445955.1 Syntrophobacterales bacterium
CAAGCCAGCCCCGCCGGTCCTGACCCGATAACGGCCACCTTCTCTTTTCTCTTCGATTTAATCTCCTGCTGGATCGGGATTTTCCCCTTGATTTCGAGATCCCCCAAGAAACGCTCAATGGCTCGAATGGCCAACGGCTGATCTATTTGAGTGCGGAAACATCCCGCTTCGCAGGGATGCGGGCAGAGCCTCCCGCAGAGGGAAGGGAAGGGGTTGGCCAATTTGATCAGGCGCAGGGCTTCGGCGAATTTTCCCTTCGCCGCCAGGGTAGTTACTCCCTGAACATCGATCTGGGCAGGGCAGCTGTATTTGCACGATGAGGTTTCCTGCTTTTCCGGACCCGACTTGCCGGCTTCGGCCTTGCAGCCGTCACATTTCTCAGGGTCAACCAGAACAATCCCGGTGCTGCCGTCTTTGGTGATGGCCCCCTCAGGACAGGCGAGCCGGCAAGGGGCATCTTCGCAATGATGACAGAAGAGGGGTTTGAAATAGGGGGAACTCTCGATTATTCTGATCACCTTGGGACCCGCCGGTGATCCGTGTTCCTGTTTGCAGGCCACCTCGCAGGCATGACAGCCCATGCAATCGACCTCGTTTAACATCAAGACTACCTTTCCCATCAATTTCCTCCTTACGTTCGACTAAGACTCGGTCAGTCTTCACAGGGCGAGACATTGCACAGGCAGACCCTCAGGTTGGTAGAGCCCATGGCCGGGTCGAGGGTCTCATAGGCGTTATCGGTCAGGATATTTACATTGGAGACATCCCAGCCATGACCGGGGTCCTTCCTCTCCGGATACCACCAGCCGTGTTCGGCGACGATGATCCGGGGATCGATGTTCTCGTTGAGCTTGGCCCGCTGTTTGATCCTTCCCCGCGGGGAGGAGATATAGACCCAATGTCCGTTCTTTATGCCGTGCCGGGCGGCTGTTTCCGGATGAATCTCGACCAGGGGGTCGGGCCGGATTTCTCTGAGCCACGGGACCTGACGGTTGGCGGAGTGGAAGAAGACCGGCGTCCTCAAACCGGCGTTTAAGATATACGGATAGTCCTTAAGGAGATGGGGGGTGGAAAAGGGACTCTCCGGAACCTCGACATATTTCGGCAGGGGATCGTAACCCCATTTCTCAAGAACCGTGGAATAAAGTTCCACTTTCTTCGTCGGGGTCGAAAAGCCCCGCTCTTTGTATTTGTAATAGACCATTTCCCCCCGGAGATAGCCCTTTTCCTTGAACTCCTCCCAGGTTATGCCGGCGGGTTCCAGGAGATAATCGAGGGCGTCTTCCACCGTGGGCCACCACTCCTGGCCCATTCTCCGGCCCAGCTCCAGGAATATTTTGTGATCCTGCCAGCATTCGCCTATTTCCACGCACTTCTGCCGGGCCAGCACATAGCCGTGTCTTTTCCAGTTGTCCGCCACGTGGTTCTGTTCGAGCCAGGTCCCGGAGGGGAGGAAGATATCGGCCAGTTCGGCAGTCGGGGTCAGGAAGAAATCGGCAACCGCCAGGAATTCGATCTTCTTTAAGGCCGCGTAAGCCTCTTTCGCATTGGCCCTGGTGATAACAGGGTTGCTCCCGCAAAGGAGTCCGGCCTTGAGCGGATAGGGCTTCCCGGTGAGAATGGCGTCCCAGGCCTTCTTCGGATTGATCAGGGCCACCCGGGCCCCGAGTTTGAACTGATCTCCGCCGAGCCTCTTTTCCTGTTGCTTGGGCGAGAGATCCCGATGCCGGGAAAATTCCGCCACCGTACGGGTCGGGGGGTTGACAAAGAGAACGTTTCCCCCGGGGGCGTCGAGATTTCCGGTAATCGCCATCAAGCCGGTGGTCGTGCGGGTGTAATTGACACAATTGATCGTCTGTTCCGTAGGGACGCCCCAGTGGATACAGGCGGGCTTCGTCGTCGCATACATCCTGGCGGCCTGGCGGATCAGGTCCTTATCCACCCAGGTGATCTTCTCTACTACTTCGAGGGGGTAGTCGTTCATTACCCTCTCCCGGAAAGGCTCCCAGCCGTGCACCTGGTTTTCGACAAAATCCCGGTCGTAGAGTTCCTCCTCGATGATGACCCGGTGGAAACCCAACGACAGGGCCGCATCGGTACCGGGACGGATCTTAAGCCAGAGGTCCGCCCGGTCGGCGACATAACCCTTGCGCGGGTCGATGCAGATGAGCTTTGCCCCTTTCTTGTAAGCCCGGAAGAAGGCCTCCCCTTTATATTCGTCCGGGTTCGTCCATTGCGGGTTGCAGGCCCACATGACGATACATTTCGGATCGCCCTCATAGTCGGCGATGGGCAGGGTGCCGCAGGTAATCAACGTCGAGCCGACCCGGGAGACATAGCACATGTGCCCCGCGGTCAGGACGTTGGGGGTGCCCAGTAGATTGGCGAAGCGATAAAGGTGGCTCTCGTAATCCCGGCCCGTTCCCTGTCCGATCACGATCGATTCCGGTCCTAATCGGGCAATCACCTTTCTGAATTTCCCGGTTATCGTGTCCAGGGCCTCATCCCAGGTAATCCTTTCCCATTTCCCTCCCCCTTTTCTTCCCGCCCTCTTTAAGGGGTAAAGGATCCGTTCGGGGTGGTAAGCCAGTTGGGTGATCGCCAATCCTTTGGTGCAGAGCGTCCCCCGGCCGATGGGAGAGCTTGGGTCGCCTTCGACCTTGATCACCCGGCCGTCCTTCACCTGGGCGATAACCCCGCAGCCTCCATGACAGCTCCGACAGACTGTCCGAATCTTTTTCACCTCCGTCACTGCTATGCCTCCTTGTCCGTATTCGGTGTGATAAACTTGAGGATATAAACGAAGCTCAAAATGATCTCCGCGTTCCTTAAGACAGATGGATTGCCCTCGGCTAAGGACTTAAGATTGCTGGCGCCCGCCTCGATCCTTTGAATTTCCTCCCGGATCTGTTCATTCATGGGTCATTCCTTCTCTTAAATCCTTGAATCTTTTTGCCTTGAGGTGGTAGCGGGGCAGCGATCCCGGGGGCTTTATGATCACGTTGAAAGTCAGGTTGGTGGCGATCTTGAGGCCGTTTTCCAGCCGGCTACGGGTTTCCTCGCCGGCCTTTACCGAAAGTCCGGCCCGGACTTCGGCCTTCAGGGTAATTACGTCCATCAGGTCAAGTCTTTCGATGATGATCTCAAACTCTTCAATCTCCGGGAAATCTTTCCTTATTACCTCCTCGGCGGTTTTGGGGGAGAAGAGGACCCCCCGAACCTTCCTGATCTCGTCGATCCTTCCCAGCACCTCTTTGATCTTAAGCGACGTCCGGCCGCAGGGACAGACATCTTTCATCTTGCGCACCAGGTCTTTGGTATTGAAGCGGATCAAGGGGAAGGAACGTCTGCCCAAAGGGGTCACCACGGCAACCCCTGTCTCCCCTTCGGCCACCTCCCGCCTCATCGTCTCTCGATCGAGGATCTCGACCAGAAAGAAAGGCTCGATAATGTGCAGGCCGTCTCTTTCACCGCACATGGCGGCCCAGGCGCAGGGTTCCGTCCCGCCGATATGATCGAACACCTGACAGCGGTAAAGCTCCTCGAGTCTTGTTCTTGTCGCCGTTGTCATGGGTTCCCCGGCGCAGAGCATCCTTTCGATGCCTAAGGCGGCGGGATCTATCCCCATCGCCTTCGCTTCCGAGGCGATATGCAGTCCATAGGTCGGAGTGTTCATCAGGCCGTCGGCCTTGACCTCCAGGATCTTGTGGATCCTCCCCCTGGTATCCAGGGCGCCCCCCGGGACCAGTTCGCAGCCGACCTTTTCCGAGGCGAAATGGGCCTCCCAGAAGGCTACATAGACATTATAGCCGAAGGGAAGAAAGATCCGGTGTCGCCGTCTGAATCCGGCCATGTAGAGGATATGGCACCAGGCCTCGATCCGCCACTGCCAGCTCTCGTACGTTTCGGGGACATAAATCGGCTTACCGGTGGTGCCGCTGGTCTGGCGGAAGGTGGTTACCTCTTCGATATCGCCGGCCAGGAGGCCGCCGTAGGGGAAGGGCTCCATCTCCTGGTACCGTCTCATCTCCTCCTTTTCGGTCAGGGGGATTTCTTTGAGATCGGCCATCGTCCTGATATCTTCCGGATCGATTCCCTCGAGCTTGTCCCGATAGAGCCGGGAATGTTCCCGGGCGAAGGAAAAGATCTTCCTGAAATAGGCCAGCTCTATTTTTGTTAAGGCATCTTTCGGCAGGGTTTCTAAATAGGGGTTCCAGTATTCCATTTTCAATAGGTAATATATTTCGGCAGGAAGGTGGCAATCTGGGGGAAGATCATAAGGATAATCATGAGGATAATCAGGGCGATAAGAAATGGAAATATCCCTTTGAAAATATTTTCCAGGGGAACCTGGGGGGCGATCCCCTTGATGACAAAGACATTCACCCCGACCGGCGGGGTGATCACTCCCATTTCCCCCAAAAGGACGATCATCACCCCAAACCAGATCGGGTCGA
>JBBIJM010000128.1:0-4294 GCA_037445955.1 Syntrophobacterales bacterium
CCATGCTGGGCGACATAGGCTGTCATGATCGATGCGGACAATCGGCCAAAAGGAGACTGCCTCCTTTCCCCTTTGGCCTACGGTCTCATGATAACTCACCGGGAGGAATAATCAATGAATTTTTTTACAGAATCAGGGTCGACAACGGAACGTTTTTAAGGATTGTCGAAGGGGAAAAGGAAAACAGCCGTCCTTACAGATATGCCTCTTTGATTCTCTCGATGATGTTGGTCGTAGATAAACCGGCGACGTAGGGGACAATGACCACCCGCCCGCCCCAGCTTTCTACCTCTTCCCGGCCTACGACCTGGTCGGGGAACCAATCCCCCCCCTTGACCAGGACCTGGGGTTTGAGGAATCTGATCAACTCAAGGGGCGTTTCTTCGGAGAAGATGGTTACGAAATCGACGCAGCCGAATGCCGCCAGCACATAAGCCCTCTCTCCCTCCGGTATCAAAGGCCGCTTTTGACCCTTGATTTTCCGCACGGAAGAGTCGCTGTTGAGGCCTACGACCAAACAGTCCCCCAACCCGCGGGCGTCTTTAAGGTAGCGGACGTGGCCGGCGTGAATCAAATCGAAGCAGCCGTTGGTAAAAACGATTTTCTTACCCTGGCCCTTGAGGCCGTCCAGCGCCTCTTTCAAAGATTCCTCAGGCAAGATCCTTCCCATCTTCCTCCTTATCCGACCCGGGCCAGGGTAAGCACGGAAACCTCTCCGGCCTGGCCTTCGAGCAAGGTACGACAGCATTCCTTGACGGTGCTGCCGGTAGTATATACATCATCAACAACGATGATCTTCTCCCCTTTGAACCGACCCTTGTCCCGGATGGAAAAGGCCCCTTTGAGGTTAGCCTCCCGCATGTCCCTGCCCAGTTTTGTCTGTTCCGGGGTATTGACATGCCGGATGAGGTTCATAAAATCGATGGGGAGACGATTCCTGCGGGCGAGGTGAGCCGCCAGGATCGCCGACTGATTGAATCCCCTCAGGCGGAGCCTTTTCTTATGGAGCGGCACCGGGACAAGGAGCGAATATTCGGAAAAGGTAAGGCCCGGATACTTTGCATCCGCCATCAGCGTCCCGAAGATACTTCCCCAGAGCGTTTTCCCGCCGTACTTAAACTGATGGATCGCCTCGCTCAACAACGTTTCGTAATGTCCCCAGGCCCGGGCCAGAAGAAACGGGGGCGTATCCAGGATACAGTCCCCGCATAGATGGTCCGACCCGGAAGCGGCAAAAGGGATACCGCACAAGAGGCAAAGGGGGGAGGCCACCGGCCTGATCTTGCCCAGACAGTCAAAACACAAGGGTCGCCGATCGTTATCTTCCAGCCTGCCCCCGCATGAGGGGCAGAACCGGGGGAATATCAGCTCCCCTAGAGCCCTGAACAGGTCCTTCAATATCTTATCGCCCCGGCAAGGGATCCGATCGAAACCGCCTCCTCTTCTATTTGCGCCTTCGGAGCTTCGGACCAAAGGCCCTCGAGGTCGTAGAAGACCCGCACCGGGGCGTAAAAAACATGCACCACCAGTTCGTAATAATCCAGAAGGATCCAGGTTCCCGCGGCCTCCCCCTCAACCCCCCGGGGAAGATAGCCCGCCTCCTTCATCTTATCCTGAATCGCCCCGGAAATGGCCTGAACCTGACGATTGGATGTCCCCGAGCAGATGAGGAAATAATCGGCAAACGATGATAACCCTTTAAGCTCTATGACCGTGATGTCTTTGGCCTTTTTCTCTAAAGAGGCGTTAATGCAGGTCACGATCATCCCTTCTTGATCCTTTTCCCTCTTAACCAAAAATCCCCCTTTCCCCTGTCAGTTTTCGGCATTTTAGCACATTTGTAAACGGGAAGCGAAAAAAGTTTGGTGGCCTATTTTTGCGTAGCCTTACGGTCTGTTTTATGCTAATCTCGCCTCTCTTAAAAGGGAGAGGCACGGCATGTTCACCGGAATAATCGCCGACTTAGGCTGCGTCAGACAGATCAAGAGACGCCGGGACGAGGCCGATCTGGAGATATCTACGGCCTTCGACTTGAAAGAGATCGCAATCGGGGACAGCATCGCCGTAAACGGGGCCTGCCTTACGGTGACCGAGAAGAAGGGGGGGGATTTCCTCGTTTACGTTTCCGGGGAAACCCTGAGCCGGACAAATCTTCAATTCCTGAAAGCCGGCCACCGGGTCAACCTGGAGAAATCTCTGAGATTGAACGACTTTCTCGGAGGACATCTCGTGATGGGTCACGCCGACGGTCTGGGAAGGGTCGTGGAAAGAAGGTCCCTGGCTGGCTCGACGGTCTTTGGAATTGAAGCGCCCGATGGACTGGGATCTTACCTGGTGGAAAAGGGATCGGTCGCAGTCGATGGGATAAGCCTCACGGTAAATGAATGTATAAAAAACCGGTTCTATGTTAACGTGATACCCCATACCCTGGCAACGACGACCCTCGGTTTAAAAAATCCCGGAGACCGGGTTAACATAGAAACCGATATTATCGCCAAATATGTAGAGAAACTTCTCTCCCGAAGAACCGGCGGGATAGACAGGGGTTTTTTGGAAAAACACGGATTTGTTAATGACTAAGAAGGATGAGGACAAATGGGACTAAGTACAATTGCCGAGGCCTTGAAAGACATCAAGAGCGGCAAGATGATAATCCTGGTAGATGACGAGGATCGGGAAAACGAAGGGGATCTGTGTATGGCCGCGGAATTTGTCACCCCGGCGGCGATCAATTTTATGGCGCAGCAGGGAAGGGGGTTGATCTGCCTTTCCCTGTCGGAAGAGCTGGCGGAAAAGCTCAAGCTTGAACCCATGGTCCGGGATAATCGCTCCCCATACGGAACCGCCTTTACCGTCTCGATTGAAGCGAGAAAGGGGGTCACCACGGGCATTTCTGCCTCCGATAGAGCTACAACCATCCGAACCGCCGTCTCTCCGGACGCCAGGCCGGACGATCTGGTAAGTCCGGGCCACGTTTTTCCCATTCGGGCCAAAAAGGGGGGCGTTCTGGTCAGAACCGGCCAGACCGAAGGGTCCGTCGATCTGGCCCGCCTGGCCGGTTTAAGGCCTGCCGGGGTGATCTGCGAGATAATGAAGGACGATGGAACCATGGCCCGGATGCCCGACCTCGAGATCTTCGCCCGGGAGCACAATCTCAAGATTGTAACCATAGCGGACCTCATCGATTTTCGGATGCAGCATGAGTCGTTGATCCGCAGGTCCGCCCAGGCCAATATACCCACCCGCCTGGGGGGGGATTTCCGGGTCGTCGTCTATGAAAACGACGTCGATGATATGAAACACGTGGCCCTGGTTAAAGGCGACATCCAGCCGGAAGACGAGGTATTAGTCCGGGTTCATTCGGAGTGCCTCACCGGAGACGTGTTTTCTTCGGAAAGGTGCGACTGCGGCGACCAGTTGCACGCCGCCATGCAGATGGTGGAGAAGGAAGGCAAAGGGATCATCGTCTACATGCATCAGGAAGGCCGCGGCATCGGACTGATCAATAAGATCAAGGCTTACGAGCTACAGGAACAGGGGAAGGATACCGTCGAGGCGAATCTGGCGCTGGGATTCAAGCCCGACTTGAGGGACTACGGAATCGGGGCCCAGATCCTGGTCGATCTCGGGGTAAGGAAGATGCGACTCCTGACCAATAACCCCAAGAAGCTGGTGGCCCTGGAAGGATACGGCATAAAGATCACCCAGCGGGTTTCCCTTGTAATGCCTCCTAACGAGACCAACATCGAATACCTGACCACCAAGGCCAAAAAGATGGGTCACATCTTGAACTTTTAACCCGGAGAGGATGTTATGACCAAGATGATCGAAGGAAAGATTATCGCCAAGGGAATGCGTTTCGGCCTTGTGGCAAGCCGCTTTAACGACTTCATCTCCGCCAGGCTGATCGAGGGGGCCCTCGATGCCCTGGTCAGGGCGGGGGCCGAGGAAAAGGATATCCAGATTGTGAAGGTCCCCGGCGCCTTCGAGCTGCCGCTTACAGCGAAGAAAATGGCCAAAAGCGGGCGGTTCGATGCGGTCATCTGCCTCGGGGCCATCATCAGGGGTGCGACACCTCATTTTGACTACATCAGCGCCGAGGTGTCCAAGGGGATAGCCCAGGTGAGCCTGGAGACCGAAATCCCCGTTACCTTCGGGGTGCTCACCACGGACAGCATAGAGCAGGCCATTGAAAGGGCCGGGACCAAGGCCGGCAACAAGGGATGGGACGCGGCCTTAAGCGCCATCGAACTGATAGATCTGTTCAGAAAGCTCTGAAAGAGCAAGTTTCTTA
>JBBIJM010000129.1:0-4217 GCA_037445955.1 Syntrophobacterales bacterium
CCGTAGCGGTCGCCCAGGAGTCCCTTGCCACCAATATCCCCGGGATCTTTGCCGGAGGGGACGCGACGACGGGCACTACCTTCGTCGTCGAGGCCATCGCCGCCGGCCACAAGGCGGCCAGGGCCATCGGGGCCTATTTGCAGAACGGAAAGGAGCCGGTGAGACCCTGGCCGCCTCTCCTTCCCGCCACCGAAAAGTCCCCGGAGGTGAAGCTTACCCGGGAGGAGGCGGAAGAACTGGCCCTGTCCAAATCGACTGCCCCGCGGGCGGTGCCGGCCAAACGGCCGGCCCGGGAGAGGCAGGACGATTTCGACGAGGTGGAGCTGGCCCTCGCGGAGGAGGTGGTGGTCGAAGCGGCCAGGCGCTGCCTGGAGTGCGGGATCTGCTCCGAATGTCTCCAGTGCGTCTATGCCTGTCTGGCCAGGGCCATCAACCACGAGGACACCGAAGAGGAGATCGATCTCAACGTCGGGGCGGTGATCCTCTCGCCGGGGTTTAAGGCCCTGGAGGGGGATATCCGGCCCGAGTTCGGCTACGGGGTGCATAAAAATGTCGTGACGAGCGTTGAATTCGAGCGGATGTTGAGCGCAAGCGGCCCCCATGCCGGGGTGGTGAAGCGGCCGTCCGACGGGACTCATCCCCACCGGATCGCCTTTATCCAGTGCGTGGGCAGCCGGGACAAATCCTGCGGGAACGATTATTGCTCGTCGGTGTGCTGCATGTATGCGATCAAGGAGGCGATAATCGCCCGGGAACATGATCCGGCCGTGACCCCCACGATCTTCTATATCGATATCCGGGCCTATGGAAAGGGATTTGACGCCTATTATGAACGGGCCCAAAGGGAGCAGGGGGTGAGGTTTGTCCGCTGTATGGTCTCCCGGGTGCGGGAGAAATATCAGACGAAAAATCCCGTAGTAACCTACATCGATGAAGAGGGGAACCAGGTGGAGGAGGAATTCGACCTGGTAGTTCTCTCGGTGGGGATGAAGCCTTCCCGGGAGGTGGCCGACATGGCCCGGCGGATCGGCGTCGAGGTGGATGACTACGGATTTTGCAGGACCGCCGCCTTTGAGCCCACCGCCACTTCCAAGCCTGGTATCTACGTGTGCGGCGCCTTCCAGGCCCCGAAGGATATCCCCGAGACCGTCGCCCAGGCAAGCGGCGCCGTGGCCGACGCCGCGGGCCTCATCGCCTCCGCCCGGGGCAGCCTGATCGTGAGGAGGGAATACCCGCCGGAGCGGGATGTCTCCGACGAGGAGAAGCGCATAGGGGTCTTTGTCTGCAACTGCGGGATCAACATCGGCGGCGTGGTCGACGTGCCCGCGGTGCGGGATTATGCCAAGACCTTAAAGAATGTGGTCCACGTAGACGACAACCTCTACACCTGCTCCCAGGATACCCAGGGGAAGATAAAAAACGCGATCAGCGAGCAGAATTTGAACCGGGTGATCGTCGCCTCCTGCTCCCCCCGGACCCACGAACCCATGTTTAGGGAGACGATGCGGGAGAGCGGCCTGAACAAGTACCTCTTCGACATGGCCAACATCCGGGATCAATGTTCCTGGGTTCATATGCGCCAGAAGGAAGAGGCGACGGAAAAGGCAAAAAACCTGGTGCGGATGGCGGTGGCCAATGTCTCTTTGATGAGACCGCTTTCCGAGCAGCCCATCGAGGTGGTGAAAAGGGCCCTGGTCATAGGCGGAGGCCTGGCCGGCCTTACCGCGGCCTGGCGGCTGGCGGAGCAGGGCATCCCGGTTACCCTGGTGGAGAAGGAGGGAAGGCTGGGGGGGAACCTCTGGAACCTGTACCGGACCCTCGCCGGGGACGATGTCCAGGCTAAGCTCAAGGAGCTGATCGCAAGGGTGATGAACCATCGGTCGATTGAGGTGATCGTAAACGCCCTGGTGACCGAATCAAGCGGGACGAAGGGGAATTTCGTAACGGGCCTGCTCGTGGCGCCTGCCATGTATCACCGGAAGATCGAGCACGGGGTGATCATCGTGGCCACCGGGGCCGAGGAGGCGCGGCCCAGGGAATTTCTCTGCGGCCAGGACGCCCGGGTGATCACGGGGCTCGAGTTCGAAGGCCGCCTGGCCCTCGAAGGGAAGGACCTGGCGACGATGAAAAGGGTGGTGATGATCCAGTGCGCAGGTTCGCGAAACACCGAACGGCCCTACTGCAGCCGGATCTGCTGTTCGATGACCGTTAAGAACGCCTTGAGGCTCAAAGAGCTCAATCCCCGCTGCGAGATCTACGTCCTCTACCGAGACCTGAGAACCTACGGGCTGATGGAGCCTTACTACGCCCACGCCCGGGAGGCGGGGGTGGTTTTTGCCCTGTACGACCCGGACGATAAACCGGAGGTGGTGAACGAGGCGGGAATCCTGAAGGTCACCTTCAATGACCAGACGATCCGGGAAAAGGTTATCCTCTCCCCGGATCTGGTCGTCCTGGCTGCCGCCACGGTGCCGAGGGAAAATCAGGAACTGGCCACTCTGCTCAAGGTGCCTCGAACGGCGGATGGATTTTTCCTCGAGGCCCATATGAAGTTAAGGCCAGTGGATTTCCCGTCCGACGGGATCTTCCTGTGCGGTTCCGGCCACGGCCCGAAACTGATCAGCGAGGCCATAACCCAGGCCCAGGCGGCGGTTTCCCGGGCGCAAACGATCCTGGCTAAGGAGAGGCTCTATGCCGGCGGGGTGATCGCCATCGTAGAGGGAGAGCGCTGCGCCGCCTGCCTCACCTGTGTCAGGGTCTGCCCCTATGAGGTGCCGGAGGTCAACAGTAAGGGAGAGGCACAGATCGATCCGATGAAGTGCAAAGGCTGCGGTTCCTGCGTGGCCGAATGCCCCGCCCGGGCCATTGAACTGCAGCATTTCCGTGAGTCCCAGTTGTGGGCCAAGACCAGGGCCCTGCTTGCCTCCGGCTAGGAGCCGGGGTTATATTTATCGCTTGATGACAAGGAGCTGGATATGGAGGACAGGAAGGGTTTTGAGCCGGAGATCCTGGCGTATTGTTGTGAGTATTGAGCGTACAGCGCTGCGGACCTGGCAGGTTCGATGAGGTTGAACTATCCGGCCAATCTGAAGGTGGTGAAGGTTCCCTGCACCGGCCGGGTGGACGTGCTGTTGATGCTCAAGGCCTTTGAAAGCGGTGTTGACGGGGTTTGTCTGGCCGGTTGCCTGGAGGGGGAGTGTCATTATCTGAAGGGCAATTTGCGGGCCCGCAGGCGGGTTGAATACGTGAAGAAGCTGCTGGATGAGGTCGGTTTAGGCGCGGAGAGGATCGCTATGTACAACATGTCCGCTGCCCAGGGTCAGCGATTTGCCGAGATGGCCCGGGATATTACGGAAAAGATCCGGGCCCTGGGGCCGACCCCGGTTAAGGCCGGGGCCAGGGCCCGGGAGCAGGGGCCGCGGCCGGGGGAAAATGAAAAAGAGAAGGGAGGAGAATAGATGATAGTCGGCGATCGAAAACCCCTCGAGGAGATCCTGGAGATGATCAAATCCTACAAGAAGATCCTCCTTTTGGGATGCAATGAATGCGTTACCGTCTGCGCCGCGGGAGGGGAGAGGGAGGTCGGGGTTCTGGCCACCGAGCTCAACCTGGTCAGGATGAAAGACGGTCCGGGGATTGAAATCAAGGAGCATACCTTGGAGAGACAGTGCGATTACGAGTACATCGATCAGATCCGCCCCTTCGTCGAGGAATACGAGGCGATCCTTTCGATGGCCTGCGGCGCCGGCGTCCAGTACGTGGCGGAGCATTTCGCTCATACGCCCGTTATCCCGGCGGTAAATACCACCTTTCTCGGGGTAACCATAGAGCAGGGCGTCTGGTCCGAACGCTGCCAGGGGTGCGGGGAATGTGTCCTGGAACGGACCGGAGGCATCTGCCCCATCGCCCGCTGCGCCAAGAGTCTCTTAAACGGCCCCTGCGGCGGTTCCTCCCAGGGCAAATGCGAGGTCGATCGGGAGGTTGATTGCGGCTGGCAGCTCATCATCGACCGGCTTACCGGTCTGGGCCTGCTTGATCGCTATGACGAGGTGGTGGCGGTAAAAGACTGGAAAACTGCCCGGGACGGCGGTCCGAGGAGAAGGGTAAGGGAGGATTTGCGGCTGTGATGAAGACGATGTCGAACATAGAGCGGGTGTTGTCCGGAGGGGGTTTTGTGGTGACCTCTGAGTGCGGTCCTCCCCGGGGCAGCGATGGTG
>JBBIJM010000130.1:0-4198 GCA_037445955.1 Syntrophobacterales bacterium
TAGTACGAGAGGACCGGGATGGACGAACCTATGGTGTTCCAGTTGTCGCGCCAGCGGCATAGCTGGGTAGCTAAGTTCGGAAGGGATAACCGCTGAAAGCATCTAAGCGGGAAGCCCACCTCAAGATAAGATATCCCTCCTGACGGAGACGTCAGGACTGAAGACCCCTCATAGACCATGAGGTTGATAGGTCAGAGGTGTAAGCACAGTAATGTGTTTAGCTTACTGATACTAATCGGTCGTGAGGCTTGGCCATAATTTGTAATTATATAAAGCTTGGCTACACACTTTTATACAATATGCAGTTGTTCGAAATAAGTTTATATTTCGGTGGTTATAGCAGAGAGGTCACACCCGTTCCCATTTCGAACACGGAAGTTAAGCTCTCTTACGCCGATGGTACTGCATGGGTGACTGTGCGGGAGAGCAGGAAGCTGCCGGGATAAATAAAAACCCCTTCTGAATCGAGAAGGGGTTTTTCATTTTACAAACTTGCTCCCCTGTGATACGTGATGGCACCGAGTAAGCAGCAAGAAAACCAGCGGCCGAAGGGATCTGGGAAATACAGGTGGTCAAAAAAGGTAGGGTGGTATGTCGGGTCATTCTAAATGGAGTACCATAAAAAGAAAAAAGGGGGCGATCGACGCCAAACGAGGGAAGATATTCACCAAACTTATCAAGGAGATAACCCTGGCGGCGAGGTTGGGGGGAGGGGACATAGAAGGAAACTCCCGCCTGCGCCAGGCGGTGATGGCGGCAAAAGAAGAGAACATGCCGAAAGATAATATCGACCGGGCGATCAAGAAAGGGGCCGGAGGAGGCGATGGGGGGTCGCTTTACGATGAAGTCACCTATGAGGGTTACGGGCCCGGAGGGGTAGCGGTATTAGTCGAGGTAATGACGGACAACAAAAACAGGACCGTTGCGGAGATAAGGCATATCCTTTCGAAATATGGCGGTAATCTAGGAGAGAACGGCTGTGTATCCTGGCTGTTTTCCAAAAAAGGAAGCATTCTCCTGGAGAAGCGGGCTATTCAGGAGGACGCCCTGATGGAAATTGCCCTGGAGGCAGGGGCGGAGGATGTCCTGGTTGAGGCTAACGAATATGAGGTGATAACCGATCCGATTCTCTTTGAGACGGTCAGAAAATCTTTAGCTGACAAGAACCTGAGATATCTAAAGGCCGAAATCACCATGATCCATAAGAACACGGTGAGACTTGAGGGTCAGAAGGCCGAGCAGATGCTGAAGATGATGGAACGCCTGGAAGACAACGACGATGTCCAGAAGGTCTATGCAAATTTCGACATAGCCGAGGAATTAATGGAGAGGTTATCTATCATCTGACAATAGCGGTCTTGAGATGGCCGATTTTTTGGCATCCGCGGGGCGGCGCGAATAATTGTTCATGTTCATGATAAGGGTACTTGGGGTAGATCCCGGCACTATCATCACGGGCTTCGGGGTAGTTGAAAGAAGGGACAATTCCTTGGTCTGCGTCGATTCAGGAGAGGCGAGACAGTCCAAAGGGAAGCTTCTCTCAAACCGCCTGCAATCGGTATATGCGGGTATTTCAGAAATTATTGTCAGGACCCGCCCCGAGGCCCTGGTTGTCGAGGACATTTTCTACGGGAAAAATCCCCGGAGTCTGATCAAACAGGGGGAGATGCGGGGGGTCATCATCCTGGCCGGTGCGAAGCAGGGGATCCCCATCTATGAATACAGTCCCCTGGAGATAAAAAGGGCCGTGGTCGGATACGGGCGGGCGGAGAAATCACAGGTCCAGATGATGGTTAAGGCCATCCTGAATCTGGCCGAAACCCCTCCGGCTGATGTCGCCGATGCCCTGGCGGCCGCGATCTGTCACCTGAATCATTTGAAAGAACAATCTATCTGAAATGATCGCCAGGATCAGCGGAATCCTCATAACCAAGTTTCCAAACGAGATAATCGTGGACACTCAAGGGGTGGGTTATCAGATCCATATCCCCTTGACCACCTTTTACGAACTGCCGGAGCCAGGCCAGCCGGTAGTCTTGAACATCTTTACCCAGGTAAGGGAAGACGGGATTAATCTGTTCGGTTTTATATCAGCAAAGGAGAAAGATATCTTCGAGCTGCTCATCGAGGTAAACGGGATCGGCCCAAAGCTGGCTCTGAATGTCCTCTCCGGAATCGATGCGGCCGAGCTTGCCGCGGCCATAGTCCAGGGAAATCTTAAAAGGCTGGTAGGCATCCCGGGGATCGGCAGGAAGATCGCCGAGCGGATTATCCTCGAGATCAAGGAAAAGGTATCGAAACTGCCCCTGGATATTGTCCCTCAAACCAGGCTGCCCGCTTCCCGGGAAGAAGAGATGAAAGAGGACATCATTTCCGCCCTGATCAACCTGGGATATAAAAAGAACCTGGCCGAGGAAGCCCTCAATAAGGCCTGTCAGGATTGTCAGGGGGAACTGGCCATTGATCTTCTTTTGAAAAGGGCTCTTAAGATCCTGGCCGGATGAAGATATTAAACGAGAATAGGGCGGGGCGGAAATGGCGACGAGAGATTCTCTGGTAGATCCTCAGGAGGTTTCGGAAGAAAAGGGGCTTGAGGTCTCGCTCCGTCCGAGATGTTTCCCCGAGTACATCGGGCAGGAGAACATCGTAAACAACCTGGCGATCTTCATCGAGGCGGCTAAAAAAAGGAAGGAAGCCCTGGATCATGTCCTCCTCTATGGACCGCCCGGTTTGGGAAAGACCACCCTGGCCTATATCATGGCAGGGGAGCTCAAGGTTGATATCAAGGTCACCTCAGGTCCGATCGTTGAGCGTCCCGGAGATCTTGCCGCAATCCTCACCAATCTGAGGGAGCATGATATCCTGTTTATAGATGAAATTCACCGTCTCTCCAACGTGGTGGAAGAGATCCTTTATCCGGCCATGGAGGATTACCATATAGATATCCTCATCGGCCAGGGGCCGTCGGCCAGGTCGATGAAACTCAAGATTCCCCATTTCACCCTGGTGGGCGCGACCACCCGGGCCGGACTTCTGACCTCTCCCTTGAGGGACAGGTTTGGGATGAGCTTTCGCTTTCAGTTCTATTCCCCCCTGGAGCTTGCGATTATCATCAAGAGGTCGGCAAATATTCT
Organism: Syntrophobacterales bacterium; assembly: GCA_037445955.1. Classification (GTDB taxonomy): domain Bacteria; phylum Desulfobacterota; class Syntrophia; order Syntrophales; family CAMTWB01; genus JBBIJM01. Next base: position 3,135 of record JBBIJM010000130.1, read on the forward strand.
CGCCGTCGAGATTGATGAGGAAGGCGCTGAGGAGCTGGCCCGCCGCTCCCGGGGAACGCCCCGCATAGCCAACCGTCTTTTGAGGAGAGTCCGGGATTTTGCCCAAGTTAAGGCAAGCGGAGCGATAGATAAGAAAACGGCGGTACTTGCCCTTTCGATGCTCGAAGTTGATGAAAAAGGTTTTGATCAGATGGATCGGACGATTCTGCTTGCCCTGATCGACAAGTTTGACGGCGGTCCCGTGGGGATTGAAAGTCTGGCCGCGGCCATCGGTGAGGAGCGGACAACCCTGGAGGATGTATATGAGCCTTACCTGATCCAGGAGGGTTATATCCAGAGGACGCCCCGGGGGCGGGTGGCCACCAGGGCGGCGTATGAACATTTCGGCAGGAACTGGGCTTCAGGGAGGCAGGAGGGGCTTCTGTAAACCGAGGGAATTGATTCTCGAAATCAAGAGGGGTAGTGAGAGTAAGACCAGGGGGTGACCGGCCGCGGGAAAAGAAACAGTCTCCCGGAAGAAGATGTCGTCAATTATCCCGATGGAACCATTTTGGCCTTGACTTGTCGGCCCCTGATAAGGTAGAGGAGCAGGGCATAAAACACTTCTGTGAATCGGTGGGGATGTAGCTCAACCGGGAGAGCGCGGCGTTCGCAATGCCGAGGTCAGGGGTTCGATCCCCCTCATCTCCACCAATAACAGCCTCCCGCATTGTTCCTTAAGATTTTTATATCAAATGACCTGGATGCGGCCGAAATGACAAAATCAGAGAGCTTTGCACAACCCCCCTTTGGTCATGCCGGAGGCGATCCGGCATCCAGAGACTATTTGAAAATACTGGATGCCGGCTTTCGCCGGCATGACGGAGACGGTCAATTTACATGGTTGTGCAAAGCTCTCAATCACAAATACTGCAAAGCCCGCTAGGTTTTCTCAAAGAGTCTCGCAAAGGATCTTTTCTCCCTCAGTTTGCCCCCTCCGTTGTGATAAGCGTAACTTGCCAGTAACGGCAGGGCCGAGGTGGCCTCGGCAAAAACCATCTTTTCATATGTCGTATCGACCTTTC
>JBBIJM010000131.1:0-4117 GCA_037445955.1 Syntrophobacterales bacterium
AGACAAGCTCCCCCTGCTGATTTACCGTCGGCCGGCCCGCCTCATCGAAGGCCTCAACCTTCATACCCAGCCCCCGGCACTGCAACTCCCCGGAATAAACCGGCTTCAGCGGGGTGCCCAGGGCAAAGCATCCGTTGATATCCGAGCCGCCGGAGATAGAGGCAAGATGGACATCGGCCTTGACCTCCCGATAGATAAACTCGAATCCCTCGACCGAAAGAGGCGAGCCGGTAGAGAGGATCGTTCTTATCGAGGAGAGGTCGTATTGGCGACCCGGCTTCACCCCCTCGTTCATCAGGGCGGCGATATAACCGGCGGAGGTGCCGAAGACCGTGATCTTCTCCTCCTGGGCCATCTGCCACAGGGCGCCGGGATGGGGATAGAAGGGATTGCCGTCATAAAGGACCACCTTCGCCCCGGTGGCAAGGGAGCTTATGAGCCAGTTCCACATCATCCAGCCGCAGGTGGTGAAGTAGAAGATGGTATCCCCGCGGGTCAGATCGGTGTGCAGAACATGTTCTTTCAGATGTTGCAGGAGTATCCCGCCTGCGCTCTGGACCATGCATTTGGGCAGGCCGGTGGTGCCCGAGGTGAACATGATGTAGAGGGGATGGTCGAAGGGGAGCTGCTCAAATTCAATCTTATCCGGGGTGGCGTCCCCTTTGAAGTCCCGGTAGCTTACCGCCCGGGGAATCCGGCTTATGTCCGGCTCCTTGCCGGCATAGGGAACCACAACCACCCTTTCTATCGACGGCAACCGGGTGACTATCTCCCCGACCCGCTCCAGGGAATCCAGGGACTTGCCCTTGAAGATGTAGCCGTCGGCGGCGAAGAGCACCCGGGGCTTTATCTGGCCGAAACGATCCATAACCCCCTTGATCCCGAAATCCGGGGAGCAGGAGGACCAGACGGCCCCGATACTGGTCGCGGCAAGCATGGCCACCACCGTCTCCGGCAGGTTGGGGGTGAACCCGGCCACCCGATCTCCGGGCTTGATGCCCAGAGAACGTAAGGCCCCGGCCACCTGAGCCACTTCCCGATAAAGTTCCCCGCAGGTTATCTTCCTGGAAGGAAGGCTTTCCCCTTTGAAGATCAGGGCCACCTCATCGTCCCGATAGCGCAGAAGGTTTTCGGCAAAGTTCAGCCTGGCGCCGGAAAACCACCTGGCCCCGGGTAGCCTGGCCGGATCGTCGACGACCTGGTCATAACCCCGGGAGGCCCGGACGCCGGTAAAATCCCACAGATCCTTCCAGAAGGAGGGGATATCCTCAACAGACCACCGATAGAGGTCCTCGTACTCTTTAAAACCACTCCCGTATCGGCGGTTGACATACTCAAGGAAGGCAAACATGTTGCTCGACTTAACCCGTTCTTCCGTGGGACTCCAGAGTATCTTCGCCATCTCTTATCCTCCACTTATGAGATCCTCAGGTATCAGTCTTTTTCCCCGCTCCGATCGCCGCTTTCAACTTCTGGCCGAGACTCCCTAAACCTCCCCGGGAGTTTTCCGACGAATCCTCAAAAACCACCGCCGCCTCCCTTCCCCCTCCCTCTCCGGCCAGATACTCACCCAGAATCTGCCGGCTGTGGATGTCTTCATGACAATATACGCACAGAGGTTCCCAGTTGCTTCCATCGGGGGGATTGTAGTTGTGATTGCCGTCGCGGTGATGGATGGTCAGCAGATGCCTCTTTGCTTCAGTAAACTCCCGGCCGCACCGGCCGCAGACGAGCCCATAAATGGCCAGGGCCTTCTGTCGGTAGTCCTCCCCAGGTGGCGGCCGATCCCCGGACTTCATCGCTCCGACCACCTCATCGAGGGATCGTTCGGGCTTCGCCGTCCCCTTTGCCGCCTGCACCCTGACCCGTCCGCCTCTGGCCGAATAGGTTATCTTGCCCACTTGCGCCCCCCATGATGTCCGAAAACAAGGAATCCTTATAGTGTCTATGAGGCTTTCCCAGACCGGAAGACATCGGAAAACACCTTCAGGCCCTTTAAAACCGCCCCGATGAGACCGATCTTGCCCAGCAGAGACAAGGCGGTATTAACGGTAAACAGCCCTCTTGCCCCGCCGATTGCCCCGATGATCCCCTGATATCTCTCGGCCGCCCGGGCCAGGCTTTCCACTTGGTCATGAACGTTCCTGGAGGCCTTGTTCATATTGGTAGTGATCTCTTCGAGATTCGTCAGGATCAGAGGCAGGCTCCGGTTTAAGGCCTCCAGGGTCGCAGAGGCCCTCTTGGCGGAGTTGTAGAGCTGATAAAGAACCGGAACGGCAAATATGAGAAAGACGGCCAAAAGCAAGATCAAGATGAAAAGCCCGGTCTCGAGGCTCATAATCCTATCCTTTCCCTTCGTCGGAGCCGGTCTCTTTATAGGCCGAAACCCCAGCCTCCAGAGCCCTCTTGAAACGGCCGGCTGAGTCTTTCGAGGCCTCCTTGATCTTCTGCTCCACTTCTTCTACCCTTTCGGCCAGTTCTGATTCCCTGATCCCCCTGACCGTCTCCTCGTAAGTTCTCCTGCTTGCCTCCACGGCCCTGTCGTATTCTTCCTTCGCCTTGGCTAAAAGCGCTTCGGCCCCTTTGGCCAGGTCCTCTCTGGTCTCCTTCCCGCTTTTGGGGGCAAAGAGAATTCCCGCGACAACCCCTGCCAAGCCGCCGATCAGCAGACCGAAGAGCAAATCTCCGCTTTTCCTTTCCATCTTCCCGCTCCTTTCATAATTAGGGTAGATCAGAGAACCCGCAATGATTTGGCCAGCTTATCCGTTTCCGCCCCCGTCGGCCTAGGCAATACACGCAGACAGAGACGGCCTCGAAGGCAACGCCGTCTATCCCGGCTCTCCCTTCATCGGCCCTGACAGGATCGCAGGCCTGACCCCATCACCCATCACCCCTGTATCTGGTTATTCCCCAAGGATAGCCCTTTTCATGATCTCCCCCAGGGAGCGGGAACGGTTGGTGGCATTTTCCACCGCATTGATCAAGGTCGTCCGCAGACCCCCTTCTTCCAGGGTGTGCAAACCGGTGATCGCCGTCCCCCCGGGAGAGGTTACCATGTCTTTGAGCTTGCCGGGATGCTCGCCTGTTTCGATCATCATTTTCGCGGCGCCCAGGACCGTCTGGGAGGCAAGGAGAAGGGCATCGTTGCGGGCCAGCCCCACCTTCACCCCGGCGTCGGCCAGGGCGTCGATGATGAGAAAGATATAGGCCGGGCCGCTCCCGCTTAAACCGGTTACCGCATCAAGAAGGTTCTCCTCGATAAACAGGCTCTTTCCCACCGCATCAAAGATCTCTTTGGCCAGGCGGCGATCCCCGTCCGTCGCGTGCCGGCCTCCGGCCAGGGCGGAAACTCCTTCCCTCACGGCGACGCAGATATTGGGCATCACCCGGATCAGTTTAAGCTCCTTCCCCGCGCAGGCTTCGATCGAGTTCATCGAGATCCCCGCGGCGATCGAGATGACGAGCTTTCTTAAATCAAGCCCCCCGGCCACCTCGCCGACGGCCTCTTTCATGATCTGCGGTTTCACCGCCAGGATCACCACCGAGGCCTCCCGGACCACCTCCTGATTGGACGAGGCCGTCTTGACCGAGTATTTTTCGCCGATGAACTTCAATCTCGTTTCCTTGACATCGGAACAGATGATCTGCCCCGGGCTGCATAGCTTTCCGTAGATAAGCCCCTCGATCAGGGCCTCGGCCATGTTCCCCGTCCCCAGAAAACCCACCACTTCATCTTTAAGCACCGTCTGCCTCCTGCTTTGATCAATATTAGGTATTATCCCAACCTGAAGGTGCTGTCAAATAAATCCCTCCCGCCTATCTCCTCAAGCCCCCGGAAACGAGAAGGCCTTCCAGGGCGAAGATGAGCAGGGCAAGCCAGACCAGGATAAAACCGATTAATTTATTCAACGCAAAGGGCTCGTGATACACCATGATCCCCAGGAGGAATTGAATCGTCGGGGCGATGTATTGCAGCATTCCCAGCCGGAAGAGGGGTATCCGCCGGGCCGCCGCGGAAAACAGCAGCAGGGGCGTCGCCGTCACCACCCCGCCGCCTACGAGCAACAGATCGGGGATGATCCCCGTGTGCAGAAAGGCCCCCTGACCGGAGAAATCC
>JBBIJM010000132.1:0-4013 GCA_037445955.1 Syntrophobacterales bacterium
CCTGAGCCGACCATCGAACCTAGCGCTTTGAGCGAATCGAAATCCACCGGGGTATCGACAAAACCGGCGGGGATGCAGCCCCCGGAAGGGCCGCCCACCTGGATGGCCTTAAGGGCCCGGTCGTTTTTTATCCCGCCGCCGATGTTATAGATCACCTCCCGGAAGGTCGTCCCCATCGCCACCTCGGCAAGCCCCGCCTGCTTCACCTTCCCGGCCAAGGCAAAAACGGTGGTCCCCTTGGAGGATTCGGTGCCGATCCGGGAGAACCAATCGCCTCCTTTCAGGATGATCGGCGGGATGCAGGAAAAGGTCTTGACGTTGTTTAAAAGGGTGGGCAGGCGAAAGAGCCCCTCGAGGACCGAGTGAGGTGGCCGCACCCGGGGCATGGGCCTCCTCCCTTCGATGGAATACATGAGGGCGGTGGACTCGCCGCAGATGAAGGCCCCGGCGCCTGGAAAGACCCGGAGATCGAAATCGAAACCCCGGCCGAGGATGTCCCGGCCCAAAAGACCGGCCTCCCGCGCCTGGGCCAGGGCCTGGCTGAACCGTTCTATGGCCAGGGGATACTCGGAGCGGATATAGACATAGCCTCGGGCGGCCCCGATGGCATAGGCCGCGATGGCCATGCCCTCGATCACCTGATGGGGGGAACTCTCGAGAATCACCCGGTCCATAAAGGCCCCGGGATCGCCCTCATCGCCGTTGCAGATCAGGTACTTCGTGCTGCCGTTGGCCCGGACGCACTCTTCCCATTTTACCCCGGTGGGGAAACCCGCCCCGCCCAGCCCCCTCAAGCCGGAAATCCTCAGCTCCTCGATGATCTCCCCGCCGGTTAAGGACAGGGCCCTCTCCAGTCCCTCATATCCCCCGCAGGCGAGGTAGTCCCGGATGTCTTCCGGGTCGAGATAGCCCGCCTGTCGGAGAATGATCCGCTCTTCCCTCTCGAACCTTTCCAGCTCGGGGATGAAGGGAATGCCGTCCTTGAGCTCCAGGGTGCCCAGGGCGAGATCGAAACAGGGGTCATCCTCGAGAAGATAGCTATAGACGAGCCTGGGGACATCCTCCTTCTTCAGATTCTGATAGCAGATGGTGGGATTGTCGTCCTTCTTGATATAGACCAGGGGCTCGGCAAAACAGATCCCCAGGCAGCCGACCTTGATGATCTCTCCCTTGATCCCGTGGCCGGCCAGCTCTTTGGTAAAAGCCTCAAAAACCTCCAGCGCGCCGACGGAAATCCCGCAGGTGGCCATCCCGACAAATATCTTCGGGAAGTCCCCCCGCCACTTTTCCGTGAAAGTCAGGAGGGATTGTTTTTTGAGCTTTCGGTATCCGACCTCGCCGTAAGGTTGGGGGGTCAATTTTCCCCCTTATTCTTGAGATTAATCAAAACCTCTTCCACCTTCCCCGAGGTCATCCGGGGATAGATCTCGCCATCCGCCTTCACCACCGGGGCGACATTGCAGCACCCGAGACAGGCGACCTCGTCCAGACTGAACAGGCCGTCTTTAGTTGTTTCGCCGATTCCGATCTCAAGTTCCCGGGCAAACGACTCTCCGATCAGCCCGCCCCCCTGGAGGTAGCAGGCCGTCCCCTGGCAGACCTGGAGATGATTTTTCCCCAGCGGCTGCCGACGGAACTGATTGTAGAAGCTCACCACGCTGTACACTTCCGAAGGCGGGATGGCCAAATATTCCGCCACCCTGATCATGGCCTGCCGGGAGATATAGCCCACGCTCCTTTGAATCTCCTGAAGCAGGGGAACGAGATCCTCCCGTCTGGGGGCAGAACCATTGAGAATCCCCTTGAGCCTGGAGATTTCGCCTTGATCTCCTTCGGACATAGCCAAATCATCTCCCCCCGGTCACAGCCGGATCTTGCCATCTGGAAAAAACTTGAGCCTCTTGCAGGGGAAGGGCAAGGCGCCCCCGGCCCCCGCAAGGGGCCCACGGATTATAGTCCCCGCTCAAACCGGGGGCAACAGATTTCTTCGAAGCCGCCTGGCCAAAAAAGGCCTATTTCGCCGCCTGTTTCGGCAGGAAGGCCACCAGGTCGCCGGCCTCCCTCGGCCCTACCACCACGTCCCAGCCGGGCAGTTCCTCTTCGAGCTCGCCTTTGATCCGGGCGGCCAGCCCCGGGATAAAGATCCGCTTCCGGCTCACCGTCTCCCCGATCCCCGACTTCCTGACGAACTGGGCGATGGTCTCGCCGTTGAACTTGCCGGTGGACCAGGCGGCCAGAACACAAAGCCCTTCGGTATCCTTGACGCACAGGTACGAGGGGACCTTGCTGTTTTCGATCTCGCTTGCCACGGCAAAGTAAGTCAGGGCAAAGTTGGTGGTGACCAGCACCGGCGAATCCGCGGTGACCGCCCCGATCTCATAGACCTTCTGCTCTACCGCGAGGGGGACTCTGGGATCGGTGAAGATATTCTGCTTCAGAACCAGAAGGGGATAAAGAAGCCCCTTCTCGATGTCTGAAAGGACGATGACCCCGGCGTATTTGACCAGACCTGCCGCGGCAAGCATGATCTCCTCCCGGCTGTCTTCGGTCATCGCCGCAGGCAAAGAGAGGATGGGGTACCCCAGCGGCCGGAAGACGGTCTTGAGGGCCGCCCTGCGGATGATCGTGTAGTCCCGGATCAGCTCCTTTAGGTTTTTGGGCTGGGGATCGAGGACCAGGTCGGTTATCCCCTCCTCCTTGAGCCTGCGGGTAAGCGGGATGAGTTCATCGATCCCGTTTGCCCGGATTCCTACGGGGCAGGGTTTCGCCTTGATCTTAGGCAGGGCCGCCTCGAGGTTCTCTTTGGTGATCGGGTAGATAAGGGGATTGTCCCCGGCTAGATCCCGGGCCTTAAAGAGGATCTCGAGATCCTCACACAGGAGGATCAGGGGATATCCCGTCTCCGCCGCCCGCCTAACCAGGCTTAGGTACTTCTCGCCTGCGACGGCATACTTGACTGCAAGCAGGTTCGCCTTCAGCCTCTGGCCGACCCGATCGAACTGAAACTCCCGGAGTTTGTTGATCTTGGCTGAAACCGCCGCGTCGTCCTCGGCGTCGGAGAGCATCACGGCGATCCCCGGGGCCCGATAAAAGGTCTTCTCGTGCCGGTAGATCACCTCTTCTTCCCCGATGCTTACCGCTTGATCCCCCTTGCCGATGGTTACCAATTTTATCGGCGGGGCCAGGGCCTCCACGAGTTCCGTCTTGATCTCCCCGGGGAGATAGGGACATTTATCGACGGGGATAGCCCCGGTCGCAAGCTTCATCGCAAAGGCAAAGCAGGTGGGTAAGCCGCATTCCTTACAATTCTTCTTCCCGCCGTCGGGCAGTTTCTTTTGAATGTCAGATGCCTTAAGTGCCATGAAATCCTCCTTGTCCGGACTAGCCGGTAACCCAGGGGTGACCCGCCCGCTGCATATATTCCATCAACTCATCCACATTCTTCACGTCTTCTTCGGTAGCGATCTTATCTTAGAGGCCGGTCTCCTCCAGGGTATCCTTCACCTGCTCTTTCACCGATCTGGGTAGCCAAACGATCCTCATGGAGCCTGAGCCAGATCTCGTCGCGCTGGGCCATGTGCCAGAATCCTTCGATGTAATTGATGTACATGTGGATCCGGCGTTCGAACACCGGCTCCATATCGATCTCCAGCTAGCCACCGGACACGGCGATCTTGACGAAGAGGGGAATGGAGGCACCCTCGGGAAAATCCTTTATGTCCTGGCCTACGATCTGGATCTTTTCGTCCTTCACCTCGTCGGCCGTATTTACGGAAACCAGCTCCCCCTTGAACTTATGCTTCGGCCCGCCGAATTCGATTTGAAAGTCTTCCTTACGTACAGTCTCGCCTTCGTACTGGGGTCCCACATCAACAGAAAACATCTCTTATGTCAAGAGCAAATAGACTTGTCCGGTTTGGGGGTGCGGACATATCATTTGCTCACTACATCTTTTCAAAAAGCCCTCTTTTCAAAAAGCCCTTGACAAAAAAATAATTTCTATTAATACATTA
>JBBIJM010000133.1:0-3792 GCA_037445955.1 Syntrophobacterales bacterium
CCTTCTCTACTACATGATAATCAACGCCTTTTCCGGCGCCCGGGACTTGAGACGCCTGATCTGGCTGCTGGTGATCTCGGCCACCCTGTTTTCCCTGGGGCTTGGGGTCTATTTCTACGGCATCCGGGATAACGGGTGGCACTTCCGCATGGCCATCGGCACCGGTTTAGGAGATTATACCACCGGCGTCATCAGCGTCATTCTTGTTTCCGCGGCCGTCCTGGCCTTAGGGGGTCTTGCTCAGGAAAGAGGGATCGTAAAAAAGTCATTTCTGTCCTTCGCCTTCGGGATAAGTCTTATAACCGGCGTCTTCCTGCCCCAGGTGCGGGGGGCGTTGATCGGTTTTCTTGTCGCCCTGGCGATCATCTTCGTCGGCCGGAGAAAAAAGGCGTTTCTGATCCTTTTCGTCGCCGTCGCAGCCATGGCCTACGCCCTGCCCATCAAGGAAAGGCTCGATCCGCGGGCGCTTCTCGGGGACGAAAGGATCCCCATCGCCCTGGTTACCTGGGAAATGGTCAAGGATCGTCCCGTCTTCGGCATCGGCTTCGGGATGCAAATCTACGAGAATCCGGCATTGCTCAAGCCCTATTACGAAAGACTGCCGGAGCGCTTTCGGATTGCCCACACAATCGGCCATCCCCACAATTTCATTTTGGACATTGCGGTGAGAACGGGGATCCCGGGGCTCTTTCTCTTTCTCTGGATCATCCTGACATATGCGGTCATGGGCTATCAGGTGATCCGGGGGCCCGGGGATCAAGAAGGCAGACTGTGGGCTTACCATCTCCTGGGGGCCATGGCGGCGGTCCTGATCGAGGGTCTGGTCGCACCCTTCCTCTTTGGAATGACCGCCGGGGTTGTTTTCATCCTTTTCGGCCTCATGACGATCCTCTGGCGATCGGGCAGGCGGGATCTTCCCCTCCGCTTAGGATCTTCCGGAAACTCTCGATGGTTTTTCCGAGACCCGCCTCGAGAGGGATGACGGGCCGCCAGTTGAGCGCCTGTTTCGCCAGGCCGATATCCGGACGCCTCTGCCGGGGGTCGTCCGCGGGGAGGGGCTGGAAGAGGATCCTGGATTTCGATTGGGTAAGCTCGATCACCTTTTCCGCCAGTTCGAGGATGGTGAACTCCCCGGGATTTCCCAGATTCACCGGGCCGGTGAAATCGTCCGGGCTGTTCATCAGTTTAATCAGGCCGTCGATCAGGTCATCGACATAACAGAAGCTCCTCGTCTGCCGGCCGTCGCCGTAGACGGTCAGGTCTTCGCCTTTCAGGGCCTGGATGATGAAATTGCTCACCACCCGGCCGTCGTTGGGATGCATCCGGGGGCCATAGGTGTTGAAGATACGGGCCACCTTGATCTTTAGTCTGTGTTGGCGGTGGTAGTCAAAAAAGAGGGTCTCCGCGCAGCGTTTCCCCTCGTCGTAACAGGACCTGATACCGATGGGATTGACGTGTCCCCAATAACCTTCCGGCTGGGGATGGACCTCGGGGTCGCCGTAAACCTCGCTCGTCGAGGCCTGGAGGATTTTCGCCTTTACCCGTTTGGCAAGCCCGAGCATATTAATGGCCCCGTGAACCGACGTCTTGGTCGTCTGCACCGGATCGAACTGATAGTGGATCGGCGAGGCGGGACAGGCGAGGTTGTAGATCTCGTCCACCTCCACATAGAGGGGGAAACAGACGTCATGACGGAGCATTTCGAAAGACGGATTGCCCAGGAGGTGGGCGATATTGATCCTCCGGCCGGTGTAGAGATTGTCCACGCAGAGGACCTCGTGGCCGTCGTTTAAGAGCCTTACGCACAAATGGGAGCCCAGGAACCCCGCCCCTCCGGTTACCATGATCCGTTTCTGATAATGATTCATGATCCCTCCTTCAGGTGAATTTCGTAAGAGGCGGGTTGCCTATGGGAAATACATGAAATCCCAGCTCAAAGAGGCTCCGGTGATCCAGGATATTCCTCCCGTCGAACACAAAGGCCGGCTTCACCATCCCCTGATATATCCTCCGGTAATCCAGATTCTTAAAACATTCCCACTCGGTCAGCAGCGCCAGGGCGTCGCAGCCTGCGGCGGCTTCGCAGGGATCCTCTACGAAATGGATCCTGCCTTCGAGGCCGGCCAGATCCCGCCGGGCGCTGGGCAGGGCCTGGGGGTCGGTGATGACGATCTCCGCCCGCTCCTCCAGGAGCCTCCTTGCCACGTAAATCGCCGGGCTTTCCCGGGTATCGCTGGTATTGGCCTTGAAGGCAAAGCCGAACAGGGCGATCCTTTTGTCAACCAGGTTCATGAACATGGCCTCGAGCATGGTTTTTACGAACCTCTCCTGCTGGTAATCGTTGATCTTGAGCACCCCGAGCCAGTAGTCGGCGACCTCTTTGAGGCCATAGTGGTTGCAGATATAGACGAGATTCAAGATATCCTTCTTGAAACAGGAGCCGCCGAAACCTAAAGAGGCGTTGAGAAACCTTTCGCCGATCCTCCGGTCCAGGCCCACGACCCGGGCCACCTCCCGGACGTCGGCCTCGGTCTTTTCGCACAGGGCGCTTACGGCATTGATGGAAGAGATCCGCTGGGCGAGAAAGGCGTTGGCCACCAGTTTGGAAAGCTCGCTGCTCCAGATGTTGGAGGTGACGATCCGATCTTTTGGCACCCAGTTGGTGTAGATCTCCCCAAGAATATCCCTTGCCTTTCGGCCTTCCGGGGTTTCCCGGGAGCCGATTAAGACCCGGTCGGGGTTGAGGAGATCGCTTATGGCGGTGCCTTCGGCCAGGAATTCGGGATTGGAGAGAACCTCGAAATGAACCCCTTGAGGGGAAGAGGAAAGGATCCTCTCCACCGTAAGGGCGGTTCTTACGGGCAGGGTGCTTTTCTCGACGATGATCTTATCCGAGTCGGCATGTCTTAGGATTTCCCGGGCGGTCCCCTCCCAGTATTGCAGGTCCGCGGCCATGCCCGCCCCCTCGCCGAAGGCCTTGGTCGGGGTGTTCACGCTTATGAAGATCACCTCGGCCTCTCTTATCCCCCGGCCGATGTCCGTGGAGAAGAAGAGATTTCGCCCCCGGGCTGCCCGGACGATCTCCTTGAGCCCCGGTTCATAGATGGGAAGATCATCGGAATTCCACCGGGCGATCCTTTCTGAGTTGATGTCAACCACTTCCACCCGGTAATGGGGACACTTCTTCGCGATTACCGCCATGGTGGGGCCTCCCACATAACCGGCCCCGATGCAGAGGATCTTCCCGGTGAACTTCATCTTTACCTCCTACCGCCAGCCTTGTTCGTAGATTCGGGCATAGTAATTCAGGTAGGCCCCGGAGATGAGCCTCTCCAGCCATTCATCATGGGTCAGGTACCAGTGGACGGTCTTTTTCAATCCTTCGGAAAAACCCGTTTCAGGCTGCCAGCCAAGCTCCCGCCTGATCTTTCCGCAATCCAGCCCGTAGCGGAAATCGTGACCGGGGCGGTCCTGGACATAGGTGATCAGGCTTCTCAAATCGGCGGCGTCCTTCTTTAGCTCCCGGGCGACGAACTCACAGATGAGCTCTACCACCTCGATGTTTTGCCGTTCCTCCTCCCCGCCGATATTGTAAACCTCCCCGATCCTTCCCCCTTCGCAGACGGCGACGATGGCCCGGCAGTTATCCCGGACGAAGAGCCAATCCCGGACATTCTCCCCCCGGCCGTAAACCGGCAGGGGTTTTCCCTGGCGGGCGCTTTTGATCATGAGGGGGATGAGCTTCTCCGGAAACTGGTAGGGACCGTAGTTGTTCGAACTCCGGGTAACTAT
>JBBIJM010000134.1:0-3748 GCA_037445955.1 Syntrophobacterales bacterium
GGATGAAGCCCTGGAAAAAACATGAAGGGATTTGACGGAGAACCTATGGGGTTACTTACAACAAAAGGGGCAACCAAGCGTTTCGGCGGGCTTGTCGCCCTGGACAGCCTGGACATTGACGTTAAAGAACAGGCCATCCACAGCGTGATCGGACCGAACGGGGCGGGAAAGACGACCCTCTTTAACTGCGTCACCGGCTTCTACCAGATCGAAGAGGGAAAGATCTTCTTTGACGGTCACTCCCTGGTAGGCCTGACCCCGGACCGGATCGTCCGCCTGGGTATCGCCCGGACCTATCAGAACATCAGGCTCTTCCCCCACCTGACGGCGATCGAAAACGTCATGGTAGGACTTCACGGTCATCTGAAGGCGGGAATCTTCGGAACCATCGCCCGCCTTCCCGCCGTAGTCAAAGAGGAGAAAGAGGCCACCGAAGAGGCCCGCTATCTGCTGAAATTTGTAAACCTCTCAGGCAAGGGGGATTTTCTCTCCAAAAACCTCCCGTACGGTGATCAGAGGCGCCTGGAGGTGGCCCGGGCCCTGGCGACCCGGCCGAAACTCTTGCTTTTGGACGAGCCGACGGCAGGGATGAATCCCCGGGAGACAATCGAGATGATGAACTTCATCCGCCGGCTCAGAGACGAATTGAAGATCACCATCCTCCTGATCGAGCATGAAATGAAGGTGGTGATGGGGATCTCGGAGACCGTCACCGTTTTGGACTACGGCAGGAAGATAGCCGAGGGAACCCCCAGGGAGATCCAGAGCGATCCCGCGGTTATCGAGGCGTATCTCGGGCGGGGAGGCGCCGATGAGATGGCCAAGACCGGATGACTGCCGGGAACTGAAAACTTGTGAATTATGTCATTTCGAGGGGAGGGCGCTGGAAATGACAAGATCAGCAATACTTAAAGCTCCCAAACTATGAGAAAGGCCAAGCCACCAAACTATGACTATGCTTGATATCAGGAATGTTCATGCCTTCTACGGCCATATCCATGCCTTGAAAGACGTAACCCTCGCCGTAGACAAGGGGGAGATCGTGACGTTGATAGGCGGTAACGGGGCGGGAAAAAGCACCCTGTTAAAAACCGCAAGCGGCCTCATTAAACCCCGGGACGGCTCGATCATCCTGGAAGGCCGGGAGATCACCGCCCATCCCCCTCATGAGATAGTAACGTATGGGGTGGTTCAGGTACCCGAAGGCAGACGGGTTTTCGGCCGTCTGACGGTGACGGAAAACCTGGATATGGGGGCGTTCAACCGCACGGATAAAAGTGAGGTCTCACGGGATATCGAGCGTATCTTCGTCCTCTTTCCCCGGCTCAAGGAGCGACGAAGGCAGCTTGCCGGAACCTTGAGCGGCGGCGAACAGCAGATGCTGGCCCTGGGTCGGGCGTTGATGGCCAGGCCCCGGGTCCTGCTTCTCGACGAACCTTCGATGGGACTCGCCCCGGTCATTGTGGACCTCATTTTCGATACGATAAGAAGGCTGCACGAAGAAGGAACAACGATGCTCCTGGTCGAGCAAAACGCCCGGATGGCCCTCCAGGTGGCAAACCGGGGCTACGTCCTTCAGTCCGGGGCGGTGATTCTGAGCGATTCCGCGGAAAATCTCCGGAAGAATGATCTGGTCAGAAAGGCCTATCTGGGGGAAATCTAGAGGCGGGGAAAGGATCAAGGGCTTTGACCTTCTCCCATTGAATTAAGGTCTTCAGAACCCTATCTTCAATCGATCGCACTCCTGTCTGGCATATCTTCCGAAAACGGCAAACTCTCTTGTCCTTCCGCCCTTAAGGCGGCCAAGGAGGGGGTATTTCTCCAGCCTCTCCCGGCTGAAGGCAGCCACGATCATCCCTGCCTCCTCTTCGCTTTCCGGGGAGACGGTGCCCGCAAGAAGGGCCGTCGGCCCCTTGAACCCGGAGGGCGAGATGAGGCCTGATCCGGCAGGAGCGAGCGACTCGATCCGTTCGTTCTCCTTTTCATTGCGACCCACGATGAGTTTGAGTCCGGCGTTCAGACGGAAATGTCTACCTATCTTAAGCAGATGGAGATCGACCAGGCCATAGCCGGGCTGATGGGCGAAAAGGTCTCTCAAACGCGCGGAAACCGTCGTATCGGTAAGGAGGCACCCGCCGGCGGGACAGGGGTATTCCCTGATCCCGTAGCCCTCGGCCAGTCTCATCTGTTCCTTGCGAGACCGGCCGGCAATGGAGAGCAGTCTCTCCCGATCGACGATACCCTCGCGCTCGGCGATGGTGGGTTTCAGGTTTCCCGCTGAAAGGGGTCTCAGGATAAGGCCTGCGAGGCCGCTTTCCTTCTCGATGATCTCTAAAGCCCGTCTATGCTGGGACATAGGCCTTTGACCGAGAACCTCCCCGGTCGCCACAAACGACGCCCCCAGCTCCCCCATCAGGGCCCCGGCCTTCTTCAGCATGAAAATCCGGCAATCCAGACAGGGATTCATCCCCCGGCCGTAGCCGAACTTGGGGTGCTCGACCACCTTCATATAATCGAGACCCTTGGCTATAACCTCAATCGGGATACCGAACTCCCCGGCCACCCGCAGAGCCTCCCGGCCGCAACCGCCCTGTCTTGCGGAACATTGGCAAAAAGGGCTCGTAAAATTCACCGCCGTAACCTCTATCCCCTGATCGAGAAGCACCCGCACCGCCAGGGTGCTGTCCAGTCCGCCGGACAAGAGCATGATCGCCTTTTTATTCATGAAACCCTAAATGCCCATCCCTTTATGAAATTCCTCCTGTCCGTTGAATATGGACATGATCTCCTTCTTCTTCTCCTCCAGGTACCGGTCGAGTTCCACCCTGATCCCCTGAGACTGTTCCATCTCCTTGAGTCTCTCTTCCAGATTGTCGATCTTCTTCCCTAGAAATTTAAAGGCCTCGGCAATGGGATCGGGGAGCTTATGATGGGCCAGCTCGGCAATGTCCCGGGCGGTGTAGCCCACCCCGATCCGGGCGGGAACCCCGACGGCCACGGCGTTTGCGGGGACATCGCAAAGCACCAGCGAGGCGGCTCCGATCCTCACCCCGTCGCCGATTTGGATCGGTCCCAGGATAATGGTTCCGGCACCGATGAGCACGTTGCTCCCGATGGTCGGATGGCGCTTCCCCTTCACCAGGCTGACCCCTCCCAGGACCACCCCCTGATAGATGAGGACATCGTCCCCGATCTCGGCGGTCTCGCCGATCACGACGCCGGCGCCGTGATCGATGAAGAAACGCCGCCCGATGGCCGCCCCGGGATGGATCTCGATGCCGGTGAACAAGCGGCCCAAATGAGAGATGAACCTCGCCGGGAAAACCAATTTCCGCATCCAGAGCTTGTGGGCCAGGCGGTACAGCCAGATCGCATGAAGCCCCGGGTAACAGCAGATCACCTCCAGATAAGAGCGGGCCGCCGGATCCTTGCTGAAAACCGTCCGGATATCCTCCTTTATTCTTTCCAGATACCTGTTCATCATCCTCCCTTTTCGGTTACCCCGGCCAACAGAAAGACCGCGTTTAAGGCCAGAAGATTCGGCAGGATCACCACGGGCCGCTTTCTCCCCAGATGGTAACTCTCCAGGATCTCGATCCCCTTTGCCCGGCAGTAATTCCGGAAGTCCAAAATGCTCAGGAAACGGACATTGGGCGTATCGTACCATCTCCCGGGAAGGGCCGGGGTGATCGGGGCGGTTCCCTGAAAGAAGAACTTGAACCTCCCTGAAAGATAGGAAAAATTCGGA
>JBBIJM010000135.1:0-3731 GCA_037445955.1 Syntrophobacterales bacterium
GGGTGATGATGTTGGAGAGGTTGCCGCCGGGACAGGCGGCCACCAGGATCATCCCCAGGGCGATCGAGGGATGGGGCTTTAAGATCAGGACAAGGAGGTAGGTGAGGGCGGGAAAGAGGACAAACTGGGCGATGAGACCGATGAGAGGTGCCTTGGGTGAAACGAGGACCCTCCGGAAATCTTCCAGCCTCATCTCGAGGGCAACCCCCAGCATCATGAGGCCGATTGCCCCGTTTATCACCAGCAGACCCTGGGGGCTGAAATTAAGTCTGATCTGATCGATGGCGGCTGGGTCCATATTCCCCTCCCGTGTGACTTGAATTCTAGCCGGCCCGGTAACCTCCCAGGTTGGCCAGGGCAACGCTCCCGGGGCTAATTACGGCCGGATCCACCAGGACGTTTATACAGGCTGTCTTTCCCGAGGCGAAGGCCTCCTCCAGGGCCGGCCGGATGTCCCCGGGGCTCTCCACAAAGGCCCCCCAGCCTCCCAGGGCCTCGACCATCCTTTCGTAACGGACCAGACCCAGTTCGGTTCCGTCCTTTATCGTCCGGCCCAGGCGGAGCTGTTGCGAATGGGCGATCATCCCCCAGAGCTGGTCGTTGGCTATGACCGCCACAATCGGGAGGTTGTTTCTTATGGCCGTGTGGAATTCGAGAAAATTAAATCCCACCGCGCCGTCGCCGGTGATGAGCAAGACCCGTTTATCCGGATAGAGCAGTTTCGCCGCGTTGGCATACGGGATTCCCACGCCGAGGCAGCCGAAGAGTCCATGGTCTAAGTAATGCCCCGCCCTTCTCACGGTTCTGGTCATCCCCATCCAGGTGGCGGTATCGCCGCCGTCGGCGACGACAACATCGTCCTTTCGGCAGAGAAAGGTGTTTATTTCCTGGGCGAGCCGAAGCGGATGGATCGGCACATTTTCGCTCGACCAGAGGGGCCGGGCCTGCTCTTTGCCTTCGGCATCGGCTTTCCTAAGCTCCTCCACCCAGGGGCGGAAGCGGTCAGTGAGCTTTTGGTCAATCCCCTTCTCTCTGATGATCCGGTTTACCTCCTCGAGCACCGCCCGGATGTCACCTGCCACCCCTAAATCCACCGAGCGACTCCGGCCGATCTCTTCCGGTTCGATATCCACCTGGATGAATTTCGCCTCCTTCCTGAATATCTCGCCGAAGATATAGAAAAGGCTGAGCCTTCCGCCGAGGAAGAGGATCAGATCGGCCCGAATGTGGGCAAAGAAGGCCGCCCCGTACCGGATCGCCAGGGATGATTCGAAACAGAGAGGATGGGTATCCGACAGGAGACCTCTGGCCGCGGCCAGGGTGAAAAGGGGGATTCCGGCGGTCTCGACGAGCCCTTTGAGTTCCTCTCCCGCATCGGAGTACCAGGCGCCGCTTCCCGCAATGGCGAGCGGAAATTGAGCTTCCCGCAAAAGATCGACGATCCTGGCCGCCTTCTGCCTGTCCACCGGGCGCATCTCCAGGTTGGTTGAGTATCGTTTCACCCGGGGAGGATCGACCGGGGCATTCAAGACATCGCAGGGGATCTCGAGATACACTGGCCCGGGCCGGCCGCTGGCCGCGTGCCGGAAGGCCAGGTCGATGAATTCGGGGATCCGTTCCGGGAGGTGGCAGACCAGGGCCTTTTTCACCAGCGGGGCGATGACGGGCAACTGGTTCATGTCCTGGAGATCGAGTTTTTCCGCCGTGTCCAGTCCCACCGATCCGGCTATGATCACCACCGGCGCATTGGAGAGCCGGGCGCCGGCCACGCCGGTCAAGGCGTTGGTAAAGCCCGGTCCGGCGGTCACCAGGGCCAAAGAGGGTTTCCTTGTGAGCCTGGCGGTGGCTTCCGCCATGAACACGGCGGCCTGCTCATGCCGGGTGGCGAAGATCTTTACCGGAGAATTTTCCAGAAATTGGTAGATCGGGGTGATGTGACCGCCGCTCAGGGAAAAAACCTGTTTCAGACCCCGCTCGATGATGGCCTCGGCCGCCAGCCTGGCCCCGACAATTCGATCCATCCTCTTTCTTCCCTTCTTTGAAACCGCTGTTAGAGCTCCATACACTGGCCCCCGTCGATATTGATGGCCTGACCGGTGATGTATCCCGATTCCTCCGAGGCGAGAAAGGCCACGAGGCTGCCCACGTCCTTAATCCTGCCCAACTCTCCCAGGGGAATAGTTTTGCCCATCTCCTGCTCCCTCTCCTCAATGGTGGAATTAAAGAATTCCGCCTCCAGCTTAAATCGCCACCTTTGCAGATCGGTGTCGATCTGACCGGGGCAGACGGCGTTTACCCGGATCCTCGCCCCGGCTAGTTCCTTGGCCATTGTCTTAGTCAGCATGATCACCCCGGCCTTGGCAACAGCGTAGGCGCTGTTGAAGACAGGCGGTACCTTTCCCGCCCGGGAGGCGGTGTTGATGATGCTGCCGGGGCGGGAAAGCATGAGCGGCAGGATAGCCCGGGAGACGCGAAAGGCCCCGAAGAGGTTCAGTTCGACAGTCCTGATCCAGTCCTCTTCCCGGTAGGAGAGGATCGTGTTGGGCACGCCGAACGAGGCCCCGGCGTTGTTGCAGAGGATATCCACCCGGGGGAAGGTGTCCTTTACCTCCTCGGCCATCGAGAGGATCGAGTCGGTATTTAAAACGTCCAGGTCCACCGGCAGGGTTTTAACCGAATACCGTCCGGCGAGATCCCGGGCGATGTCTTCCATTCCCCGGCGCGTGGCCGGGGCCACGGTGCTTGCCTCCGGCGCATATCTCCCCAGGTCGGCGATGATGATATTAGCCCCGCAGGCCGCCAATCTTTCCGCCATGCCGTAGCCGATCCCGCTTGGCTTACCGGAACCGGTGATGAGCGCCGTTTTCCCCGAGAGATCTGCGTACATAAAATAATTGTCCAGGGTGATCACGCCGGAATCTTATAGTCCGGGGCAATCTACAGGAGATCATTTTTGATGTAAAGAAATATCGGGGGCGGCCCAGATTTTGTGTTTGCCAAAGGGCCTGGTTGGTTCTATGATGAGGCCGGAGGGAGGCAATAGGTGAGATGGAAGGACTGCAGATCGCAAGGGGGTATCTCCCAGGAGCCTTAGGACGGGTGGTGGAGCTCCACGGAGAATATTATCATCGGAATTGGGGATTCGGTCTTTGTTTTGAGGCCGGGGTGGCCGCAGATTTGGCGGAGTTTCTCCGGCGGTACGACCCGGGCCGGGACGGTTTCTGGACGGCCTCCCTTTCCGGACGGATCGAGGGGGCCATCGCCTTGGACGGGATCGGCGCCATTTCCGAGGGGGCCCACCTGAGATGGTTTATTGTTTCCCCCGACCGGCAGGGCCGGGGGATCGGGTCGAGACTTATCGATGCCGCCTTGACGTTTTGCGGCGGTTGCGGCTACAAGAAGGTCTATCTGTGGACCTTCGAGGGGCTGGACCGGGCGAAGAGTCTTTACCTGAAGAGGGGGTTCAAGTTGGTTTCTAAGAAGCGGGGAAGCCGGTGGGGCAAGGAGGTATTCGAACAGAAATATCTCCTCGATCTGTAAGGTGCGGCATGGATGGCGATTTTCCGCGGGTTTGTCTAAACGGCCTTGGGTTTTATAGAAGCGCAGCCCTTTTGAGGCTTGAATTTGTGGATCACGCCTTCCTCACCCGGAGGGGAGGGGTGAGTGAAGGGGATTTTGAGTCTCTGAATTTGAGTTACTCGGTTTCCGATTGTGACAAGAAGGTGGCCGCG
>JBBIJM010000136.1:0-3656 GCA_037445955.1 Syntrophobacterales bacterium
CCTGTATGAGGAACTCTTTCAAGACGGCTCCCAGCTGGGGCTGAACTTAAGCTATCGCAGGCAGCCGAGCCCCGACGGCCTGGCTCAGGCCTTCCTGATCGGCGAGCCATTCATCGGGGGGGACAGGGTCTGTCTGGCGCTGGGGGACAACATCTTTTACGGATACGGTCTCTCCGGCATCCTGGCGGAGGCCGGGAGATTGACCGAAGGGGGGCTCATCTTCGCCTATTGGGTGAAGGACCCGGAACGCTACGGCATCGTCGAGTTCAACCGGCAGGGCGAGGCGATCTCCCTCGAGGAGAAGCCGAAAAATCCCCGCTCCCCCTATGCCGTAGTCGGTCTTTACTTCTACGACAACCAGGTGATCGAAATCGCCCGGGGTCTCAAACCGTCGGCCCGGGGGGAGTTGGAGATAACCGACGTAAACAGAGAATATCTGAAAAGGGGAAAGCTGAAGGTGGAGATCCTCGGCCGGGGAATGGCCTGGCTCGATACGGGCACCCCGGAGAGCCTCCTTGAGGCAAGCAATTTCATGGCCGTAATCGAGCACCGGCAGGGCCTGAAGGTGGCCTGTCTGGAAGAGATCGCCTACAATAAGGGATACATCTCCCGGGAAGAGCTGGAAAGGCTTGCCCTGCCCCTTAGGAAGAGTCAGTACGGCGAGTATCTCTTGAATCTTCCGGAGCGGAAGTAATGATCTGGCTAATCGGGCATAAGGGGATGCTGGGCAGAGAAATGGAAAGGCTCCTCTCCTGCCATAAACTGCCCCACCTCGCAACGGACATCGAGGTTGACGTAGGCGATTACCGGGTTCTTACAAACCATGCCCGGGATGTCCCGATCGACTGGATCATCAACTGCGCCGCCTGCACCGCGGTGGATCGGGCCGAGGACCAACGGGAGTCCGCCTTCCGGATCAACGCCTTCGGGGCCAGGAACGTGGCTCTTCTCGCGGAGGAGCGGCAGGCGAAACTGGTGCACATTTCCACGGATTACATCTTCGACGGGAGGAAGGAGGGGGGCTACACAGAGGAAGACCCGCCCGGGCCCCTCGGCGTTTACGGCGAAAGCAAGCTCATGGGCGAGAGGTACATCCGGGAAACAACGGGCCGCTCGTTCATCCTCCGTTCCTCCTGGCTTTTCGGAAGCGGGGGAAGGAATTTCGTCTCCACCATGATCGACCTCTTCCGCACGAAAGAGGAGGTCCGGGTGGTGGCGGACCAGTGGGGGAGCCCCACCTACGCGGGGGATCTCGCCCGGGTCATCCTGAGAATAATTGCTGACAAGGAAGACCGCTTCGGGATCTATCACTTCTCAAACGAAGGGAAAACGAACTGGTACGAATTTGCCCTTGCAATCTATGGGCAGGCGCGGGAAATCGGTCTTGTCAAAAGAGAGGCGAATATCCTGCCCGTCACCACCGGCGGGTATCCGACCCGGGCTCTCCGGCCGGCGAACTCCTACCTCCTTAAGGACAAGATTATCAGTACCCTCGGCCTCACCCCCCGTCCCTGGCCGGAGGCCCTGGCGGAATATCTGGACACACTCAAAGAGGAAGGGTCACTCCCATGAGGATCTTCATAACCGGGGGGGCAGGCTACATCGGCAGTCACACGGTAAAGGCCCTTTTGCGTCAGGGGCACGAACTTCTGGTCTACGACAACCTCTCCACCGGTCACTCCTGGGCGGTGCCGGCGGGAAAGCTCTTCGCCGGCGATCTAGCGGATAAGGCCCTCCTGGGCAAGGTCCTTGCGACCTTCCGACCCGGGGCGGCGATCCACTTCGCCGCCTTGATCGAGGTGGAGGAATCGGTCCGGGAACCGTTGAAATACTACCGAAATAACGTGGCAGGCACCCTGAATCTCCTTTCCGCCCTGACGGAAAATGGCGTCAGGAACCTTATTTTCTCTTCCACCGCGGCGGTCTATGGAACCCCGGAATCCCTGCCCGTCTCCGAGGAAGCCCCCCTTAACCCGATCAATCCCTACGGCTCATCCAAGGCGATGGCGGAGCGGATCATCACGGATCTGGCGAAAACCGGCGCCCTGAACTACATATCCCTCCGCTACTTCAATGTCGCCGGAGCCGACCCGGAGGGCGAACTGGGACAGGCTTACCAAAACCCCACCCACCTTATCACCCGGGCAATCCGGACAGCCCTGGGAAAACAAACGCTGCTTAAGATATACGGCACCGACTATCCCACCTTCGACGGCACCTGCATCCGGGACTACATCCACGTGGCCGATCTCGCCTGGGCCCATGTCCTTGCCCTGGAATATCTCCTGGAAGGGGGGGGATCGGCGGTGATGAATTGCGGCTACGGCCGCGGCTTCTCCGTCCGGGAGGTGGTGGCGGCTGTGAGAGAGGCTGCCGGATTCGATTTCCCCGTGGAGGAGACCGGCCGCCGGCCCGGGGATCCCCCGGCGTTGGTGGCGGATCCCGGAAAACTCAAGGCCGAAACCGGCTGGCGGCCTCAGTATGACGACCTGAAATTCATCGTAAAGACCGCGTGGCAGTGGGAAAAAACGTTACTTAAGAAGGGCGATGTCCTTCTGGGGGAAAAGACATAAACGAGGATGTTATGAGAATTACAAAAGATCCTATCGACGGCGTGCAGACGAAATCCTTAAGGCTCATCCCCGACGAACGGGGCTTTTTAATGGAGATGCTTCGCAGCGACTGGCCGGAATTCATGGGCTTCTCCCAGACCTACCTGACCGCCGCCTATCCCGGGGTCATCAAGGCCTGGCACTTTCATAAAAAACAATGGGATCATTTTGTAGGCGTCGGCGGGATGACCAAGGTGGTCCTCTGCGACGACCGGCCGGAGAGCCCTACCAGAGGTTTCATAAATGAATTTCATCTCGGGTTTCTCAACCCCCAGCTCCTCAAAATTCCCCCTCTCGTCTATCACGGCTTCACCGCCGAAGGGGGAGAGAAGTCCCTTATCGTCAATTTCCCGACGGAACTCTACAACTACGCCGAGCCTGACGAATACCGCCTCCCCTGCAATGATCCCGCCATTCCCTACGATTGGGGGGTGAAACATGGCTAGGTTCAGGGTCCTGGTAACCGGCGGGGCGGGGTTTATCGCGAGCAATTTTCTCCATTACCTCCTTGCAGACCGGCCTTCCTGGGAGGTGGTGAATCTGGATCTGCTTACCTATGCAGGCAATCTGGAAAATTTGCAGGCCATAGAAGGCCATAAACAATACCGTTTCGTCCGGGGAAGCATCGCGGATAAAGGGCTTGTGGATCGGCTTTTCCAGGAGGAAGGATTCGATCTGGTTGTCAATTTCGCCGCCGAATCCCACGTGGACCGCAGCATCCTCGATGCGGCGCCTTTTATCGAAACGAACATCGCCGGGACGCAGGTTCTCCTCGAGGCGGCCCGGAGGCATGCCACCCCGCGGTTCGTGCAGATTTCCACCGACGAGGTTTACGGTTCCATCGCCCGGGGGAGCTTCACCGAAGAATCGCCGCTTCAGCCCAACAGTCCCTATGCCGCAAGCAAGGCCGCGGCGGATCTCCTCTGCCGGGCCTACTTTCGGACTTATGGACTGCCGGTCATAGTTACCCGGAGTTCGAACAACTACGGTCCCTACCAGTTTCCGGAGAAGCTCATCCCCCTCATGATCAAAAGCGCCCGCCAG
>JBBIJM010000137.1:0-3597 GCA_037445955.1 Syntrophobacterales bacterium
TTGTCTGCTTCCGGAATATACTCATACACAGTTCATCCGGAATGTGTCAACGAAAAATAATCATGCCTTAAGCGGGGGATAGCGTATTTGTCCTTGACATAAAGGACGAGTTTTTATAGCATGGCGCCCACATTTTAATCAGGAGGGTCCTTTGGCTGGCAAATCAGGGATAAAGAGAAGCAAACAGGCGCAGAAGAGCCGTCTGCGCAACGCCTCGGTGAGATCGGCGGTTAAAACTTCCATAAAATCGGTATTAGAGGCAGTTTCCAATAAAGGCCAGGAAGCGTCGCTTGCCTCCTTGAAAAAGGCGGTCCCCCTTTTGGCCAAGGCCGGCGCTAAAGGTGTTTTCCCCAAGAAAACCGTCTCCCGCAAGATCTCCCGGATAACCAAAAAGGTAAATTCGCTCCTTGCTTAAGACTGGCCTTTAGAATCCAGACATCATAAGACCATAGGCCCGTTCGGATAGATCCTGACAAAGCTTGCGACGGGCCTTGATTCTATTGGCCTGGTCGGCGGATACGCCCAGGCCGGCCTGGTAGTCGGCGTTCATGGCCAGGTCTCTGATGCTCCAGAGGATCTTTCCGTTATCCGTTCTTACCAAGGCAAAGGATGCGACCATAGCCAGCCTTTCCTCCCGGGCCAGCCCGCCTGCGCCCACGGACAGGGCGGCGGCGCTCAATTGTTCTATGGAACCGGTCAGCACCACCTGAGCTTGTCCTCTTGCCGGGGCCAGCTCAAACCTGCCGCTCTTAACCAGCTGATCGATGAAAGCGTTCCTGAGTTCTTCTTCCGAATAAACCTCCGGGGTTTTATTGTCGAAGTTATCGACAAAGAGTTTTTTCAGCGACCGGTCAAGATGTTCGCCGCCCGGGGTAAACCGATAGCCGCAGCCGGCCAGGAGAAAGATAACAACGATTATCGGCAGGACCCTTAACATTTTCAATCCCTCTCTTTTGTTCTTCCCCTATTCAGGGGGTTTAGTCAGAGGACAAGATTGATCAGCTTGCCCGGCACATAAATGATCTTTGCGATCCTTCCTCCGGCAAGATGCTTGACCACCCGCTCATCCGCCAGGGCCAGGGCCTTGATCGTCTCTTCTCCGGAGTCGGCGGGCACGGTAAGTCTGCTCCTGAGCTTGCCGTTTATTTGGACCACCATGGTTATCTCGTCTTCCGCGGCTACGTCAGGATCGAACTTGGGCCAGGCCTGGCAGGTAAGCGGGTCGTTCCTGCCGAGGGCGCTCCATAACTCACAGGCCATATGGGGAACAAAGGGGGCCAGAAGAACGACAATCGTTTCTATGGTTTCCTTCACAACGGCCAGGGCGGAGGCATCCCCCTTTGCCGGGCGGGGTAGTTGATAGAGGAGATTGATGAGCTCCATGATGGCGCTTACCGCGGTGTTGAAATGGAACCGATCCTCGATGTCCCTGGTCACCTTTTTGATGGTCTGGTGGGTTTTGCGCTCCAGGTTTATTAATGCCGCTTCTTTAGTTGAAGATCCCAAGACGGCAAGGTTTGTGATGTCGGGAAGATAATCAATGATAATCCGCCAGACCCGGCCGAGAAATCGAAAGGAGCCTTCGACCCCCTCGTCGCTCCATTCCAAATCTTTCTCCGGCGGTGAGGTGAAGAGGCAGAAGAGACGAACGGTATCGGCGCCGTACTGGTTGATGAGGTAATCCGGATCGACGACGTTTTTCAGAGACTTGGACATCTTTTCGGTTTTGCCGATGGTTAGTTCTCCGCTGCAATGGCAACAGCGGCCGTCTTTGGCCTCCTCGGGGAAAAGATAACCGTGGGTAGGGCAGCTTACGGTTTCTTTGCAGACCATGCCCTGGGTGAGGAGATTTTCAAACGGTTCATCGACCTCCAGGATACCGAAATCCCTCAGCATCTTGGTGTAGAAACGGGAGTAGAGCAGGTGCAGAATCGCATGTTCTATGCCCCCGATATACTGGTTCACAGGCAGCCAGTAGTCGGTCTTCTTCCTGTCCAAACCAGGTTTCTCATGGAAATCCGCCGAGCAGAACCTGGCGAAATACCAGGAGGATTCGACGAAGGTATCCATCGTGTCCGTTTCCCGGCGGCCTATCCCGGAACATTTCGGACAGGTGGCCTCGATGAAGGACCGATGCCGGGCTAAGGGGGACCCCCCTTCGCCGGTAATATCCACGTCCTCCGGGAGAAGGACCGGCAGATCCCTCTCCAAAACGGGGACGATGCCGCAGAGATCGCAATAGATGACGGGGATCGGCGCCCCCCAGTATCTCTGCCGGGAGATACCCCAGTCCCTGAGACGGTATTGAACGGTCTTTTTCCCCAATCCCTTCTCTTCTAAGTAGTCGGCGATTTTTTCCTTGGCCTTTTCGTTTTCCAGGCCGCTGAAGGGTCCCGAGTTTACCAGGATCCCTTCTTCGGTATAGGCCTCGGTCATGGTCTTCTCCTGGAGAGGTTTCCCGGGTCTATCTATTACCACGCGAAGGGGAAGCCCGTATTTTTTGGCAAAATCAAAATCCCTCGTGTCATGGGTCGGCACGGCCATCACGCAGCCGGTGCCGTAATCGGCGAGCACGAAGTTTGCCGCATAGATCGGCATCTTCTCCCCCGTCAGGGGGTTCAGACAGTAAGAATCCAGAAATACCCCTTCCTTTTCAGTCGATTCGGAGGTCCTTGAGATCCGGTCCTGTTTATTTACCGTCTCTACGAAGGCCATGACCGCCTCGGAACAGGCCTTACCCCGGGAAAGTTCCCGGACGAGGGGATGCTCGGCGGCGATAAGCATGAAGGTTGCACCATAGATCGTATCCTGGCGGGTGGTGAAGACCTTGATTTCCCCGACTCCCTCGGACAGGGGGAAGGCGATTTCGCAGCCCGCGCTTTTGCCGATCCAGTTTTTCTGCATGGTGATAACCCTCTCCGGCCAGCCGGGGAGCCTGTCGCAGTGATCCAAGAGCTCTTCTGCGTAATCGGTGATCCGGAAGAACCACTGATCCAGGAATTTCTGCTCCACCTCCGAAGAACAGCGCCAGCAGAGACCGGCCTCGACCTGTTCGTTGGCGAGGACCGTCCGGCATCTTTCGCACCAGTTTACCACCGAACCCTTCTTGTAGGCGAGGCCCCGGCTGTACATCCAGAGGAAGAAAAGCTGCTCCCAGCGATAATAATCCGGTTCGCAGGTGGCCAGCTCCCGGGTCCAATCGTAGCTGAACCCCATCCGCTTGAGCTGCTTTTTCATATGGGCGATGTTTTCCCTCGTCCAGGCCGCCGGGTGGATGCCGCGGTCGATGGCGGCGTTCTCCGCGGGCATCCCGAAGGCATCCCAGCCCATCGGGTGCAGGACGTTGAAGCCCCGCATCCTCTTGTATCTTGCCACCACATCGCCTATGGTGTAGTTCCTCACATGACCGATGTGAATCTTCCCCGAGGGGTAGGGGAACATCTCAAGCAGATAGTATTTCGGTTTATTCGGATCTTCGAAGACCCGGAAGGTCTCCGTCGCCTCCCAATGCCCCTGCCATTTTTCTTCTATCTCTTGCGGGTTGTATTTTCTGTTCACAAATCCTTCTCCTTGGTTCCGGGCATAAGCCTCGCTTGA
>JBBIJM010000138.1:0-3583 GCA_037445955.1 Syntrophobacterales bacterium
CGGCCTAAGCCGGCTGCGAAAGGGAAGCAGGTTGCTTGCCATGTCGAGGGGTATTCCGTCGGGATGAACTCCCGTGAGCCGACTCAGCCGCACGTCCTTGAGAGCCATCAGGGCCAAGGGGGCGAGAAACTGCCCGCAGAATTGCCGATAACCAGCCCAGGGCACGCCCTCGCGGTATATTTCAAAGGAAAGGGTGTCGATTAACAGGGGCTCTGTCCCGCGAAACTGGATATTTGACGTGGCCGCGTCTTTGAGGATCATCCCGAAGCCAAGGGCCGTCTTCATGATCCGGAGGGTGGTCAGGGCCGCCGCCTTAAGCTCGCTGAAGCACCATTCGTAGCTGTACGAGACAAAGGAAAGCGGCCGGGGTTGAATGATCTTATACGCCGCCTCCCCTTCCGCCGCCGGGACTTTTACCTCTTCATGGGGGATAAGCAGTTCCTCCTCCACCAGCCGCCGATACAGGCCGGAGCCCATTAAATGGTCGTAGTGGGGCTGATAAATCCGGCTTATCTGCCGGTAAAGGGTTTTGTCTCTTACGAAGAGAAAACCGCTCGGATCCCGGAACGAACCGGCTACGGGTTGATTAAGGGTCATGGAACTTGCCTTTTTTACTTCCCAGCAAATTCTTCAGGTAAGTCCTGATTTTCCCCAGGTACTGTCTAAAACCGTAGAGAGCCCCGACAAGGGCGGCAAGCAGGATCTGAAAAAAGTAGCTTCCCGTCCCCGGATCGAGATAGGCGTAAAGATTCGCGGGAAAAAGGAGCAGGACGGCAATCATAAGGATCGGCATGGAATATCTGCCCCTCTATTTCGCCTGACCGGCGGCGGTTATCATCAACTGTTCGAAAGACCGGGTCATTTGAGGGATGGTGAAATTCTTTCGGACCATCTCCTTGGCCTTGCCGCCCATCTTGTCTCTTAGCTCGTCATTTTTCAGCAGCTGAATCACCCGCTTTGCCAGGGCGCCTGAATCATCCACCGGGACGAGGTATCCCGTTTCCTCCGGGATAACGATCTCCTTCATGAAGCCCACGTCCGTGGAGATGATGGGAATTCCCGCGGACATCGCCTCGAGGGCCGCCACCGAAAGGGTTTCCTGCTGAGGATAAGAAGAGAGGCAATTAATGTCCACCGCCCTGAAGATATCCCCGAGGCCGCGCCGGAAGCCCAGGAAATGGACGTTCCTCTCCAGGCCGAGCTGTCCGCTTAGCCCTTCAAGAAATTCTCTGCGGGGGCCGTCGCCGATCACCAGGAAATGGGTTTCGGGAATTGCCTCAAGGACCATAGCTGCCGCCTGGAGGAAAATGTGATGGGCCTTGTCGGGCCGCAGGGCGGCGACGATGGAGACAGTAGGACTGCCCGGGGGAATACTCAGGCGTTGCCGCGCCTCGTCCGGGCCGATCTCCGATTGAAACCGCGCCGGATCCACCCCGTTGTAAATCACCCGGATCTTCCCGCGGGGCACCTTTTCTTCCACGGCAACGTACTCCCCGTGACCCTGGGCCGCGGCGACCACGTAGTCGATGCCCAGGTGAAGAACCCTTCTGCCCAGCATGGTGAGAAAATGAAAGGGATACCTCTTGAAGGTTTCGTTTTCCCAGTTGATGCACCCCTTGACCCCGGCCATTTTTGCCGCCAGAACCCCAAAAAAGAGGGTGTTTAGATGATTGATGAGAAAGACGACGTCGGTCTGAAAGTCCTTAAGCTGTCTTTGCAACCGCCAGACGCCCGAAAGATCGAATTTGGCCCGGATGATCCCGGTGGCTACAGGGAAGCCCATTTCGAGAAACTCTGTCCCCAGCAGGCCCGGCTCCCGGAGAAAGAAGAGCTTGGGGGCGAACCTCTCCCGGTCGATATTCCGGAGGAGTTCGAGGAGCAGTTGCTCGGCCCCCCCGATGGTGAGCCGGGAGACGATCACCGCGAGGCGGATCTTTTCCCCTTTCATCAGGCTACCTCCTGTATCCGGCGATTACGGCCTCAAAGAGGCTCAAAAGCCTCTCCATCTGTCCGGTAATAAGGAGCCTTTCCTCGACGTGGCTGCGGCCGGCCCGTCCCATTTCCAAAAGCCGCTCCCTCTCCGAGAGCATCCGGGCCATCTTTTCCGTGAGCTCCGGGACGGAATCCGGCTCGAAGAGGTATCCCGTGACCCCCTCCTGAATCTGCCCGGTGATCCCGCCTATCCGGGAGCCCAGAACCGGGGTTCCCAAAAAGAAGCTCTCCTCTACGCTGAGGGGGGCGTTATCGTACCAGCGGCTGGGGACGACGCTAAACAGGGAGTCGCCGATTAAGCGGGCAAGAGCCTCTCCCGATTGAAAGCCCGGAAAATGGATCCGATCTCTAAACCCAGGCTCAATCATCCCCTTGAGCCGCTCCTCCTCCCCGTCGTAGCTCCTGCCGACGAGATAGAGCCGTACCGGCGGATTGAGCCTCTGGAAGGCCAGGAGCAACGTATCCAGGCCCTTCTCATACGATATCCGGCCGAAATAGACAATCTGGTTTTTCTTCTCTCTCGCCCCCGGAGAGGCTTCCCGCTCCGTCGGGGAGGGTGAATTTCCGGCGGGGTTTTCGCTTCGCGCCTCTCCCCTTCTGCGTCCCTCCCCCGCCCGGGCGGGAGTTTTTCTTCTTAAGTGATGTCGCCTTTCGACGGGATAGGGCAAAAGATGGATCTTCCCCGGGGCAAAACCTCCTTCAATTAGGGTTTCCCTCATGAATTCACAGGGGACGACGATGGCATCCAGGAGCCGGTACAAACCCAAAAGCCGGTGGAGATACATGGCGAAAACCCGCACCGCCGAGGCGGCGAGATGGTTTTTTACGCACCGGTACTTAAGTCCGTGATAATACTCCCCCTTTACACAGAGGGTACAGGGCCGGCCGTCCCTGAGGAGGGAATAGCTCGGACAGACCAGGTTGTAGTCGCCGATGTGCATGACCATGGGGATTAGGCGGCTGCGGAAGGTGTGGATGATGCTCGGGGACAGGTAATTGTAGATGTTCATGATGAAGGCGATATCCGCCCCGCCCGTTGAGTTTAGCAGTTTTTGTAATTTAAGCCTGGCCTCGAAGGAGTAGGTACTGCGGTCGAAATGCCGCCAGAGGTTCTGCGGGGAAAATTTTATGTTCGCCAGATGGGCCTGGGCCGGATCCCCGGGAGGGGGAAGGAAGTACTCTTCATACGGCGACGGCCAGGAGTCGGCGTACCTCACACTGAAGGGGATGGCGGTGTGGCCCTGGTCCTTGAGGTAGTTCATCGCGTTGTAGAGATACCGCTCCACCCCGCCGTTTAGGAAAAAATATTTGTTGCAAAAGACGATGCGCATTTATCTTCCCCTTTTCGAAAATATCGCTCTCAATCTCTAAACATCCTGATGATCTTCTTCAAGACGGCCTCAATTTTAAATCTGATATCAGGTTTCTGCAGCCTTGCCCAGAAAAGACGATTCTGACTCGTCGCCAGGCTTTGCTTGTAGCGTTCCGCCCCGCCCAGAAAATCATAAGTCTTGTTTCCCCGGGCCAGATTATACCGGATGGCCTCGACATGGGCAAGGAGTCCCGGTTTCAGTTTTCCTTCTCCGGGATA
>JBBIJM010000139.1:0-3431 GCA_037445955.1 Syntrophobacterales bacterium
TCTGGAAGAAGATATGTTTGAGGGCTTTGAAAAATTACCGATTTTGTCATTTCTTTCCGCCGGGAGAAATCTTAAACAAGATAAAGATGCCTCATCGCTGGTATTGATCGAGATGACTTTTCCTTAAGGCTTTTTAGGGTGAAGATTTCCCGAAGGGCTTTATTCGACTCTGAAACAGGGATTTTAAGGGAAGGGATATGGAAGAGAGGCCCCGGGTGGGAATAGTTATGGGCAGCCTGAGCGATCTTCCCGTTATGAAAAAGGCGGGCAGGATCCTCGATGAGTTGGGTATCCCTTACGAAATATCGATCAAGTCGGCCCATCGCACCCCGGATGAAATGTTCAGTTACGCCGCCTCCGCTTTCGACCGCGGCCTCGAGGTAATCATTGCCGGGGCCGGCGGGGCGGCCCATCTGCCCGGGATGACCGCCTCCAAGACCACCCTTCCGGTTATCGGTGTGCCGATCCCCACGGCGAATTTAAACGGTTTGGATTCGCTTCTGTCGATAGTCCAGATGCCCGCGGGGATTCCCGTGGCCACGGTGGCCATCGGGAATGCGGAAAATGCCGGGCTCCTGGCGGCGAGGATCCTGGGGATCAAGGACCCCGAAGTGGCCCTTAAGGTAAGAAGACACCAGGAGGCGATGAGGGAGAAGGTTAAAAAGATGGAGATAACGAAGGAGGATCTGGATAAACCATGAGACTCGATCCGGGCTCTGCCGTCGGGGTCATCGGGGGAGGCCAGCTGGGCAGGATGTTTATTCTCGAGGCCAGGCGGATGGGTTATCGCTCGGCGGTCATCGACCCGGACCTTACGGGACCGGCGGCCCAGGTGGCGGATAAGGCCTTTCACCCTGATCAGGCAGCGTCTTTTGTTTCCTGTTGTCAGGTTGCCACCTACGAATTCGAACATGTTGGGATGGAACTGGTAAGAGGGATCGAGGAGATGATCCCCGTCATGCCCAAGGCCGCAATCCTGGAGGTGAAACGAAACCGGGTTTCGGAGAAAACCTGGCTTGCCGCCCGGGGCTTCCCGGTAGCGCCGTTTTCCATTTTTAAAAGCGGCCGGGAGATATCCCAGGATAAGGTTGACCTGCCGGTGGTTGTAAAGACCGCAACCGGCGGCTACGACGGGAAGGGGCTTACCCTGGTCAAGACGCAGGAGGACCTCGCCCGGTTGAAAAACCAACTGGATCAGGAAATCATTGTGGAGAAGTTCATCCCCTACGCGAAAGAGATTTCCGTCATCTGCGCCCGGGGCGGCAAGGGCGAAGTCGCCCTTTATCCGCCCGGGGAGAATGTCCATGACGACGGGATTCTCTTCCATACCCTGGCGCCGGCGGATTTGACGAGAAAAGAGAGGGAGAGGGCCCATGTCTTGGCCGGGGATCTGGCAGCCACCCTGGAGCTGGTGGGGGTGATGGGGGTGGAGATGTTCCTCCTTGCAGACGGGGAGATCCTGATCAACGAGTTCGCCCCGCGGCCCCATAATTCGGGTCATTTCACCATGGACGGCTGCAGCATCTCTCAATTCGAGATGCAGCTCCGGGCGATCTGCGGCCAGCCCCTCGACCAGCCGGAGCTGCTCTGTCCCACGGCCATGCTCAACATCCTGGGTCGGCCGTTTTCGGAAATCCCCTGGGAGAAAGTATTCGGACTTCCCGGGGTCAAGGTTCATCTCTACGGGAAGGCCGAGGCCAGGGCCAGGAGAAAAATGGGACATGTAAATATTTTAGGCGGGACGAGGATGGAAGTTGTCGAGATGCTCGGGCTTCTCAAGGATATATTTTACCCGGGACAAGCAAGATAGTCAGGAAGGAGTGAAGGGGTAGATGAACTGTAAGAGTCGAGAGGATGTACTCAAGGCGGTAGGTGACTATAAGGTAAGCTTCATCCAGTTCTGGTTTACCGACGTCCTGGGAATGCAGAAGGTCTTCAGCGTCACCCCTTCAGAGCTGGAGGAGGGGATGTCCGAAGGGATGGGGTTCGACGGCTCTTCCATTGAGGGGTTCTGCCGGATCGAAGAGAGCGACATGATCGCCAAACCGGATCCCACCACCTTCTGTCTGATCCCTTGGCGGCCGGCGGAACGCCCGGTGGCGAGAATGTTCTGTGACATTCTCCACGCCGACGGCTCCCCTTACGAAGGCGATCCCCGTTATGCCCTCAAAAGGATCCTGGCAAAGGTTGGGGAGCGGGGTTATACGTTTAATGTGGGACCGGAACTTGAGTATTTCTACTTCGCAAGCGACCTAAACCCCCAGCCCATCGATCGGGGAGGGTACTTCGACGGACTGCCCGTGGACCATTCGGTGGATCTTCGCCGCCAAACCATCTTCGCCCTTCAGGAGATGGGGATCAGGGTGGAATATTCCCATCATGAGGTGGCCCCGGGTCAGCACGAGATAGATCTCCGTTACGACGAGGCCCTGAAGATGGCCGATGCGGTCATGACCTATCGGACCACGGTCAAGGAGGTGGCCAGACAAAACGGCGTTTACGCTACCTTCATGCCCAAACCGGTTTTTGGGATCAACGGCAGCGGCATGCACGTCCATCAATCCCTCTTCCGGGGGGATAAGAACGCCTTTTTCGACGGCAACGATCCCTATCATCTCTCCAAAATGGCAAGACACTACATTGCCGGGCTCATCACCCACGCCCCGGAGATTACCGCCGTCTGCAACCAGTGGGTGAATTCGTACAAGCGGCTGGTGCCGGGTTACGAGGCCCCGGTTTATGTCTCCTGGGCCCGCCGGAACCGCTCCGCCATGATCCGGGTGCCCATGTATAAACCGGGTAAGGAGAAGGCCACCAGGATCGAGTTCCGTTCTCCGGACCCTTCCTGCAATCCCTATCTGGCCTTTGCGGTGATGCTTGCGGCGGGCCTGAAGGGGGTGGAAAACGAATACCCCCTGGCCGATCCCATTGAGGAAGACATCTACGAGATGAATGAAAAGGCCAGGGGCACAGCGGGGATTACCTCCCTGCCCGGGAGTCTTTACGAGGCCATCGCCGCTGTTTCCGGAAGCGATCTCGTCCGGGAAACCCTGGGGGATCACATATTTGAAAAGTTCGTGGCCAACAAGAAGGTAGAGTGGGATCGTTTCCGCACCCACGTAAGCCAATTCGAGATTGAAAGGTATCTGCCGATTCTTTAACGACGAAACCGGATCCCTTAGGGCACCATTTCATAAGTTCGGTGTCATCCGCGGGGAGATATCTTCGCCTCCCCGGATTTCCCGCTTCGTTCCAAATGACAATACGCAGGCGGATTTTTGAATCGCTTTACTTAGGTTCCGTTGCACAAATGAGGAAGTATGCCGCTTAAGAAAAAAACAAGACCCGCTTGGCTCGTCCTGGAGGATGGAAGCCTCTACGAGGGGACGGCCTTTGCCGGAGAGGGGGAGGCGTTGGGAGAGGTGGTCTTC
>JBBIJM010000140.1:0-3380 GCA_037445955.1 Syntrophobacterales bacterium
CCCACCCTTTCCAGGATCCATTCCTCCGTGGTCCCGATGTCCAGTTCCTCCAGGAACCGGTTGGTAATCACCCCTTCCGGATGATAATGGCCCAAACCGTGCAGATAAAGCATCTTAAACGATCTCCCTGCCGATGATCATATTCTGCACCTCCCTTACCCCCTCGTAGATGTCGATTATATGGGCATCCCTTGCGAGCTTGGCTATTTCATATTCCGTCATGAACCCGTAGCCGCCGTGGAGATGAAGGCCCTCGTTTGCCGTAAAGATGGCGGCCTCGGCGGCGACGTTCTTGGCAAGGGAGGCATAAAGGCCGCGGTCTTCCGCCCCGGCCTCGATCCGGGAGATCGCCTTGATCAGGGCCAATTCCGCCAGTTCCACCCTTTTCCACATGGCAACCAGGGTCTCCCTGACCACGGGCAGGTCGCAGAGACGCTGGGAAAACTGCCTCCGCTCCCTGGTATAGCTTAGGGTCAAATCCAGCGCCCGCCTGGCCAGGCCGACGCCGATTGCCGCCACCATCGGCCGGGCGAAATCCAGGACATCGATAATATATTTAAAACCCTGCCTCCGATCCCCGATGATCCAGTCGTCCGGGACCACCACATCCTCGAAGGTCACCGAGGCGGTGTTGGAGAGGCGCTGTCCCAGCTTGTCTTCCGGCCTGCCGACAACTATCCTCCCTCCGGCGGGGGCGGGGATCTCCTTCCCCCGGGTCACCTCCGGGCCTTCATCCAGCGGGACCTCCGGAGCCGGGATCACGACACAGGCAAGCAGGTTGCTTCCGGGACTGCCCAGTTTGCTAAAGACGGTGAACTGGGAGGCATAGGAGGCGTTGGTGATGAAGCATTTGGCCCCGTTCAAAACGTATCTTCCCCCCTCTCCCCGGGCAAGACATGAGGTCATGGCCAGATTGTCCGATCCGGCCTGGGGCTCGGTGAGACAGAACGAGGCGAGCAGCGGTTTCTCGGCAAATGGGCCAAGGAATCTTTCCCTCTGCCCGCCGGTTCCGTGCCGGGCGATCACATAATTGGCCAGGTCGTTGCACATGGCGGAGGTCGCAATCCCAGTGTCCCCGTAGGACAAGCCCTTGATGATGAGGCTTCCTGAGATCAGATCCGTCGTGAACCCCTTGATATCCTCCGGGATAGACAGGTTTATAATCCCCAATTCCCAGGCCTTTTTGATGATATCCCCGGGGAAGGAGTGTTCCTTCTCCCGGGTCAGGATGTTCGGGGTGATCTCCTTCTTTACGAATCTGGCGACGAGATCCGCCAGACTCCGCTGGGTTTCCGTCAACAATAAATCCATTTAAACCTGGCTGCCTTTCTCGAAATTCCGTCTGGCGGTCCCAAGGGAGGTGATCGATTCGCAGGGGAGCCCGTCGCTCGTAAAGAAACCCTTAAGAACCCGGGAGGGGCCCAGTTCGTACAGCCGCCCCGCCCGGCGGGCGAGGACCGCCATGTTTTCCCGGAACCGGACGGCGCCGCTTACCTGGGCCACGAGGCAATCGACCAGATCCTCCCGGCCTCCGGAATGGAAGGCCCCGGTAAAGTTGGAAGTGACGACACAGGCCCGCCCGGCCTCAAGGGATTCATTATCAAGGAACCGCCGGAATTCCTCTTCCATCGGCTTCATGA
The DNA here is from genome assembly GCA_037445955.1 of Syntrophobacterales bacterium. Taxonomy (GTDB): domain Bacteria; phylum Desulfobacterota; class Syntrophia; order Syntrophales; family CAMTWB01; genus JBBIJM01. The sequence continues at coordinate 1,641 of JBBIJM010000140.1, forward strand.
AACGGCTATGGAACGGGGCGCTGACATTGAGGGCTACGATCCGGCACCCTCCTGCGGAACCCAGGGCCTCGGTGATTCGCTCCTTGGCCTCGGGCATGGCCTGGGCCGTCCCGCTTACGGCGATCTGTTCCCGGGAATTGATGTTTGCCACATCGATGGGAAGATCGGCCAGGGTCTCCCGGATCCTTAAGGGATCCATCCCCGGGGAAATCACCGCCGCCATCGCCCCGAAACCGAGCGGGGTTGCCTCCTGCATCAGTTGCCCCCGCCTGTTGACGATAACCGCGGCGCAAGTCAGGGTCATCACCCCCGCCGCGACAAGCGCCGTGTACTCCCCCAGGCTGTGGCCGCCGAAACAGGTCGGGGAAAAGCCGTAACGCTCCCCGAGCCCTTCGAGCATGGCCACCTCGGTGGTCAGGATACAGGGCTGGGTATAGGCGGTCTGATTGAGCCTCTCATCTTCGCCGAAGCAGATCCCGGCCACGTCCCACCCCAGCGCGTCTGACGCCTCTTCATAAATCCGGCGGCATCGGGATATTTCCTCGTAGAAATCCCTGCCCATCCCGGGCCTTTGCGCGCCCTGACCGGGGAAGACCACGGCAATTTCCGCCTCAGCAATCATTTCACGTTCACCTTAATCCCTTCCTTACGACCTCGCCCAAGAGGTCGCAATCAAAGCTCCCCGTCATCCCCATCCTCCTATCACAAACCGTACCAACCGGATCAGGCGGGATCTCGCATTTTTTATAATATTGAAAATACTTGTCTTATTCGTTGGACCCGGAGGGGCGGCCCGGAGGTTTGGGGCAGAGCGCCATCAGAAAATTGTATAAAAGATTATCCAGTGCGAAGGCCCCTATACACCAAGCTTTTTCAGAAAAGAGCGATCATTCAAAAAAAATTCAGCCTTTTCGGACAAAGATCTCCCTGGCCATCTGGGAATCTACGGCAAATTCGGAAAAGCCCAACTGGAAAACATAAGTGGGGAAGTTCTGAATCACCTTGATTTCCGTCCCGGGCAGGACCCCCATGGCCATGAGCTTCCTTAGTTTCTGGTTATCTTCCGTCTGGATGTAGGCAATTTCCCCCTGCTCTTCCGCCTGTAATTCGGTAAGGGGAACCACCCCTAAATCCCCCTTGGCCCGGGCCTCGAGGCAGCAATCCCCGGGAGGGATCTCCTTGCCGTGGGGACAGGTAGCGGGATGATTGAGGATGGTGCAGATTTTACTGTCCACCCCTTCCCTGAGGAGATGCTCGAATTGGCAGGCCTTCTCATCCCCCCTCGTCCCTCTGATATTGAGGATGTCCATCAGGAGCCTCTCGGCTAAGCGGTGGCGCCGGATGGTTCTCTTCCCCTCTTCCCTCCCCTCGGGCCGGAAATATACCCGCCGCTCCCTGATCTCGATCAGGGCCAGCCTTTGGAGTTCTTCATAGGCTAGATCAGGGGGGATGGCTTCCCCTTCGTCCATTTCCAGGTAGTTAAGGCCGGCCTCCGACGCAAGCCAGAGGGCCTCGAGAATCTCTTCCGCCCTGTCCGACAGTTTCATCGCAATTACCTCCTCTCCCGGGGCCTCAGGCATCCCCTCCCCCGGGGTTATTTATCACAAATGCGGCAAATATCACAACCACCCGGTATAGATGAGCACCTGATTAGCCAAGGCCCCCACTCCAATGGCTATCAGGGTCACGAAGAGAAAGATCGCCGAGGCCGCCATCACCCCCCGCTCCTTGAGCATGATC
>JBBIJM010000141.1:0-3318 GCA_037445955.1 Syntrophobacterales bacterium
AGGCCCGGGGATCCCAGACCCGTTCCTGCCAGATGACCCGGGTCAAGGCGGCAAAGGCCTCCCTTGCCTGGGCTGTTTTCCCCTGCCTTTTAAGCTCCCCCTTCAACCTCCGGTAAAGGGCGGGAAGATGAACTACATCCTCCGCGGCATAGACGAGCTGCCTTTCGGTAAGGGGCCTTTGGTCCCAGCGGGAGCGCTGGGTCTTCTTTTCCTTGGCCAGCTCCAGGCCCAGGGAGTCCTCGAGGAGCCCTGCCAGGGAGAGACGGGGCTGGGCAAGCAGCGACGCCCCGCTGGGTGTCGAAGAGACGCCGCGGAAGACGAAGCCGTAATCCCGCTTGAGGAGCCGCAGGTCGTTGTCGCCGGCGTGGAGGATTTTTATTACCCCAGGGGAGGCGAAGGGGCGGCCTAGAAAAGAAAGATCAAGCCCCCCCAGGGGATCGACGAAAAAGACGCGCCCGCAAGCCTCGATCTGGATGAGACAGAGCCTGTCCCTGAAGTAGCGGAACGAATCGTACTCGGTGTCCAGGGCGAGGATCGGCGCCCGGGTGATGACTGCCCCGGCCTCGGCCAGTTTATCCGGGGTGTCCACCCAGGTGTAATGCGGGGTCGAATCCATCGGCCCCCTAAACCACAGGGCAGGGGGCCAAGTCAAGGGATATTCCGGGTCTTTTATACCTGTCTTGCCGATGGGGCCTTTACCAAAACCGCCGGAAAGGGGGCATTCACCCGGCTCACCGGGGAATCGCGAAACCGGCGACCCGCGACAGGGCGATGTAGCCGGTCCGGTTCATCTCCTGCACCCCGAAGGCATCCAGGTAATTCAGGACCGCCGCCGCTTCGTCTATGTCTCCGGTGACCTCGATCACGAGGCTTGCCTTATCTCTGGCGATGATCCTCCCGCCCAGGTGACCCACCACCCTGAGGAGCTCCGGCAGCCCTCCGCCCTCCGCCCTGATCCGAACCAGCATCAATTCCCGGTGGAGAAAGGCCGCCCCGGTGAGGTCCGCCACCTCGATCACATCGACGAGCTTGTCGAGCTGCTTCTTGATCTTTTCGGTGAAGTCGGCGTCCGCCCGGCTGGTCAGGGTGATCCGGGAGACCGCGGGATCGGTGGTTTCGGCGACGCACAGGGTCTTGATGTTGTACCCCCGGCTGCTGAAGACGCCGGCTACCCGGGAGAGAACCCCGGGCCGGTTGTTGACCAGGATGGAAAGGGTGTGCTCTGCCGCGCTCATCTTTTGGCCTCCTTATCTGCCGAAAATCATGTCCCCGTTGGTTCCGCCCGGGGCGACGATGGGGTAGACATACTGCTTGGGATCGATCCGGACCTCGAGGAGGTAGGGCCCCGGGGCCTGCCTTAGAGCTTCAATCCCCCGTTCCGGTTCTTCGTCCTCGAGGATCCGGCCGGCGGGGATGCCGAATCCCTTGGCTACCGCCACCAGATCGACCGCTCCCAAATCGACGTTGTTCATCCGGCCGTCGTAGAACAGATCCTGAAGCTGGCGGACCATACCGAGCTGGCCGTTGTTCATGACGACGATCTTGACCGGGAGACGGTAATAGGCGATGGTGGCCAGCTCCTGGATATTCATGAGGAACCCGCCGTCTCCCGAGATGGACACCACCTCCCGCTCCGGCGTCCCCACCTTGGCCCCGATGGCCGCGGGCAGACTGAATCCCATGGTCCCCATCCCGCCGCTCGTAATCAGGCTTCTCGGCGTCCGGCAGTGCCAGGAGCGGACCGTCCAGATCTGATTCAAACCCACGTCGGCTACCACCGTCGCGCTTTTGGGCAGGGCCTCCTGGAGTCCGGCGACGAAACGTCCCGGCCGGCCGCAGCCGTTATCGGGACAGTTGGTTTCCGCATTGGCCCTTTCCCTCTCGATCCGCTTGAGCCAGTCGGTCTTCTTCTCCCCGTTCAAGAGGGAGATGACGGCCCTGAGGGCCAGGCTTACGTCCCCCACATAGGGCAGGTCAATCTTAAGATTCTTGCCGATCGAGGTGGGGTCGATATCGATCTGGGCGACGGTGGCCAGGGGGGCGAACTCCTCGGTCAAGGGGGTGGTGCGGTCGGTGAACCGCACCCCTACCGCCAGAATAAAATCCGCCTGATGGATCATCCGGTTGGCGAGCTCCTGGCCGTGGGTGCCCAGGAGGCCCAGGTTAAGGGCATCGGCGCCGGCGGCGGAACCCAGGCCCATCATCGTGGTCGCATAGGGGATTTGGGCCTTTTTAATCAGCTCCCCCATCTCTTCACAGGCGTTCCCGAGCTTGATCCCGCCGCCGATGATGATCAGGGGCCGCTGGCTTAAATTGATCGCCCGGGCGATCCTGGCGAGCTGGTCCTGGTCCTCCCCCTTGCCGTTTTGCGCCTTCCGGGTCGGGGTCACCTTCTCCTCTCCGGCAAAGGGGGCAAGCATCACGTCCTTGGGGATATCCAGGAGAATCGGCCCCGGGCGGCCGGTCCGGGCCAGATGGAAAGCCTGCCTCACGAGGGAAGGGACGTTGTTTACCTGGTTGACAAGAAAGCTGTGTTTCGTAATCGGCATGGTGATCCCGATGATATCGGTCTCCTGGAAGGCGTCCCGTCCCAGGAGGTTGGTTGTGACCTGGCCGGTGATGGCAACCAGGGGCGTCGAGTCCATAAAGGCCGTGGCGATTCCGGTGACCAGATTCGTCGCCCCCGGCCCGGAGGTCGAAAGGCAGACCCCGACCTTGCCTGTGGCCCGGGCATAGCCGTCTGCGGCATGGGCGGCGGCCTGTTCGTGCCTCATCGTATAGTGGCGGATGTCGCTATCCATGAGCCGGTCGTGGATCGGCAGGGTGTTGGCGCCGGGATAGCCGAAGATGACCTCGACCCCTTCCTCCTTCAATACCTCAATCAAGATATTCGCGCCGGTCTGATTCATATGGGCTCCTTCTGGGAAATAAAAAAAGCCGCAAATCCATTGCGGCTTTTCGAGGAAAAAAAGGCCGCAGCCCCTGGGGACTGCGGCCGGTTCTTATCGTCTAAGGCACCGGGCGGCAGCCCCCGTATCTACCAGTACGAGGACGAGAGTCCTGAATCCTACCCGGCTGCCTTTCAATCCGATTTCCATCTCCCTTAACTCCGTGATGATTAAATTAGCCACGAATCTAGCACCGATCTCTTTCCCTTGTCAAGGGGTTTTTTCCCCGGGGTGATGTATCAGAATTCGGGGGACATAACACTTAATTCACCCTCCTCGCTAGAGTGATATGGTGAGGATGATCGACGGCGACTATTCTGGCTATTCTAGACATAGCTGATGTTTAAATCATTTTTACGCGCTGGTCAAG
>JBBIJM010000142.1:0-3282 GCA_037445955.1 Syntrophobacterales bacterium
TCTCATTAATTTCCTTCATAGCTTCACCGATCTTTTGATGTCTCTTGAGAAATAATCGCCCCGATCCCTGTCAGCGCTCCGAGGCCGCGCCTTTCGCTTAGTCGCTTTATTTGCTCTTGTCAAAGGGATTTTTACCGGGTAAGAATATACGACATATCTCCAATAAAACAGCGCAGAAATTTTTCGGTTATCTTGATCTTGATCAAGGAATCATCCCCAAAAATGGCTATATTGGTTACAAAACAGCGTTAAGGAGGATGACCATGAAAAGAAAGATTATCCATATCGACGAAGACAAATGCAACGGCTGCGGGATATGTCTCCCCAACTGCCCCGAAGGGGCCCTTAAGATCATCGAGGATAAGGCAAGGCTTGTCTCGGACCTGTTTTGCGACGGGCTCGGGGCCTGTATCGGCCATTGTCCCGAAGGGGCGATCACGATCCTGGAGCGGGAGGCGGAACCCTACGACGAAAGACGGGTGCTTGCAAACATCATCCCCCAGGGGGAGGCGGTGATCAAGGCCCATCTGGAGCACCTGAGAGACCACAACGAGCACGGATATCTGAAAGAGGCCGTAACCCTTCTTAAGGAAAAGGGCCTCCCTGTCCCCATCGAGAAACCGCCTCTTCCGTGCGGCTGCCCGGGCTCGGCGGAGGCGGATTTCCGCAGGGGGAGCCGGCCGGCCTCGCAGCTTCCGGTGGCCCCTCAATCCGAGCTTTCCCACTGGCCGATCCAGTTTCATCTGGTATCGCCTCAGGCCCCCTACTTCGCCGGGGCGGATATTCTCCTGGCGGCGGACTGCGTGGCCTACGCCCTGGGTGGGTTCCATCAGGATTACCTAAAGGGGAAGAGATTGATCATCGGCTGCCCGAAACTCGACCAGGGGCAGGACATCTATTTTGAAAAACTCGTCTCCCTCATCGATGACGCCAGAATCAATACCTTAACCGTAATGACCATGGAGGTTCCCTGCTGCACCGGACTGTTAAATCTGGCCAGGCAGGCGGCGGCCAAGGCCCAAAGAAGGGTGCCGATCAAATCCCTGGTGGTGGGGATTCAGGGGGAGATCAAATCGGAGACCTGGCTTTAGTTTTCAGGCCTGAGGATTTCAGCTTCAGGAAAAGGAGGTCCATGAGAAGGAAAGACCGGGAAATAAAGGAGGTTTCTCAAATAGAGAAAATCATCAACCGGGCCCTGGTGGTAAGGCTCGCCCTCTGGGACGGGGCGTGGCCTTACCTCGTTACCCTCTGTTTCGGCTACCGCGACGGGGTTCTTTACTTTCATTCGGCCCGGGAGGGGAAAAAGATCGAGATTCTAAAGAAAATGAACCGGGCCGCCTTCTCCTTGGAAGGGGAAATGAAAATGGTCAAAAGGGATACCCCCTGCCGGTGGTCGATGGAATACGAAAGCGTCGTCGGCTACGGGGAAATCTCCTTTCTCGAGGCGGACGATGAAAAGAGGGAGGCCTTGAAAATAATTATGGAACATTACGGTAAGGAGGGGGCGGCCTTCCTGGAGGAGAGCCTCCGCCAGGTTGCCGTCTTCGCCCTGAAAATCCACTCCTTAAGCGGCAAGAAATCCCCGCAGCCATGAGGGGGCGGGGATGCTTTTTCGGAGGAAAAACAAGTGGCTAATGTTCTTTCAGAAAGAGAAAAACCTCCCGCCAGAGGTTTTTATCCACCACAAGGGGCCAGTCGTTATGGCCTGCGCCTTTGATCTGCCACATCTTTTTATGCCCCCGCAGGGAAGCGTATAGGGAGACGGCATGTTTGAGGGGAATGATCTCGTCCCTCAGGGCGGCCACAACGGCAACCCCCCGGGGGAAATTAATTAAATTCTCTGTGCTATCGTATTTATCCCGGAGCAATAGTTTCACCGGAAGAAAAGGGAATTTTGTTTTCGCCACCGCCTGCAGGGAGTCCCAAGGGGTGATAAGAACGAGGCCGTCAATTCTTGGCAAATGATCCTTGGCCGCTGAAGCGGCAACGCCTGCACCCAAGGATTCCCCGAGGAGATAAATCGGCCCCGGGTAGAGATCGGCCGCCAGGGCGAGAATCCTCCGGGCATCTGCGACAAAAGATTCTTCGCTTAATTTGCCCGGGCGCCTTCCGTATCCCGGATACTCCGCGAGGATCACCCGGCAGCCCAGGGGCAGAAGCAGATCGCCGTAGAATGTCCGGTCCGCCGCGGTTCCCGCATTGCCGTGAAGGACCACCACGGTGCAGGTGGCATCGGTTTTCCCCGCAGCGAAAATGAACCCCAGGTAATCGGATCCTCCCTTGGGCCAGAACTCAATCCCCCCTGCCGCCATTTCCTCCGGATTCGGAATTTCCGGGCCGGGATAATAAAGCATTCTCTCCTGAAGAGAGCAGCCGGCAAGCGCAACCAGTGATACAACCATAACCATCCCCCTTAGCTTTTCATGCCCCTTGAGGTTCATTCCCTCCCCTCTCTCCCGGCAAGGAAATCCCCATTGCGGCTGATAAGTAGGGCAAGATCTCCCGGGCCCTTATCATGAATGAGTTCCCGGATATCCCTTAGGGTATCTTCATAAACCTCAAGCAGACAATTGAGATGGGGATTATTAGTTAAAATATCCGCATATAAAGCAGGATTATTATCGAAAAACCTCCTGATTATGGAAAGCTTGTCCCGAAACAGAGGTGTTGTAAGCCCGGTGATATCGTCGAGCGTTACCCCCTCTTTCGTCATGATCGCCCCCATAATGAGGGTGTTGACATGATTTACCCCCTGAACCAAGGCCATCATTTCATCATGACCCTTAGCCTCCATCTCCGTCACCCGAAGCCCGTTTTTTGCAAAGAGGTCTCTCCAGAAGGGAAGCCACCTGGTGCCTCGTCCGGGACATAAAACGATGTTCTGGCCCGCCGGGGAATCCGCATCGGGCCCGAAAAGGGGATGGCAGCCCAGCACATCGGCCTCGCTGGCCTCAAGCATCGCCCGGATGGGCTCCGCCTTGAGGGAGGTCAAATCCATCAGGAGCCCTCCCCGGGCGACTTGCGGCCCGATCTCCGCGATGACCTCCCCGGTCACGGAGATGGGAACACTGACAATGATTATGGAAGAGGAGCGCGCCAGCTCTTCCAATGGCACCTCCCGATTGAGGCCGGTTACCCGGATGCAGAAGCCCGCCCGGGCGAGGAATTCGGCAAACCACTTACCCATCCCAGCGGTCCCGCCGATTATCCCTATGTTCACTGCCATGCGAGCGCCCTCTGACGGAGAAGGTGATCGGCGAGGACCAGTTTTACCATGGCCTC
>JBBIJM010000143.1:0-3094 GCA_037445955.1 Syntrophobacterales bacterium
AAGGAGCGGTTCGATCTGGCCATCGATCTTCGGGCCGGGGATAGAGGTGCCATCATGATCCGCCTTACCTCCGCCCCGGTCAGGCTCGGCCTGTATTATAAACCGGTGAGAGGCATCCCCCTCTGGCGTAATCACCTCTTCAGCCATCTGGTCCTCCGCAAGGAGGGGGGCAGGGAAAGCGGCGGCGCCGCGGAGCAGTCCCTGTGCATCCTTAAGGGACTGGGCATCGGGAATGCCGATCCGATCCCGAAACTTGAGGTGGCCCCGGGGCGACTGGCCGAGGTCAAGGGGCTGCTCGCCCGGGAGGGAATCGATCCTGAGGGGGGATGGATTACGATCAACCCCTTCTCCCGCTGGTCTTATAAAGAGATCTCTCTTGGGAAATGGGAAGAGATTATCCGCTGGCTTAGGAATGACTGGAATCTGGCGACGGTGATCGTCGGCGCCCCGGGGGAGAGGAAGAGGGCCTATGACCTCGCCGCCCTGCATCCCGAAGGGACGTTCAATCTGGCCGGGAAGACGGCCCTTGCCCAGCTTCCCGCGCTTCTTTCCCTGAGCCGTCTCCACGCAGGGGTGGACAGCGCCGCCTGCATCATCTCCGCCTCCGTCGGGACCCCTACGGTCACCATCTGGGGGCCTTCGGACTGGCGGGAATGGGCGGTGCCGGGAGTCGGCCACGGAAATGTGGTTTCGCCCCTCCCGTGCGTTCCCTGCTTCAGGAAGGGCTGCGATGACAGCGGCCGGAGCCGTTGTCTGGAAGAGCTCGAGACAAAGGAGATAAAAAGGACCATCGCCCGATCCCTCTTAAGGGCAGCCTCGTAAGTGCCAGAGGATAAGCCGGGTGTAAACGGACCATTTGACCCGGAGGTTTTCGACAAGCCCCAGGGTGGCCAGATTCGCAATCGACGTCAGAACCCAGTTGACAAGCAGCCGGGCTGCAATCAGGGTGCAAAAGAAGGCAAACGGGGCTTTCCCGTACCATTTGCGGAAATACCGGTAGCGGGACCTGTAGAAGAGAATTCGGGAGGAGAGGCTGTGGCCCACGCTTTTCCCCTGGAAATGATAGATCCGGGCCCGGGGAACGTGATAGATAGACCAGCCCGCCTGACTCAGAAAGCGGGCCAGGTCGGTCTCTTCGAAGAAGAAGAAGTACCGTTCATCGAAAAGACCCGCCTCCGCCAGGGCTTCCCTTCTTACGATCATGGCGGCCCCGATCACCGAGGCGACGGGGATAGGTTCCCGATATTCCCTTCTCTTGCCCGGGAAACGCCTGGGGAAAAGGAGTTCTAAGAGGGTCTCGTTTCCCAGCAGGGTAGGAAGCCCGGGAAAGGGGGCGATCGAGTTCTGCTTGGTGCCGTTTGCGTTTAAGAGTTGAGCCCCGGCGATCGCCGCCCGGGGATGGCCTTCCATAAAATCAAAGAGCTCCCGGGCGGCCCCGGGGGTAAGGGCCGCATCGGAATTGAGCAGCAGGGCGTAACGCCCCTGCATGATCCGGAAGGCCTGATTGTTGGCCGCGGCGAAACCGCGGTTGGTATCGTTGGCCAGGAGCTTCACCCCGGGAAACCGGTCTTTGATCATCTCCTGAGAACCGTCGGAGGAGGCGTTATCCACCACGATTATCTCTCCTTCGAGATCTCCCGCGGTTCTGTAGACTGATTCCAGACAATTGGCAAGCAGCTCTTTCGTATTGAAACTAACGATGATAAATGACAGATCCATCTCTTGCTTTCCCGGGCGAAAAATTTTTTCATTTCATAGCTCTTTATGGTAAAAGCGGCAAGCCGAAGTTGATGCCTTTTAAACCTGGCCGCTTTGGGGGAGGCTGGTTTAACGTCATGACCGCAAAGACATGCAGGATCGCCGTGGTTATCCCGAAATACGGCCTCGCAGGCGGGGCGGAGGGTTTCGCCGCCGAGGTGACCGAGCGGCTGGCCTGGAATCCCCGCTACGAGATCCACGTGCTGGCGCGAAAATGGAAGGAGAACTCCCCCGGGGTGACCTTCCGGCGCATCCCCAGGATTCCCGCCCCCCGGTTCGCTGCCCCCCTGATCTTTGCCTGGCTCGTAAAAAGGATGATATCAACGGGAAATTACGACCTCGTCCATACCCACGAGCGGATATTTGAGGCGGATCTTTACACCCTGCACGGCGTTCCTCACCGATTCTGGGTGGATGAGGTCCGCCGCAAGCGGAGAAGCCTGGCCGACTACGCCACCGACTGGGTGGAAAAAAGGATCATGGGCAAGGGGAGATGCCGATATTATCTCGCCGTCTCCCGGCTGGTTAAGGAAAAGTATCTCGAGGTGTTCCCCCGGCTCCAGCCGGCGGCAATCGAGGTGATCCACCCGGGGATAGACCCGGCCCGTTTTGAAAAGATAGGTGGCGCCCTTTCCCGGCAGGGGTTCAGGGCTGCCCGGAGGATCGGTGATGAGGAGATCGTGATCCTGTTTGTCTCGATGAACTTCGAGGTCAAGGGGCTAGATGCGCTTCTTTCGGCCCTGGCCCTGATCAAAAAGGAAGGCCCGGTACGGCCTTTTAAGCTTCTGGTGGTGGGGAAGGGGAGGAGCGCCGGTTATGAGAGAAAGGCCCGCCGCCTCGGTATTTCAGCGGAGGTGATCTTTACGGGGATCAAAGACCGGCAAGAGATCGAGGAGATCTACCTCGCCTCCGACATCTTCGTCCTCCCCTCCCTTTTTGACACCTTTGCCCTGGTGGTTCTTGAGGCCATGGCGGCGGGTCTGCCGGTGGTTGTCAGCGGTAATGTGGGGGCCGGGGATCTGGTTTGCGAGGGGGAAAACGGTTTTGTCGTCGGCGATCCCCGGGACATCTTCGCCCTCAAGGAAAGGATCCTCTTTCTTTTCGATGGGGGCAACCGGGAAAGGATGGGTCAAAAGGCGGCAAAAACCGCCGGGGAGAACACCTGGGAAGGGACCTGCGAAAGGATAGCCGCGGTATATGAAAGGATCTTGAGCGGGAAGGAAGATGCTTAAACCCTCTTCGACGGAAAATATTTTTGCTGTTTTCAAAGGAAAAGGCAATCCGATGCCCCGGAGGGAACCGGAAGCGAAAACGGCCACTGCAGCGGAAAAGATAA
>JBBIJM010000144.1:0-3018 GCA_037445955.1 Syntrophobacterales bacterium
GTTCATATCATGGCCATCGAGTGGGAAGAGAAGGTGCCGGAGATCGTCGAGGCCGCAGGACTCCTGCCGAGACCGTAAGGGAAGGTCCGCCGGAAAAATTTATTAGGAGGCCAGAGGTCGGGCCTTAAGGAAAGGAGGTTTAAGGCTTCCCCCCTTAAGGGGCGGGGGAGGGATTCTCAATCCTTGCCCTCGTACTTGAAGGAAACGGTGAACCGGGCGCGGTAAAGATCTACCCGACCGTTTTCTATGGTTACATCCAGCTTGACGATCTCCGCTATCCGGAGATCCCGCAGGGTCTTGCTGGCGGTGGCGATGGCCCCCTGGACCGCATCCTCCCAGGAAATCTTGCTCGTACCTACCAACTCGATGATTTTATAGACGCTCTCAGACATGGTTCCTCTCCTTTCATTCTGTTGTTAGGTGAAATTTGGACTCTTCCTTACCTCACCTCGCCAGGAGGTTAAAACCATAAAGGGATGGCCAAATTTAGCAGAAAAAAGGCCAATGTCAAAAAAAAATTTCTCCAGACTAAAAAAGGGGTGGTGAATGTCGGGGGTTTCCTTGCGTGACCCTTATCTTGGTGACTGCCGCCTCTCCCCGGGCCTTATCGGCTTACGGGAGGCGTATTTCCGCGCCCGGCCGGAGATTTGCATCGAGCGGGCGAGACTCGTCACGGCGGCCTATGAGAAGTTCAATCTCTTCGGGAAGGAACGGATATCTATACTGGATAAGGCCCGGGTGTACCGGTACGTTCTTGAGGCGCGCCGGGCGGTCGTTTTGCATCGTCAGGCCTGCGCCGAGGGGATGCGCCCCTTTTCCCTTACAGATACCTCGACCTTTGCCGGCTCGACCACCTCAAAATTCAAAGGGGTCCCCCTCTACCCTGAGTTCCTGGCCCTTGCCCTCTGGCCGGAACTCCTGCATGTTTCCAGGAGAAAGCAGAATCCGTATTATCTGAACGAAGCCTATATCGAGGAACTCAACGGGAAGATTTTTCCCCGCTGGCTCGATTTCACCATCCAGGAGCTGGCCAGGAAACGCTACAATCCCCCTTCCCTAAAGATCATGGAGAGGCTCGTCTTCTTCCTGGCGAGCAAACCCACCTGCATCTCCCATACGATCCCTCTCTTTTCCCGCCTCATCACCGAGGGGCTGGCGGCCATCATCGCCGAGGCGAAAGAGAAGGCGGCGGGCGCGGCGGACGACGGGAGGCGGGAATTCTACGAGGCTATAGGAGAGGTCCTTACGGGGATGGTCTCCTTCTCGGAAAATATCGCCGCCGAGGCCCGGCTCCTTGCTTTGAGCGAAGCCGACCCCAGGCGGAAGGCTGCGCTTCTTGAGCTTGAGGCGATTCATCGCCGGATCCCCGCCGCTCCTCCCCGGACCTTTCGCGAGGGTCTTACCGCCGTCTGGCTTGCCTGGATCGCCCTGCATCTGGAAAATTCCAATATCGGTTTGAGTCTGGGGAGGCTGGATCAGCTCCTCTATCCCCTCTACCGCTCGGATAGGGAAAACGGGACCCTTACGGTGGACGGGGCGGTCGAGCTTCTGGGTTTCTTGTGGCTTAAGATCGGCGATCATGTGCCCCTGGTGCCCGAGGCGGGGGAGCAGCTCTTCGGCGGCAGCGGTTCCAACCAGGCGATCACCATAGGCGGCGTGGACAGGAAGGGAGCCGATGCGGTAAATGACCTCACCTACGTCATCCTCAGGGCGACGGAGCTGATGAAGCTCAGGGATCCCAACTTAAACGCCCGCTACCATCCCGGGATCAACCCCCCGGAGTATCTGCGGAGACTCTGCGCGGCCAACCGGGAAACCGGGGCCACGCCGGCCATTCACAACGACCGCGCCGTGATCCGGGCCCTGATGGCCAAAGGTGAAACAATTGAGGAGGCCAGGGACTACGGCATCATCGGCTGCGTCGAGCCGGGAAGCGCCGGACGTTTTTACGGCCACACCGGGGCGATCCTCTTGAACCTTCCCTCCGCCCTGGAACTGGCCCTTTTTAACGGCCGCCATCGCCATTGCGGGCTTGATCGTCTCATCAGCGTCGCCACCGGCGAGGTCTCTTCGTTTAAGACCTGGGAGGAATTTAAAGGGGCCTTCATCGGGCAGATAAGCTGGCTCGTGGACCAGGCGGTCGAGCTGAACAACGTCTTAGGCAGGATCCATCGGGAAGTCTATCCGACCCCGATCATGTCCGCCTTTTTTGAAGGCCCCCTCGAAAAGGGGCGGGATGTGATCGACGGCGGGGCCTCAATCAACGCCTCCGGGGTTGCCGTCATCGGTCTGGCGGATGTGGCGGATTCGCTTTGCGCCGTAAGGAGGGTTGTCTTCCAGGAGGGCAGCATCCCGTTTGCCGGGCTGCTTGCCGCCCTGCAGGCAAACTTCGAGGGGTATGAAACGCTACGGGCCCGCCTCAACAATCCGGAGAAGACCCCGAAGTTCGGGAACGAGGATCTCCAAGCGGAAGGGGAGGTGCGGTTTCTTATCGAACTTCTGGATGATCTCTTCGGGGCCAGGGAAAACTACCGGGGCGGGAGGTACCGGGTGGGCTACTGGAGCATGACGAACCACGCCGGGTTCGGGAGGCTTCTGGGGGCGATGCCCTCGGGCCGAAAGGCCGGGGAAAGTTTTGCAAGCGGCATCACCCCGGTCTCGGGAGCCGCTCGGGAGCTTACCTCGGTGTTGAATTCCCTAGCCGCGCTGCCCGCGGGGCGCCTGACAGGCGGGATCGCGTTGAACCTGAAATTAAACCTCGCCGGCCTGCCGGATCCCCTGGGCTTGTTCGCCGCCACGGTAGAGGGGTACTTCGACGATCTGGGGGGCGAAAGGGACGGGGGCCTCGAGATCCAGTTCAATGTCCTGAACCGGGAGACCCTGGTTGAGGCGGTCTTGCGCCCTGAGGAGTATCCCGAGCTCCTGGTCCGGGTTTCCGGCTACACCGCCTATTTCAGGGATTTGAATCCCCAGATGCAAAAGGAGATCATCGACCGGACCGAGTACCTCCTGGGTGAA
>JBBIJM010000145.1:0-2964 GCA_037445955.1 Syntrophobacterales bacterium
CGGTGGAGCTTGTGCCCTGCTTCATAATCACGGCTGCCCGTTTCAGTATGTGATGTTTCGTTATAGTATATTCAGGGACTGTTCACAATATTTTTTTGATATTCAGGGATGAGGCTAAACGGTTAATACGTTTAAGTAAGATTTAGTAATAATATGTAATAATAATTCTTGACGACCGGCGGGGAGCCGGTTATACATATCTCAGAAGGTGAGCGGCATGTCTGACGAAATGATGAATACCAAAGGGATTGCATCTTATCTAGGCATCCATGAGAAGCAGGTTTATGCCTTGATCAAGGCGAAACGAATACCTGCCACCCGGATCACAGGGAAGTGGATCTTTCCCAAAAAACTCATTGACGAGTGGATCGAAGAGAATGCCCGGACGGGCCTGGAGGAGGCGCGGCAAAAAGGCAGAGGAATTGAAGGGGCGCTTCTGGCATCAGGGAGCAACGATCCGGTCCTGGACATGCTTCAGACCTGCCTTAAGAAATCCCATCCCGACTTCTATATATTTGCCGCCAACACCGGAAGCACCGATGGGCTTATGGCCCTAAACAGAGGTTACACGGATATCGCCTGGTCTCACCTCCTCGAACCGGAAAGCGGCCTCTATAATATTCCCTTTCTTGATTCACTGCTTCCCGAGGTAAAGCCGGTGGTCGTCAATCTTTTTGACAGGGACCTCGGATTTGTCACCGCACCCGGGAATCCGCTGGGATTTCAAGGATTTGATGATCTCCCCCGGAGGGGCATCCGTTTCTTAAACCGGCAGAAGGGGGCGGGAACCAGGGTCCTGCTGGATCATTACCTTAAGCAATTGAAGATCCCCTCATCGGGGATTTCCGGATATGAAAAAGAGGTCTATACCCATTTCGAAGTGGGCCTCTCGATCCTTTCCAAAGAGACGGATGTGGGCATCGCCACGATTGCCGTGGCCAAACTCTTCGGTCTTGCCTTCATCCCCATTATCCGGGAGCGGTTCGACATGATCCTGGATAAGACGACCTTCTTTCATAAGGGCATCCAGGCATTCATCGAAATTCTGAATTCGCCGGAATTTCGGGCCGGCGTTGATCGGATCGGGGGCTACAATTTCAAATATTCCGGAAGGATCCTCTATACGAAAAATTGAAAGGGAAGGTTCATAGATGAAGTATTGGTATTTTATGTTGATATTTAGTCTTGTCCTTAGTCTTTGGTCTTTAACATTTCCCGCGGCGGCAGGGCAGAAAAATGTCATCCTGGCCACCACCACCAGCACCCAGGATTCCGGACTTCTTGATGTCCTGATCCCGGTTTTTGAGAAGAAGACCGGTTATTTCGTCAAGACCATCGCCGTAGGTTCGGGACAGGCCATCGCCATGGGGCGGAAGGGGGAAGCGGACGTTCTTCTGGTTCATTCTCCCGCCGCCGAGGAGAAATTGATTGCCGAGGGCCGGGGGATCAATCGGAAGAGGGTCATGCATAATGACTATCTGATTGTAGGCCCCCCCAATGATCCGGCGGGAATTACAGGGGTAAAACTCGCCACAGAGGCCTTCAGAAAGATAGCTAAGGGAAAAGCCCTTTTTCTTTCCCGGGGAGATAATTCGGGAACCCATTCCAAGGAAAGGGGGGTATGGAACTCGGCAGGGATCGATCCGGAGGCGGAAAAATGGTACCAGCAGACCGGCCTCGGAATGGGCCAGACGTTGAATGTGGCCGCGGAAAAGAGGGGCTATACCCTGGCTGACCGGGGGACGTATCTGGCGCTTAAGAAAAGCCTCGGACTGGAAATCCTCGTCGAAAGAGACCCGATCCTTCTTAATGTCTATCATGTCATTGAGGTGAATCCCGCGGGGAGGCCCGGAGTCAATGCGGCAGGAGGAAAGGCTCTAGCCGATTTTTTGATCTCCAAAGACGCAATGGACATCATCAAGACCTTTGGGGTGGATAGATTTGGGTCGCCCCTCTTCTTCCCGGATGCCGGCAAAAAGTAAGAATGAGAGCTTCGAAGCTTTGCTGATGTTATCGTTTCGACGGTATCCAGGTCGTTTCGAAGGAACTTGTTTCGGGGAAAGAAAATGGATCTGATTTTTGAAGGCATCAAAAAGGCATTCTGGCTGCTGATTACCTTTGATTATGAGGTGATGAGGATCGTCCTGCTCTCCCTTAAGGTTTCCGGGACAGCCTCCCTGATCAGCCTGGTGATCGGGATTTCGGCGGGTACCGCCATCGCCCTTGCCAAGTTTCCCGGGAAGAGATTTGTCGTCAGCCTGGTCAATACCGGGATGGGCCTGCCTCCGGTGGTCGTCGGCCTTTTTGTCACGATCTTTCTCTGGAGAAACGGGCCGCTCGGGTTTTTGGGGATTCTCTATACGCCCCAAGCGATGATTATCGCTCAGGCGGTGATTGCGACGCCCATCGTTATGGGAATTACGGTGGCGGCCATGCAGCAGCTACCGCAAAAGCTGCGCCTGCAAATTCTAGCCCTGGGGGCGACCCGTATTCAGATGGTCTGGATTTTGATCAAAGAGGCGAAGCTTCCCCTTCTGGCCGGGGTCATGGCCGGCTTTGGCGGGGTGATTTCAGAGGTGGGGGCCTCGATCATGGTGGGCGGCAACATCAAGGGCTATTCCCGGGTCCTGACCACCGCTACCGTCATGGAGACCAGCCGGGGGAACTTTGACGTTGCCATTGCCCTGGGAATCATCCTTCTGCTGTTTGCCTACCTTATCAATCTTATCCTCACTACCATTCAACAGAGAGAAAGGCCGAGATAAAGATGAGAGATGGGCTGCCGACAGAGACCCGATCCTTTCCGATTCTTGAGGTGAAGGATCTTGAGGTTCAAAGGGGGGGGGTAACTACCCTTCATGTTCCTGCTCTTCAAATTAAAGACGGCGAGATCTTCTGCCTCATCGGACCCAATGGGTCGGGAAAAACGACCCTTCTGCAAACCTTATCCTATTTAGAGCCCTC
>JBBIJM010000146.1:0-2255 GCA_037445955.1 Syntrophobacterales bacterium
GGCCCATCATCCCCTGACGGATCCCGGGCGGCCCTTTTCTTCCTTTCTCTTCAGGCTTTCTTTTTCACTCTCCCGGCAGCCGCAATAGGACTGCCGGTAGAGACCCATCTCCCGGGAAGCCCGGAGTCCTTCGTTCCAGCCCCCCCGGAAATCCCGATAGAAGAAGGGGATATCCTCCTCCTCTCCCAGCCGGGTGCCTGTCTCGGCGATCAGGTCGTGCCTCTGGTATCTGCTGAAAAGCAACGTTGAGGTAAAGGCCTCAAATCCCCGCACCCTCGCCAGACGGGCAGTTTCCCGGAGACGGTAAAGATAGCAGGGTTCGCAACGGTCCTTCCCGGTCATTTCCTCTTTCCTGGACATGGCAGCCGGCTTTTCTTCCCGCTCCCAGATAACCGGAAACCCCGCTCGGGCGGCAAAATTCCTTAAGGTGGCCGCCCTTAAATCATACTCGGTTACGGGCTCAATATTCGGATTCACGAAGTAACCGCAAACCTCATGATCCGGCCGGAGCCGATCAAGGGGGTAGATAGCGCAGGGGGCGCAGCAGACGTGGAGCAGTATCTTCATCTTCCCGTATCGCTCATTCGGAGTAGTTCCTGATCAGCCTCGCGCCCACGAACGAGAATACCGCCGAATAACAAAGCAGTATCCCGAGGGAGACCAGGCCCTCCGGGTCGAGGCCATCTTTTCTGATCAGGATGTTGGTATGGGTCAGGGGGAACAGGTAAATGAGCCCTTTCAAAAGATCCGGCATCCGGTCCACGGGGAAGAAGGTCCCGCTGAAGAAGGCCATGGGCATGATAAAAAAGTTGTTGTAGGTAGAGGTCTCCTCGTGGGACCTGGTGATCATGCCGGTGATCAGTCCGAGGCTTGCGAAAAGGAAACAATTGAGAAAAAGGGCGACAAGAAATATCCCGGTTACCGCCGGCGCCGGGGCCGTGAGGAAGCCGACCACAAGGATCAGCAGGGAGGCAAACAGCCCCTTCACCATCCCCGAGAGCACCTCTCCGACTACGATGGACGTGGGAAGGATAGGCGCCTGAACAAGCACCTGAAAGGTCTTGAAATAGACCCGGTTTAAGTTTAGCGAGCTGGCCACCCAGGCATAGGAATTATTCATCGAGGTCATCGCGATGAGCCCGGGGATGAGGTAAGTCAGGTAATCGCCCCCCTGGATCCGGACGTTTTCTCCCAGCCCCAAACCGAAGGCGAAAAGATATATCACCGGCACCACCATCGCCGAGAAGAGATAGCCGAGTTTGAGAAACTTCCGCTTGAACATGAGCATTTCTCTAAGAAATATCGGATACCACCCGGGACTCTTCATTCGATCCTCTCCCCGGTCAGCTTGATGAAGACATCTTCAAGATTTGTCTTTCTCACCGTCACGCTGCCGTTTCGCTCCCCGGCCAGGCGGTGGCCTTCCTCCCGGCTCTTTACGATCTGCTGAATCAGCCTGCCCGAGGGATCAACGTGCTGGACTACGTATTGGCCGACGGTGGCCTTAAGATTGTCCGGGGTCTCCAGGGCGATCAGGGCCCCCCTGGCCAGGATGCCCACCCGGTCGCAGAGGGCCTCGGCCTCTTCGATATAATGGGTGGTCAAGACCACGGTCCGGCCATCCAGACGGGCCTTCCTGATAATGTCCCAGACCTGATGACGGATTTGCGGATCAAGCCCGGTGGTTGGCTCGTCCAGGAAGAGAACCGCCGGCTCCCCGAGAAGGGCCCGGGCGATAAGGAGCCGCCGCTGCATCCCCCCGGAAAAACCATGGGTCAGATGATCCCGCCTCTCCTCCAAGCCGACTAGGGCAAGGGCCTCTTGCACCTTGCGCCGCCGGTCGTCCACCCGATGGAGCAGGGCGTAGACGAAGAGGTTCTCATAGGCGGTAAGCTCCCGGTCGAGATTATTTTCCTGGGGCACAACCCCGATCCTCCTCTTGACCTCAAGAGGACTGCCGGCCACGTTTAAACCATCCACGAAACACTCCCCGTAATCGGGACGGCAGAGGGCGGTGAAGATCTTGATGGTCGTGCTCTTTCCGGCCCCATTGGGCCCGAGCAAACCAAAGACCTCCCCCCGGCCTACCCGGAAGCAAAGATCGTCCACCGCGGTCACGGCACCGTAGCGTTTCGTCAAATGAGCGGCCTCGATCATCTCTTCACCTCTTCCCTCATAACCACTGCCGGCAAACCTCTAACAGAAAATCTTTCTCCCTGGCAAGGCTTATCAGGAACCGGATAACGGGATTGACA
>JBBIJM010000147.1:0-2242 GCA_037445955.1 Syntrophobacterales bacterium
AGGAAAGGCGGACTTTATCCCGGGAAGAATTGAAGGGGATTCAGTAATTTCAGACATAGGCGTTTTCAAACGCGGCCTTGCCCCCTGCGGTGCCGTACCTGTCGACCTGATGGTCAGGCCCGATGATGTGGATTTTGTGCCTGATGAAAAAGGGGAGGCGGTTATTGCGGCTGCGGAGTTTTTGGGTCCGGAGAGCATTTTCCGACTGGCTCTCCCCGGGGGAAGGTCGATACATTCGGTCAAGCCGTCAAAAATCAAGTATCAAACCGGAAGCCGGGTGAAGATCCATCTTGATCCGGCGCATATCGTCGTTTTTCCAAGGGGGGATTGAACCGACGTGGCCCCCTGCGCCGAAAACACCGTGGCGGCGATCTGCGGGCCGCCGATCATGATCAAATACACCCTGCCGGTCTTTTTCAACCTCAATTTCTCAAAGCGGTTACACGGCAAGGCCGCGCAGTTCCCTTCTTAAGATCTTGCCTACGGCGCTCTTGGGGAGGGATTCCATGATCTTTATGGATTTCGGCCTCTTGTAGGTGGGCAGCCGTTCCTTGCAGAAGGCCAGAAGTTCCTCTTCCGCGGCCGCCCCGGGGGTCTTTAGCGCTACGAACGCCGCCACCTCCTCGCCGTAGATCAGGTCGGGGATGCCGATTACCCCGGCTTCCAGGACCTGCGGATGCTCATGGAGGACGTTTTCCACCTCTTTGGGATAGACGTTCTCTCCTCCCCGGATGATCAAATCCTTTTTCCGTTCAGTAAGATAGATATAGCCGTCTTCATCCATATGGCCCAGATCCCCCGTATGGAGCCAGCCGTCTTTGAGCACCCGGGCGGTCTCCTTAGGGTTGTTCCAGTAACCCAGCATGACCCCGGGGCCTTTGATGACGATCTCCCCGGTCTGGCCCCGGGAGACCTCCAGCCCGTCGCTATCAAAGATGCGGATGCTGTTTGCCTTCTGGTAGCACAGGCCGATGGAGCCGTATTTGGGGGGCCTGCCTCCGGCCACGTTGCCGCAGTTGACTGTCGCTGCCTCGCTCAGCCCGTATCCCTCCCAGATATCGAGGCCGTAGCGCTCCTTCCAGTTCCTGGCCACCTCCAGGGGCAGCGGGGCGGACCCGCAGATGCAGGTTTGCAGGGAGCTCAGGTTGTACCTGTCCGCCCGGGGATGATTGAGGATCTGGATATACATGGTGGGGACGCCGCGGAAATCGGTGATCCCCAATTGCTCTATCGCCTGCATCGCCTCCAGGGCATCCCAGCGGCCAAGGATAATCAGCTTGCCCCCGGTGAGGAATTCGAGGTTCACCGCAAAGATGCCGTAGCCGTGAAACAGGGGAAGGGCGATGAGGGAGAGCCGGGGCCGCCTTATCCCGAAGACCTCGATCTCTCTGGCCACCCTCCGCCCCTGCCGGACCTCGAATTCTTCACTCGAGCCCCGGAGAGAGACGCCCCGGATATCCAGGAGCACGAGCTCATAATATCCGGTTACGTGGGTGTACAAGCTGTAGTGGCTTAGCATCACCCCCTTAGCCCGGCCCGTGGTTCCGGCGGTATAGAGGATAACGGCCAGATCGTCGTTTTCCGTATCGGCGATGACGAGCTCATCGGGGACAAAACGGGTGATCTCCGCCAAGGAAAGCGCCGGCGCTTCGACATCCCTTTCTGTCAAGATGAGCCATTCCAGGGCCGGGGCCGCCCTTCTTGCCTCCCTGATTGAGGCAGGGGAGTCTCCCCGGGCGATTAACGCCTTGATCCCGGAATCCTCGTAGATGTGGGCGAGATCCGCGGCCTTGAGAGAGGGATTTATCGGCACCAGAACCGCGCCGATCTTAAGGACGGCGAAAAAAGACTGGATCAGTTCGGGGGAGTTGGCAAGCTGCACCCCGACCCGGTCGCCCTTTCCCACCCCCAGCCGTTTAAGGGCGCATCCCAGCCGGTTTGTCCGGCGGTTCATCTCGAAGTTCGAGTACCACTCGCCCTGGAAATGGATAAAGTCATACTCGCCGAACCTTACGAGGTTGTCCTCCATCAGTCTGGCCAGGTTCATTTTTGCCTCCCGGGGTTACGAGGGTTGGGGCTTGACCTGTTATTTGTAAAACATGATGGTCTATATCCCAGACGGGATAAACTTATCCTTTGTTTACCGGATCCCGTGGGGCCTGTTTGCCTAAGCCCGGGGCAAGAGAGGATTGCAGGCAGCCCCGAAGGCGGCGGGGAGGCCCTTATAACGCATTTCCGGCGC
>JBBIJM010000148.1:0-2081 GCA_037445955.1 Syntrophobacterales bacterium
ATAAAACCGCGCCGGCAGCCATCCGGGACATCCGGTCTACGGTTACCGCCTCCGGCACCGCCAGCGCCGTCAAGACCATCCTCGTGGGAACCCAGGTTTCGGGAACCATCAAGGAGCTCTTTGTCGATTTCAATTCGGCCGTCAAGAAGGGTCAGGTCCTGGCCCAGCTCGATGCCGCGATTTTCGAGTCCCAGGTCGAGCAGGCCCAGGCCAACATCCTCTACCAGAAGGCGAATTTGGAGAAGGCGGAAACCTCTCTTGCCGAGGCCCGGAGGAATCTCGAACGGAACAGGCAGCTCTTTGCGGGAAACTTCATCGCCAAAAACGACCTCGATTTAGCCGAGACGAACCACAGGGCCGCCCTGGCCCAGGTCAAGGCGGTCCAAGCCCAGATCGACCAGGGACGGGGGGCGTTGAAACAGGCGGAGATCAACCTCAAGAATACGCGGATCCTCTCGCCGGTGGACGGGATCGTGATTTCCCGGAACGTGGACGTGGGCCAGACGGTGGCCTCGAGTTTCCAGACGCCGACCCTCTTCAACATCGCCCAGGATCTCACCAACATGCAGATCAGCGCAAGCATCGACGAGGCGGACATCGGCCGGGTCAAAGAGGGGATGCCGGTGGAATTCACCGTGGATGCGTATCCCGATCTGGTCTTCAAGGGACAGGTCTCTCAGATAAGGAATGCCCCGGTTACGGTTCAGAGCGTAGTCACCTATGAGGTAATCGTCAGGGTCGCCAACCCGGATCTATTGCTCAAACCGGGGATGACCGCCAACGTTTCGGTTGTGGTGGAGCATAAGCGGGGCATCCTTTCCGTGCCCAACGCCGCGCTTAGGTTCCGGCCCCCGGAAAAGGTGCTCGCCGCCCTCGATAAGAAAGGGGGCAAGGGGGAAGATCGGGGTACGGAGGAGAGAAAGGGACCCCCGGTTGGGGCAGGCGCCGCCGGGGAGGCAGCGGTGGCCGTCGAGACAGGCCGTCCCGGAGGGGAGCGGAAGGGGCCGCCCGATGGTTCAGTCAGGCCGGAGGGGGAAAGAAGAGGCCCGCCCGGTGAGGGGGGCCGTCCCGGAGGGGAGCGGAAGGGACCGCCCGATGGTGCAGTCAGGCCGGAGGGGGAGAGAAGAGGCCCGCCCGAGGGCCGGAGGGGAGGGCCAGGTTCCCGGGGGGCCGGGGTGTGGATCCTCGAGGACAACAAGCCGAAACGCCTCCGGGTGACAACGGGGATCAGCGACGGAAATTTTACCGAAATCGTCTCCGGAGAGATTGCGGCGGCGGTCGAGGTGATCGTCGAGGTTGTGGGCGATCCGGCGGCGAAGAAAAGACCGGAGCGGCCCTTGAGTACCGGCCCCGGGTTCGGACGGTAAGGTATGGCGCTTATCGAAACGAAAGGTCTCACCAAGACCTACAAACTCGACGGCATCGAGGTGGAGGCCCTGCGGGGGGTCGATCTGGGCATTGAGCGGGGCGAGTTCGTCGCCGTCATGGGGCCTTCCGGCTCGGGGAAATCCACGTTCATGAACATCATTGGCTGTCTCGACGAACCCACCTCCGGGGATTGTTTGATCGACGGGGTGAATGTCTGCCGCCTTTCCCGGGACGAACTGGCGGCAATCAGAAACAGGAAGATCGGGTTTGTTTTCCAGGGCTTCAATCTGCTTCCCCGGACCTCGGCCCTCGAGAATGTGGAGCTGCCGCTCCTGTATAACAGCAGCCCGCCTAAGGAGCGCCGGAAGAAGGCTCACGCGGCCCTGGAACTGATGGGCCTGGCCGGCCGGGAAGAGCATCATCCGAACCAGCTCTCCGGTGGCCAGCAGCAGCGGGTGGCGATCGCCCGGGCCCTGGTGAACGATCCCTCGTTTGTTTTCGCCGACGAGCCCACCGGGAACCTGGATACGAAAACCTCGGCGGAGATCATGGAGATCTTCTCCAAGCTAAATGGGGAAGCAGGGATCACCATTATAATAGTGACCCATGAGCCGGATATCGCCTGCTATTGCCAAAGGGTAGTGCGATTCGTAGACGGCAGGATAGTAAGCGATCAGAGGAAGGTATGATTGGCATTCCCTCGACCATCAAGA
>JBBIJM010000149.1:0-2029 GCA_037445955.1 Syntrophobacterales bacterium
AAGAAAGTCCGAGAGGGCGCCGTTGAAGGCCTCGCTTTCTTCCTGCATGACAAAATGGCCTGCCTTCCCGATCAGGGCAAGCGACGCCCCGGGGATGTTGTCTTTAAGATACCGGGATAAGACAGGCGGGGTGAGCTTGTCTTCATCCCCGCAGACCACCAGGGTAGGCAGATCAAGGGATGCCAGGGCATCCTTCAGGTTAAAGAGGCTGCAGGCATATAGATCCCCGTAGAAAACCCCGGCCTCCGCCCGGGTGACCTGATCCGCCACCGCCGGGGATAAGCGTTCCCGGTTTGCCTTGGCCAGGGAAAACTTGACCGCCAGGGCGATGGTTCCCCGGGGATCGTTTTTTAGCCCCTCCAGAATCATCGGATTGACCGGCAGCTCCGCCCCGCCCCCGACCAGGACCAGCCCGGTTGCGATCTTAGGGTATCTTGCCGCCAGGGCAAGGCTGATCGCCGCGCCTAGAGAATGGCCGATAACTACCGGGTCGTTTATGGGGACGGTGCGGATCAGCTCCCTGACCCAGCCCATATAGGCAAATACGTCCTCTTCGCCCTTTCCTCCGGAGCGGCCGTGTCCCGGAAGGTCCAGGGCATAGAGATTGTAGTGACCGCTGAAATAGGCCAGTTGAACCGACCAGGCGTCGTGATCGCCGCCTGAGCCGTGGATGAAAAGGAGGTTTCTCCTGCCCGGATCGGATCCCCGGTGATCGGACCAGTAGGCAAGCCGGGTATCGTTGATGGTAAGATAGTTTAACATGATTCCCCTCTCCCTTCCGAAGCGTCTCGTCTCTGCTATCACAACCGACGGTTCATCTGCAAATATTGTTTTTTCCCGGTGATGCCCTGGTCCTATTTCGTTGACAGAGGCGGCCTCTTGGGCTTATATCCTCTCCCATTCAATGGGGGAGGGGAAAGATGAAGGCTCCGTACCGGGTAGAGGCAAGGGTGATCGAGCAGAACGGGCAGTGCGATTTTCATCACCAGGTGGGAGACGTGGTGAGGTTTGACGGCGAGGACATCGAGGGGAGGATCTGCTGGCACGCCTTGGCCTCTATGACTTACAAGATCCACGGGATGCTCTTCGGGGCCGACTTCCCCTGGCTTAAGGACAAGGACATAGCCACCCATCCCTGCCCGGATTATAAAAACCCCGTTGTCTTTGAGCTCAAGCGGTACAAGGCGGAAGGGCGGGAATAGGCCAAGGGGAACATATTCTTAAAACAGGACGAGGGAGAGGATAAGTTGAAGACATTTATGATTTCTGCCTTCCCGCCGGGATGGCGGATCTAATGGATAGAGGTATCTGGTATGCCGCGTTGGCCTATGGGATGTGGGGATTCTTTCCGGTTTACTGGAAGATGCTCGGGCATGTTCCGGCGCTCGAGCTCACCGCCCACCGGATCGTCTGGTCGCTTATCGTTCTGGCGGCGGTCGTCCTTATTGCCGGAAAGGCCAGGATATTTTCCTCCCTGATCTCCAAACCCCGGGTGGTCGTCATCTACTCGAGTGCCGCGGTCCTGCTTTCGCTCAACTGGCTTATCTACGTCTGGGCGGTGAACGCCGGATTCATTGTGGAATCGGCGTTGGGCTATTTCATCAACCCTCTCGTATCGGTGCTTCTCGGGGTGATGTTTCTTCGGGAAAGGCTCCGGCCGGGACAGTGGGTGTCGGTAGCTCTCGCGGCGGCAGGAGTCGGGTATTTGACTTTCATTTATGGGGCCTTGCCGTGGATCGCCTTGAGTCTCGCCTTTTCCTTCGGCATCTACGGCCTGGTCAAGAAGACAGCCCCGCTTGATTCCCTGACAGGCCTGACCCTTGAGACGGGGATAATGTTCATCCCGGCGGCCCTTCTCCTTATCCGGGCGGATTCCTCCGGCCAGGGGGCCTTTCTGCACACAGGGATCATCCCCGATCTGTTGCTCGTAGGCGGCGGGGTGGTGACGGCGACGCCCCTGCTGCTGTTTTCCGCGGCGGCCCGGCGGATACCCCTCTTCCGGCTGGGAATGCTGCAATACATCGCCCCG
>JBBIJM010000150.1:0-1600 GCA_037445955.1 Syntrophobacterales bacterium
GTGATATGGTGAGGATGATCGACGGCGACTATTCTGGCTATTCTAGACATAGCTGATGTTTAAATCATTTTTACGCGCTGGGCAAGATAATTAAGTGTTGTGTCCCCCGAATTCAAGGCAAGGGCATGTCAACGGAAATAGCGGGAAGAAGATCTTGCCTGCGGAGAGATTTATGGAGTGTTTAAGCGTTCGTCTTTAAACTCATCGATCAGCCGGGAATAGAGGATCTCCCCTTTGAAACTCCGGGGGATGGGGGCGAAACGGACATAATCCGGCCGGCTGGCCTTGCCGACCCGGTCTGCCACCTTCCCCAGAAGGAATTCCTCAATCGCCTCCTTAAGATGCCCCGTTTCGGTCTTCAATTCGACGGTTACGAGACAACTGTCGTCATGTTCCGATTTTATCCGCAGCCCCACCACCGCCAGACCGAACTGGTCCTGGGTGAGCCCGAATTCCTCCGCCAGGACCCGGCTCAGTTCCGCGGCCACCTGATCGTAAGAGTAGTTGGCGCCGCCCTTGATGAGCATGGCCGAATCCCGGCTCATCCAGTAATAATCAAGACCCCCGTCCGTACCTCTCCTGGTGAAGACGATGTCTCTTAGCCCGGTGTACCATTCCTCCCGGAAAACCGCCTCGGTGTTTTCCATCGGACCTAAATAACCCTTCATGATGTTTGCCCCCTGGGTGACCAGATAGCCCGGTTCGCCCTCGGCGCAGGGCACCATATATCCCTCCTCTCCCGGATCGATGGCCTTCACCACCGCCAGACGGGTAATCGGATAATGCTCCCGGCCTATGTAATATCCCGTCACCTTTTCCCCCCGGTATTCATGGCCCCATCCCGCCTCGAAGGCCCGCATCTTCTCCTCGTCTTTCATCCCGGCGGGAACGGCGAGCACCTGGAGACAGGTTTCCGTCGAGCCGAAACGGACCAGGGGGAGGCGCTTTCCATATTTGAGGAGACTCCTGATCGTCGTCGGCCCTACCGGGGCGGAGCCGAGCATGATCTCGGTCCTGCCTAAGGCCTCCTTAAGCCGCTCGATCTCTACGGGGAGCGTCCCGGCGGCCAGCAAATTATCCAAAAAGTCGATATGACTTGCCACCAGGGCGGTGACCACGGGCCCCCGGGAAACCTCCGCGACCAGCGAGAGAATCTTCCAGTAAAGGGTTGTATATCGGGCCACCAGATGGATAACCGCCCCCCGGCGCCTCATCCCCCAGTCGGAAAGGGCGGAAGAATTGGCATGATGAAGGGGATTGACCAGAAGGAGGGCAAGGGGGTCGCCCTCTTTCAAGTGAAAATATCCGTCAAAGGTCAGCCGATTGGCCAGATAACTCCGGTGGGTAAGGATAGCCCCTTTCGGGAACCCGGTGGTGCCGGAGGTAAAAATGATCATCTTTTCCTCTTCCAGCGAAGGTGGACAAATGACCCTCCCCGTTGCGGGGGGGCTTTCTCCCACCTCTTCGGCCTTAAAGAGGATGATCCCCGGGAACTCCTCCTTCAACCGGGCGAGATGTTTTTCAAAACCCCGGTCATAAAGGATTGCCCTGGCCAAGGTATGCCTGATCTTGCCTGTGATCTTGTCGAGATCATCCGCCT